>NZ_MKWH01000022.1:0-16617 GCF_001899705.1 Sphingobacterium sp. 40-24 | reverse complement strand
AAACAAGTTTTGATGCATTCATTAAAATATGAACGCTAATTGAAGACAAATATGATGGTATTACCACCAAAAGTGGGGAAGAACCTGATGTTGACCCCTTTCCGGCGATACTGACCCCTCTGATTTTGGTTATCTGGGGGATTTTTACCAATAGCCTGACAATATTACCTTTTTTTTCTTAGACTTTCACCCTTAAGTTCAATTCGGTGTGAAGTATGTACAATCCGGTCCAATACAGCGTCGGCGATTATATCTTCCCCAATCACATCATACCAGCTTGCTACGGGAAGCTGACTGGCTATAATGGTCGATGATCTGGCATGCCTATCTTCAATAATTTCCATCAGGTCCAGCCTTTGCTGCTGGTCTAGATTTACAAGACCAAAGTCATCCAGGATCAGCAGGTCAGCTTTTGCAATCCTGTCCAGAAGTTTGTGCATTGATCCTTCCAGTCTGGCAATCTTGGTTCGCTGGAGCAGCTTCTGTAGATTGAAGTATAAGACCTTTTTTCCCTGTGAGCATGCTTTTAAACCAAGGGCTGAGGCCAGAAAGCTTTTTCCGCACCCCGTCGCGCCCGATATCAGTAGCGGCTCACCTCTTTCAATGTACCCGCCAGTAATTAGGTCAGCGATCTGGGCTTTGTCCATACCGCGTTTGGGATCCATATTGAGCTCCTCAACCGATGCCTGATAGCGAAAGGCAGCATTCCTTTTTAGTCTGTCAAACCGTTTTTCTTCCCGGCTGTCCAGCTCCGACTGCAAGAGCAGCTGCAACCCATCCTCAAAGTTAAGTTCTGTCATACGACGGGTTTCCACCAGCGCTTTCCAGCTACGCTCCATGCCCAATAGCCGGAGACTTTTCATGTTGTGTTCGATGTTCACTGTAATTGATTTTTATGTTATGAATAATACCCCCGGTTCCTGATATTTTCATGCAGGGGAAGTTTTTTTTCGATCTGTGCGCCCTGGTGCTCCGGAAAGTTTACCATGCCGGTTATTAAAAGGCCTTCAACAAACTTATACCGTAGCTGGCGATGAGTAATAGCCACCTGGCAGGCCTTTATAAACAGGTCGCTGTAGGTTCTTTGAAGCCTGAACAGTCCGTCACATGTCCTGTAAAGCTGTTCAGGATGGCGTTTCTGGTCAAAGATCATCTGTACCAGTTCACTGAATACCGGAGATATGGCATTTGCTCTTGTAAGGTAATGGGCAGGGTTCCTTTTTCTGAACTCACGGTACCTGGCATCCAGATGTTCCTCCAGGGTGGTGTAGGCATTCTGTTTTGGGCTCCTCTGATGCAGGGCAACCTGTTTTCCTCCAACAAAGATGTGCACGAGATTCTTGGTGTAGATAACCTGTGCTTTCTTTCCGATATAGCAACTCGGGGCACTATAGAAGTGTCTGTCCCTGCCAAGATAGACGTGCCCGTTTTCACCGATCTTAAGCTCCGCATAATATTTTAGTGCAAAGCGATGCTCGGGTAATGGTAACAGAAGATGTTTTTCACAGCTGAGGAACCGTTCCTGCCGACAATAACTCCTGTTCTGCATACGCGTCTGGTTCAGCTTCAATACACAGTCTTCAACGGCGCTGTTGAGGGCTGATAATGAGAAAAAGCTCCTGTTTCGAAGTTTGGCAAATACCTGCGTATAAATGATCTTTACATGGTTTTCTACGGCACTCTTGTCCCTGGGCTTTCCAGCGCGTGCAGGAACGATAACAGTACCGTAATGATTGGCCAGATCTTCCATACAGCGGTTGATTTCCGGTTCGTACCTGTCACTTTTTATAACCGCAGACTTAAGATTGTCCGGAACGATACATCTTGGCACCCCGCCAAGAAACTGTATACATTTATCCAGCGCGTCCAAAAAGTCGGGTGTCTTCTGGCTCGGCACAGCTGTGGCATAACAATAATTGGAAAAAGGAAGACAGGCCACAAATATCTCACAATTTATGATCTCACCGGTATTGCCATCGATAAAATGAAGCTTCTTGCCGGAAAAGTCGATATAAAGTTTATCTGCTGGCGTATGTTCCATGACCATCGAGCTGCGCTTCTGTACTTTGAGATATTGCCCCAGGTGGAAACAGAACTGTGAAAGTTCATAGCCGTCCGACACGCTCTGCTTATATTCTTCCCAAAGAAGTTTACGGGTAACACCGGGACGGCCGAGTTCTTGCTGAAAATAGGAAAGCCGCTCTTTGAAATCCTCAAACCGGGCATCACGATAGGCTGGATTACCGGCATTCAGAAGCCCGTCGAGAATCGGATCCTCCAGTTCCAGCAGCTCGTTCATGTTGAGCTTTGCTTGACCGATCTTGAAAAGATAGGTCTTTACGGTGTTCTTACTCAGTGATAAACAACGTGCTATCGCTTTTATGGCATAGCCCTGCTGTTTCAATCTTATCAATTGTTTTATCTGACTCATGGGTCTTGATTTACCGGCCATTGGAATAACTCTTAAAAATCTTATCCCAAATAAATCAAAATAACCAAGGGGGTCAGTATGGTCCGGAATAAATCCATCTAAATCTTATTAGGGGGTCAACATCTGCCGGAATGGCATGCGATAACTCAATGGAATCGCGCATATACTCCAGTGCAAAGTGCCGGAATCATGGGGTCAATTTACTGGTTCTTCATCAATTTTGGTGAAAGTACAACAAATAATTACACTTTAGATATTAGGCCAAGTTTCTTTTCAAAGATAATTCCAACCTTGGCTAGCAAGTTATAAATTTGCGCCTTTTGATATACTAAACCATATTCTCTTTTAATCCACTGTATCAAAAGAGGTCCGGTCCACTTTTCTGATTGATATCCATGATTCAATGGCGTTTCTTTTATTACCAGCTCTTTGATTCTTTCCAGCTGTTCTTCCGACAACCCGCTACGCCTCCCTCGTCCTTTCTTATCTTTTAATCCTTCTATACCTTCCTTTTCAAATCGATGCACCCAATTTGTTATCTGCTTGAAACTGATACTGTGGAGTTCCGATAGCCGTCTGCTTGAATGTCCCAAGGCAACCAGATATACCAAATACAGTCTTACGCCGACAACGTAAGCATCATTTGTGTTTAATAATTTTTTTATTTCTCCTGCCTCTGATCTTTGAATTTTTAAGACTGATTTTCCCACGATATTTCTTTTTGAAAACAAACAAATATATGGATAATAATGTGTAATTTATTATTATACTTTTATGTCATGATTCCACATTTTATCCTTCCTTCTAATTTACAGCTAAAAGCTCACACAATATATTCCTCTCCAGGAGAACTTTGTATTAATACATGTGCTTATCAAAAATATTCAGTTTGTCCTATTTGCAAAAAGAAAAGTATTAGGATCCACAGTAGGTATTTTAGGACTCTTTTGGATCTTCCTATTTCCGGTCATATAACGAAAGTCAAGCTGCGTGCTAGAAAGTATTTCTGTGACAATATAGCCTGCCCAAGAAAGATTTTTACTGAACGCTTCCACTGTGAAATCAAGCCTTATTATAGAAGACTTATGCGCTCTAATGATCTTCTTTTTAAAATGGCACTTGAACTGGGCGGAAATAAAGGCGCATCAATAAGCGGTTATGTTGGACTACCTGTCAGCCCGTCCACTATTTTACGGGTGATCAAAAGAGTCAATATACAACCTAATTCATTAACATCTGGTGTAATTGGCGTAGATGACTGGGCTTTCAAAAAAGGAAGGACCTACGGAACCGTTATTGTTGATTTAAAAAGAAAAGAAGTTATCGACCTGCTGCCCGATCGTGAATCGGGCACCCTCGCCGAATGGCTAAAAAAGCATCCGGAAATAAAAACAGTTTCCAGGGATCGATATGGACCATATGCTTTGGGTATAAAAGCGGGCGCCCCTCAAGCCAACCAGGTTGCAGATCGCTTTCACTTACTGTTGAACCTTGGAGAAGCAACCAAAAGGATTTTTCAATCAAAAGGAAAAGAACTAAGGGAGATATTTAAGCTTTACAATGATCCCAAAAGCGAACGATCTACATCAGCTGAGACTGAGCAGCCAGCTAAGAGAGTATTAGAAATCGTAGAGCCGAACATTTTGACGGCTAATATTAGTGTCGCTAGAAAGTATCTTTTTGACAAAGTTAAAGAGCTACACGGAAACGGTATTACGCTAAGACAGATTGCCAGAATTACGAAGCTCGCGCGTGGCACTGTTAGAAGATACGTTTTAATGGACTCACTTACAAAAAGGCAATCCAGAAGTTCAACCAACCTGGACGCTTTTATTAACTTTCTCTTGATGGAAGAGAACCGAGGTAAAACATACCGCGAACTGCATGAAACAATTGTAGAGATGGGTTTCAACGGAAAATACACACAGTTCTGCCACAAGATGAACGAAGTTTATCAAATGCAGCCATTCACTAGAACCAAAACAGTAACTCCCATAGTAGCAAAAACCTGGTCACCGGCGAGGCTCTCCTTGATGCTCTATATGGAATTAGAGCAAATTAAGGGAAATGATGACAAGGAATTTTTGAAATTACTGTTTGATAAATTTCCGCAGATAAAACAATTGGAGCAGCAGGTAAAGGGTTTTAAGCGATTGTTTCAGAGCAAACAGGACGGTCTGTTAAAAAATTGGATTGATGAGGCGATAAAATCAGAATGTGGTTTGAAAAACTTTGCTAAAAACCTCATAAAGGACTATCAGGCAGTTAATAATGCTGTGATAACATCCATAAGCAATGGTCAAGTTGAAGGCCAGGTAAACCGAATAAAAAACATCAAAAGGAAAATGTATGGGAAGGCAGGCTTTGAGTTATTAAGAAAAATGGTTCTTGCTAAATCAGCCTAATTCACCAAAATTGATGAAGAACCAATTTACTCCGGAATATGCAGAAGGTTTAAAACAACGAAGCTCTACTAAGCTTCGTTGTTTTATTTTAATATTAATTCTCAACTACGTCCGGATAGAGTGTTTTTGTAAAAAGACCGCATTTAGTATTACCCGTTGCTGTAATAGATACAATAGGTAAACTATCATATGCTTTATTAAGAACACGAATTCTCACACTATTTTCGGTTGTACCTAATACGGTTGCACCGCCTACCTGGAAAGTTATGTTTGATAAACCTATATCAGCAGGAAGATAATAAACTAAGGTCTCTAATGGACGGACGATGGGCTTTCCTGAAATTTCAAAGTCTTCTTTTGGAGGTTTTATATTAAACTCAAAACTTCCTAGACTCGAATCGCAAGGGTAGTATCCTACTGTACCAATACCTGTTCCTTTACTTTTTACAGTTACGTTTGCTCCATTGGTACTTCCAATAATTTCTAAATCTCCTTTGACGTACCAATTCACAGGTTCATTTATTACATATCCTGAGGATGTTCGGTAAGTTACAACTTGAGTAGTTCCAATACATTGTTCAGGTTCTGCAACAAATTCCATTAAAGATTTTGCACTAATCGTTGGAGTCTTCAAATGAATCTTAGTATTCTTACTTACGTTAGAGCGAAATTTAAAGCCTATAAATTGAAAACATGCGTCCGGAATAAATTTTAACGTTATTGTTCTACTTTGATGCTTGTTGATATCTTGAGGACCTGGTATTGATATCTTCTGAAATACATCATTCGTTGATTTTAGTGGTGGATTTATATATTGCGTAAATAACCCTGATCCATTTAAGTTTTTAATTGTATATATTTCAATTTCAGGAAAATATGATTTTGAAGATACCTCAAGAAATGATTTGTCATCATAACCTTCCAAGTTTATTGGAAAAGTTAGTGTATATTCTTTTCCTTTCACAAAGGGAAATTTGGTCAATCCATAAGCTTCTTGCCCTGGTGCTAAATTTGCAGTAACTATAGTGTCAATGGGGCCCCTTAGTAAGATCTCCTCTTAATTTATGGAATGTACCAGGTTTCATTGAATCCAAGTCTGTATTTTCACTTTCGAACCTAGATATGTAGGCGTTTGGACTTGGGGTCGGCGTAACAACCGCTGCTTTAAGTTTGCTAATAGATTTGTCTTCATTGATCGTTATTGAATCGTTTCTTTTCGAGCACGACAAAAAGAACAATGAAATGATAAATAATGTAAATTTTATTGTTTTCATTAAAATTTGGTTTTTATGTAATATTATAAAATATCTGAATATGATATAGGACTGTAGCTAAAAACTACACAAATGTGTTTGTAGCTAATACAATAAATGAAAAATTTTCTTACCCTAGACTTTTCGGTATCTCCTCACTACCGCTTACATACCCCTTCTTTTCCTCAGATAGCAGCTTCGGCCCGCCTACTTTTGCTATATATTTTAAAAGAAAAGAATTATGGCAAATCAATTTTTAGTTAAGAACACGATGGCAGATATGCGTGCTTTATCTGCAATTGAAATCGCAGCATTGCAAAACGGTACCTACGATGGGGTGGAGTTGTTAGGGTATCACGAAAAAGGAGATACAGCGGCACCGATTATTTATTATTTAGCTCCGGTAAGTCCAGATCCTGGAGCAGATGATGGTGGTCGAGTTATTGCTGTTCAAAGTAACAAGCTGGTACACGAATTTGCGGATCAGATCGATGTCCGGTATTTTGGCGTCAGTGCCACGATCACAGATAATACTGTACAATTTCAGAAGCTTGTGAACCTTGCTATTGTTAAAGGATTGAATGTATACTTTGATGGATTTTATGCAATCAAAAATATCCAGATTGATCAGGCAAATAATATCAAATTCTATTCGAACAACGGCGGTTTGTACCAGTATGTGGCAGGAAGGAATTTTATCAACCTCACTAATTCCTCAAAAGTTACCTTCGAGGGGCTTAAAATAAAAGGTTTCGGTCAGTTTGAAATTCCACAGGGCGAAAGCGGAACCTATTATCACAATGTGTATATTTCCGACTGTAGCGAAATTTCATTCGACCGCTGTGAAGTCTTTAATGCGACACGCGGCGGCATACTCAGTATCCGGACAAATTACCTGTCTGTCAATAATTGCCGCTTTTATCAAAATCGCAGTATGTTTGACCTGTCCTACGGCTATACACATACCAAATACGACGGAAGACCATAAGGAAGAAACCTGGTTTGTGAAATTTGGTGAAGAAATAATAGGAGTTGGGCTTTTTTCAAAACACAGCGGGCGTTGTGTTTTGGCAATTGTTGGTGATGCTTATGATGATAAGAAAATAATTGGCGATATCAATTCACACGATAAAATTATTATTGAAGGATTGAATATAGCTTTTGAAGGGTATTTAAGATCCATTCTCGGTGATGTAGTGATTGGCGAAAAGAAAGTGGATGATAAGTAACAATAATGATATATATAGAAACGCCTTCAAAATTTTAGGCTGTTTATAAGATCAAAGTGATCAATTTTAATAATCAGTCGTTCAAATAGAAACTGATACAAAAACCTTTTACTTTTTTTTTCGCAATAAAAATCTTTCATTTGTATAGCAGAGAAAGTTGTGATGATAAGAAAAGATCTTTTGATCGAAATAGCTGAAGAGCTAGAGGATTACTGTACCAATGAATCGGTGAATGGTACGCTCACTGATTTTTTAAAATACATGTATCTCAAAAATTCAATTGGGATGACCCAGACACGTAAAGTTGGGGGAGAGCATGCTATTGTCACAGAAAGAGATGTCCCGGCAGAAGATTTGGGTAAACTTCTTTTGATGATGAATCGTTATGCGAAACATTACATAAAGTTAGCATTCGAAGGAACCCATCTGCAGACTCCGGAAGATTTTACCTTTCTAATGGTGTTGTTCTCTTATGATAAGCTACTTCAGACAGAACTGATTAGGAAAAATGCTGTCGAAAAAGCTTCTGGTACAGAAGTCATCCGTCGATTAATGCGACTTGGTTTAATCGAAGAAGCACCCAAAGTCTCCGATAAAAGAGCCAAACCAATCTGTATTTCCAATGCTGGCCGTGCTGAACTGTTTAAGGTGCTGCCTAACATGAAAACGGTAGGTAATATCCTGATCGGCAACCTTTCAAACGAAGAACGCGATTTATTAATAATATTACTTGCTAAGCTCGATCACCATCACCATACCCTGATTGATATGAAAGATGTGACCCATCTTGAACAATATCTCAAAAAGGATTGAGATAAGTTTAACCTATCTCTATTTTAAAAATTATTCTTTATTCATTTATTTATAATGCTGAATATCAATTGTATGCTTTTGATATGAAATAGCGTGCATAGAAAATATTTCGTCGTTTTTGTACTACAATTCGGTCATGTCTTTATTATTTTTTAAAAAAGTAGTGTTATTTAATACTAAATTAGAGTTTAAATAAACTATATTTGATTTTGAATTTTTAAAGGTAGCCGTATGTTTGACAAAAATTTCATTTTAACTACACTCATTATGCTAAGTGCTTTTTCTGGTTTAGCCCAAAAGAAAGTACTCTCTGGCATTGTGAAAGATGCAAATACAGGTGAGACTCTAATCGGTGCAGTTGTCTCAGAAAAGGATACAGAGCGAGCAACGTCAACAAACAATTATGGGTTCTATTCCCTAGTACTCGAAGCAGGAGAGCGGATCGTGACTTTCAGTTATGTGGGGTACGAAACTCAGACAAAAACAATCTCCTTAAATGAATCAATGAAGAATGATATCGAACTCATACCCAACCAGAATGCATTGCAAGAGGTTGTTGTATCGGGCGTTCAACGCAATAAAAATGTGCGTAGTCCACAGATGGGATCATTCAAATTTAGTATGGAAGAGATAAAAAACGTACCTGTACTATTTGGCGAGAAAGATCTGCTCAAGACGATACAGCTGCTGCCCGGTGTGCAGAGTGGAGGCGAGGGAAGCACAAATTTTTTTGTTCGTGGTGGAGGGGGAGATCAGAATCTGATTTTGTTGGATGAAGCAATTGTTTATAATGCCGCTCATCTTTTAGGTTTTTTTTCCACCTTCAATTCTGATGCGGTTAAAGACGTGCAGCTGTACAAAGGTGGGATACCAAGCCAATATGGCGGACGAATATCTTCCGTTTTGGATATTACGATGGTGGATGGAAATCAGAAAGAGTTTTCTGCTGAAGGCGGTGTTGGTCTTATTGCATCGCGCCTAAAGGTATCGGCACCTTTGCCTGATGATCGCGGATCATTCATGCTCAGTGGCCGGCGTACATATGCGGACCTTTTTCTCAAACTTTCAAATGATCAGGATGTGAAGCAGAGTAAATTATATTTTTATGATTTAAATGCTAAACTAAACTATAAGATTGACGAACGAAATAAAGTCTTCCTTTCGGGTTACTTTGGAAAGGATGAATTGGGTTTTTCAGATAAATTTGGTTTTAACTGGGGAAATACAACAGCTACTGTGCGGTGGAATCATATTTTCAATGATCGCTTGTTTAGTAATACCTCCTTAATTTACAGTGATTTTAATTACAATGTTGGCGTCAATGGTAATAGCGGTGACTTTGATATCGCTTCTAAAATTGGGAATTGGAATCTCAAACAGGATTTTTCTTTTTACCCATCCAATAGGTCCACAATACGATTTGGCGCAAATGCGCTGAACCAAAATATTCGACCTGCAAGTTTAGCTGCTGACAAAGATGCCAATGTCAATTCGATTCGCATTGAAAAGCGTAAAGGCTGGGATGTAAGCGCTTATTTTTCTCATGAATGGAAAGCCAACGATCGCCTTTCCTTACTGTATGGTGTCCGATTGTCGGATTTTATGGTGATGGGGCCAGGTACTTTCTATCGTTTTGATGACGACAGAGATGTTATTGACGAACAATATTTTGGAAAGGGAACGGTAGCGAAGCATTACATCAATCTGGAACCCAGGCTATCTGCAAGCCTACTTTTAAATTCCCTGAGCAGTATTAAACTTTCCTATAATCGGATGGCGCAGAATCTGCATCAATTAACCAATTCCACTTCGGCGCTTCCTACAGATCAGTATGTGTTGAGCAGCTTGAATATCAAACCGCAGCTCGCTGATCAGATTGCTTTCGGATACTTTCGAAATTTCAACGGTAGCGCTTATGAATTTTCAGTGGAATCCTATTATAAGGCCATGGCCAATCAGATCGACTTTCGCACCGGCGCTGATCTCCAGGCTAACGAATTGCTTGAAGGAGAACTTCTTTTTGGTAAGGGTCGTGCATATGGTCTTGAATTATTGCTACGGAAAAATAGTGGTAAACTAAGTGGATGGATAGGTTACACTTTATCGAAGAGTGAGCGAAAGTTTAATGGAATTAACCAGGGAGCCTGGTTTAATGCCCGGCAGGATCGTACCCATGATCTTTCCTTGGTGACCATGTATAAGTTGTCGGATAAATGGTCTTTGGGGGCAAATTTTATTTTCAACAGTGGTAATGCAGTTACTTATCCAGCAGGGAAATATGACTTAAACAATACCACATTATTTTATTATACTCAGCGAAATAGCCATAGATCGCCAATTTACCATCGTTTGGATCTGTCTGCAACGTATGAACCTCAAAAATCAAACAAACGTTTTACTTCCAGCTGGACATTTGGGCTATATAATGCCTACAACCGACGCAATGCCTATATTGTGGACTTTAGGGAAAATGAAGACAATCCCAATATAACAGAAGCCTATCAGATTGCATTATTTGGTATTATACCATCAGTTACCTGGAATTTTAAGTTTTAATATTATGAAAAGAAACCTACTTACAATATTGGCGCTTCTGACTGTTTTATTTTCCGCCTGTGAAAAAGTGATCGATCTAGAGCTGGAAAATAGCGAAGCGCGCATTGTGATTGAAGCCAATTTAAATGATTTAAACGTAGATCAGCTCATTAGGGTTACTAAAACTGTCGCTTTCGGTACAGATAGAAAGAGCGATCCTATTTCCGGCGCATCGGTGGTGGTGCGGTCTTCTGCGAATGAGGAAATAACTTTTGTTTATGAACGCGATGGTTACTATCGTGCCCAAAACTTCCGCGTCCGTCCAGGAACAAAATATAGCCTTGAAATAGAATTAGAAGGAGAATATTATCGGTCTTCGGTAACTATGCCTACCTACGTGGCCGTTGATTCCCTAGGAATCTCAAAAGAAAAAATCTTTACAGAAGAGCGTTACTATCCAACCTTTAAATTTTACGATCCGGCACAAGTAAACAATTATTATCTGTACGAAATCGCTATCAATAATTCTCCTATACGGTTTGCTTCAACATATAACGATAAGTTCAACGATGGAAAATATGTTACGCATGAAATCTCTGATCGTACAATAGATTTGGAGCTGAATGACGAAGTGAGGATAATTCGGTACTGTATTGATGCCAGTGTTTACAAATTTTGGAATGAGTTTCAATCTGCAAATCCTGGCGGGGCAGCTCCAGGAAATCCAAGCTCCAATATATCTAATGGGGCCCTAGGCTATTTCTCAGTAGCATCCGCGGTTGCATATTTTTTCAAAACCCAAGAGTATATGGACAAAGTAGAACAATAAGAAAATTATAGTATGAAGATTAAAAAAAAACACTTTATTATGTTGTTTTGTGTATTCTTTGGATTGCCTGTATATAGTCAGCATGTTAAATATCAATTGTCAAGCCACATTCTGGATATTTCCAAAGGAAGCCCTGCTCCAGATGTTAAAGTTGATTTGGAGAAGTTGATGTCAAATGGACAATGGATTACTATAGCAAGTGAAAAAACGGATTTTAACGGTCGTATCAGTAATTTTTTATTAACCGGTAAAACTGATAATAAAGGTATATACAAGCTTAAATTCTATATAGAAAGTTATTTTCTCCTTCAAAAGCTCGAAACATTTTACCCTTTTATTGAAGTCATTTTTGAAATAAAAGACGACAAGCATTACCATGTTCCGATCACTGTAAGTCCATTTGGATATTCAACATATAGAGGGAGCTAAGTATAATGAAAACGAGAAAAAAAGTAGCTGTCATCGGAGCAGGTTTTTCGGGCCTTTCAGCCGCGGCCTATCTTGGCGAGGCGGGGTATGATGTACATGTGTTTGAAAAACATGAAGGGCCTGGTGGCCGCGCTAGACATTTTTGTACACCTGAGGGCTTTCGTTTTGACATGGGACCTAGCTGGTATTGGATGCCCGATATTATCGAATCGTTCTTTTCAGATTTTGGATTCCATACCTCAGATTTTTTTGATCTTGTATCGCTCAATCCACAATTTGAGATGATATTTCCTGCTGGAAAGATCAGCATCCCTAAATCTTACGAAGATTTAAAGGAATTGTTCGAACAGATCGAGGCCGGGGCGGGGGCAAAACTTGATAAGTTTATGTATTCCGCAAAATTCAAATATGAGGTCGGAATGCGTGATTTTGTCAATAAGCCTTGTCATAGTTGGTTCGAGTTCATCTCACCGAAAATTGCACTTAGTGCATTCAAACTGGATTTGTTTTCTAATTTTAGGTCCTACGTGGGCAAATACTTTAACGATCAAAGACTTCGTACCTTGATGGAATTTCCAGTCATCTTTTTAGGTGCATCGCCCAAAGATATTCCGGCATTATATAGTCTGATGAACTATGGCGGTTATGCACTGGGAACACATTATCCCATGGGCGGTTTTTCTCAGCTGGTATTAGCCATGAAACAGGTTGCCGAGTCGCAAGGTGCTACTTTCCACTTCAACCACAATGTGGATGCCTTTGAAATTGAAAACCGAATGATCACTTCATTAAAGATTAATGGTCAAGATCAGAAATTTGATCTTGTGGTCGCTTCGGCAGACTATCATCATATAGAAAAGCAATTGCCGAAAGAGTTTAGAAATTATGATGAGGGGTATTGGGAGAGTCGGACATTCGCACCTTCTAGCCTTATTTATTATCTTGGTATGAAATCAGTAATACCTAATTTAACACATCATACACTTTTCTTCGAAAATAACCTGGATGAACATATTGATTCTATTTATTCAGCTAAAAAATGGCCTGAAAAACCACTTTTCTATGCCTGTTGCCCATCCAAAACAGATAAAAGTGTTGCCCCAATGGGTCAGGAGAATCTCTTTTTATTGATGCCTTTGGCGACTGGCATCTCGGATATTGAAGAGACACGGGAAGAGTATTTACGGCACATGCTTGAACGCCTCGAAAAGCAAACCGGAGTAACAAACCTCTACGAGAAGATTGCGTATAAACGGAGTTATTGTGTCAGTGATTTTCAGCTGGATTATAATGCTTATGGCGGCAATGCCTATGGGCTAGCAAATACCTTAAAGCAGACTGCTGTTTGGAAACCAAAAATAAAGAATAAAAATATTTGTAATCTTTTTTACACAGGTCAGCTTACCGTTCCGGGGCCCGGTGTACCACCATCCATCATATCGGGGAAAATTGTAGCAAAAGAAGCCATTGAATTAGATCATAAATTTTAATACCATGAAGAAACTATTTGATGAACTCGCTTATGAAGTAAGCAAAAAAACAACAGAAAAGTATAGCACAAGCTTTTCGCTTGGTATTTTAGCGCTTAAACCTTGCATTCGTAATAGTATATATGCAATCTATGGCTATGTCCGGCTTGCTGATGAAATTGTGGATAGTTTTCATGATTATGATAAGCGGCGGTTGTTAGCAAGATTATATCTGGAAACAAACTGCGCGTTAGAGGAAAGGATTTCAATAAATCCGATATTGCAATCCTTTCAGGAAACTGTTCATAAGTATAATATAGATATTGAGCTAGTCCGTCAATTTCTCCATAGCATGGAAATGGACCTAAATAAGGTATATTACAATTCCGAACGTTATAAGGAATACATTTATGGTTCGGCAGAAGTGGTGGGACTTATGTGCTTACAAGTTTTTACAGAAGGCAACAGGCAGCACTACGAGGAACTAAAACCTTATGCGATGAAACTTGGCTCCGCATTCCAAAAAATAAACTTTTTGCGTGATCTTAAAGAAGATTATCATGTCCTTGGTCGTACGTATTTTCCGAATTTAGATATGGCTGTGTTCGATAATGCACTCAAAAGTCAGATTGAGGATGAAATCCACATTGAATTTAAAGAAGCGCTTATGGGAATAAAAAAATTGCCTACATCGGCGAAATTCGGAGTCTATCTGGCCTACAAATATTACCTTTCGCTATTTGCAAAAATCCGTAAAAAGTCTTCAAAAGAAATTTTGGAAAATAGAATCCGGATTCCAAATACAGAAAAGGCCTATGTTGCCCTGAAAAGTTATCTGCGTTACAAAGCTGCCTATTTATAATATCGATTATGGATTTTATCACTGTACTGGTCACGTTTATTGCCATGGAAGGCGCCACATGGGTTATTCACAAATATATTATGCACGGTTTTCTGTGGGTATTGCACAAAGATCATCATGACCATAGTAACAAAGGCTTTTTGGAAAAGAACGATTATTTCTTTGTGATTTTTGCACTGCCCACCATTGCCTTGATGTACTATGGATCGCTAAGGGATTATAATTACCTTTTTTATATTGGATTAGGAATTATGATCTATGGTATGGCTTATTTCTTTGTGCATGATATTTTTATCCACCAACGTTTCAAATTTCTGAACAAAACAAATAACCGTTATTTTTTAGCACTTCGTCGAGCGCACAAACAACATCACAAACATCTTGGCAAGGAACAAGGCGAGTGCTTTGGCTTTTTATATGTTCCGATGGAATACTTTAAAATGTATAATAAAAATGAAAAAACATGATGCAATATACCTATGCGCTTATCTTATTTTTTACGGTCGTAATATGTTTTGTCGCATCCTTCGACAGGCGGCTTCGATTTGATCGTGAATTTATTCCTTTTTTAAAATCTTCTATTTTGGTTGCTATTTTTTTTATTGCCTGGGATATTTGGTTTACGAGTAGGGGGGTATGGTGGTTTGATACCCGATATACACTTGGTCTGCGGATCTTGGGCTTACCTTTAGAAGAATGGTTGTTTTTTATCTTTATCCCATTTTCCTGCATCTTTACCTATTTTTGCATTGATAAATTCTTCAGCTTGCAGCAGCTCAGTGCCTTTAACAATATCCTGGTTTTTGTTAGTGTTATTGTATGTACTGTCGTAGCTCTTAGTTTTGCAGATCGCATATATACTGTTGTCACTGCCGCTGTTACGATCTTGATGCTATTGATCTTTCATTTCGTGTTACGTGTACAATGGATTACACAGGCCTCTTTGGTATTTACCCTGCTCATGTTGGGATTTTTACCTTTCAATGGCATACTGACTGGAACAGGACTCGAATCCCCGATAGTTAATTATAATTCATCAGACTTTATGGGGGTTAGAATATTTACGGTTCCCATTGAAGATGCAGTCTATGGTTATACCCAGTTTTTATTGGTGCTTTATTTTTTTAAAAAATTTCATTCCAATCGGTATAAACATGTTGTATCCAGTCTTTCCTCTAAAGAGTAAAATTAGGAATAGAAATCTTGTTGTGTTCGTCGACGTATATTTATCAATAATATAGATTTAGTTCACAAATGAGAGCCTTACTAATTATAGATATGCAACTGGGGAGTTTTAGACCCTATGAGCTGCGGCAGGATACCTTTGCTGTTATCGATCGGATAAACAGACTTTCTGATGCATTCAGAAAAAACGGAGACCTGGTCATTTTTATTCAGCATGATGGGACAAAGGAAAACTGTTTCATGCCGGGGACAGAAGAGTGGTCTTTGTTACCTGAGCTGATCAGAGGTGCCGCTGACATATTTGTTTCTAAGACAGCGAATGATTCATTTTATAAAACTGATCTTCAGGCGATATTGAGGAGTGAGGGAGTGAAGGAACTGATCGTGACTGGATGTGCTACAGATTTCTGTGTGGATTCCACTATAAAATCAGCCTTGACGAGAGACTATTCTATTACCGTGGCTGCTGATGGACACACCACCGCCGATAGGCCCATGATCCCAGCTCGGCAAGTGATTCAGTATTTTAATTGGCTATGGTCAGAGATGACGCCAACAGAAGGGGGGATCAAAGTCGAAACGTGTGATGCAATTTTAGGAGCTTAACCTATGAAATCATGAGATATACCATAAGGACGATAGGTTTCAGCCTGGATTGTGCAAAATCCTCGTTATAACCCGTTTTTTGTTCAGTCCGTATCTGTAATGTCAATAATAATGATTTCATATTTTCTCGAGACTGTAACTTGACCGTGTCGTTTGAATAATTGAATATAAATAATCTTATTGAATTATTCCTCTGACACAGTTCATGTTACAGTCTCTACCTTGATCTTATACGTGGTTTTTTAAGCAACGAGATCACAGCTTCAGTTTTTGAAACTCGTTTTCTTCAGCTTAGGCGGGAAGATAGCCAATGGATGAAATTTGGTTCTGATCATAAGGCCTACCGAATTTTAGATACGCTGAAGTATCCGTTGCTGAATATCGCAATGACAAAAATGGACAAATAAAAAATGTGAAGTCCTTTCGAACTCCACATTTCTATAATTAATATACTTTGTGGTACGATGCTGTTACCTCTTTTGTTTTTTCATTTCTTCTATCTCTCGCTTTAGCTGGTCTCGATCTTCTTTCTTGTAAAATTCTAACTCCGTTGCAGAATAATCGTACTTGA
>NZ_MKWH01000021.1:0-458385 GCF_001899705.1 Sphingobacterium sp. 40-24 | reverse complement strand
CTACTACTGTTTAAATTATTTATTTTTAATCACTGAAAACCTGTATCGATTTTTCAGGACTAGTCAAGCTTTAGAATAATTTGAGTTGTGGATCAGTTATTCTAAAGCTTTTTCTATGATGTGGCGTAGACCCATGCGCCAATACAGCTGTTCTGTGTTTAACTGTTGGGTACCCTTTGTTGTTGAGCCAGTCGTAGTGGGGATAATCCACAGCAATGTTGTCCATATATTCATCCCGATAAGTTTTGGCCAGAATTGAAGCAGCTGCGATCGACAGATACTTGCCATCCCCCTTGACGATACATGTATGCGGAATTTGTTGATAGGGAATAAACTTATTTCCGTCAACGATGATATACTCCGCTTTGGTCTTTAAGAGATCAAGCGCCTTGTGCATGGCTAAGTAGCTTGCATTATGGATGTTTATGCGATCTATTTCTTCGGCTGAAACACTGGCAACTGCAAATGCGAGAGCTTCGCGTTCGATAATTGGCCGCAACATCATCCTTTTTTTCTCACTAAGTTGTTTGGAGTCGTTAAGGAGATCGTGGTAATAGTCTGTTGGGAAAATCACTGCTGCAGCGAAAACGGGCCCTGCCAGACAGCCCCTTCCAGCTTCGTCACAACCGGCTTCAATCCACTGCTCCTGATAATAAGATAATAGCATAGGCGATTCTTAAAATAGCCGAAATTACAAATAAATTTGGAGTTATTTATTGTAACTTCTGTGTGAATATTGGCCATTTACATTAATTAACACTAATAATGTCTTCTTTTGTAAAGATTTAGAGCACTAGACTATTAATATGATGGAATAATTTTCATTAGCAAAATAAGAAGTTGTTCCGGTCTGGGCCATATTGTTTCAATATTAAACTTGGGCAATAGTTTTGGTGTCAAAGATTTAACAATTATAGAAATATAAAAATACATATTATGAGAGGCTTTATGCTTTTGTTGTTTAGTATGCTGATGGGATGGACTGTTTATGGCCAGACGAAGAGCGTACAGGGAATCTTGAAAGATGACAAGAATCGAATTGTTGCCGGGGCGACGGTTAAGCTGACGTCAAAGTTGGATTCTATGACTACAGGATCCAATATGGCTGGGATTTTTATCTTTGATAAGGTCAAATCCGATACCTTTAAAATTACCGTTTCAAACTTAGGCTTCGAGCGCTTTGAAAAGGAATTTAGTATTCCTAAAGGCGAGTCAAAATATATAATTCCAAGTTTAACTTTACAACAGAATTCACAGATGCTGCAGGAAGTTGTGGTTGATGGAGTACCTACTGTCGTTGTTAAAAGTGATACCCTGGAATATACCATGAAAGATCTAAAGCTCCGCGATGGCGCCGTTGCGGAAGACGCGTTGAAAAAGTTACAGGGAGTCGAAGTGGATAAAGATGGTAACGTTACAGCACAAGGTGAATCCGTAAAGCGGGTTCGTATTAATGGTAAGGACTTTTTTGGTGGAGATGTAAAGACAGCTACCCAAAATTTACCTGCAAATATTATCCAAAAGATGCAGGTCATCGATGATTATGGTGATATGGCCAATGTCACTGGCAATAAAAACGGTGATTCGGAAAAGGTGTTGAATATTCAGATAGATCCCAAATACAATACTGGGCATATGACTACCCTACGGGCTGGCGTGGGAACAGAAGATCGCTATCAGGCTACCGGTATGTGGATGGGGATGCGTGAAGGTGAACAAATTTCGGTGCTGGGGAATTTGAACAATACCAATGCCCCCTTATTCGATTTTAGTACTGTAGGTGGTGGCGCCCGCCGTGGCCAGGGTGGTGGCGGCCGCCGAGGTGGTGGTATGTTTGGTGGCTCGGACGGTTTGACAAAAATTGGTTCCATAGGACTGAATTACCGCAAAGACTTTAATGATAAACTGACTGTTTACGGTAGCTATAGTTTTAGCCATAGCAACAATACAACACTATCCCAACGTTTTCAGGAAAATACACTGCCTAATATAATGCAGACGGACAGTGTGACATCCAATTCGAACACGGTTGGTGATAGCCATCGTTTCGAAGCAAATGTCGAATGGAAGCCTACAACGAAAGATTATATCAAAATATCGCCTCAGTTTGGCTACGACAAGAGCGATGCAACGACAGGTACGAATTCGCTCACGTATCGTAGTAGTGTATTTAATAATTCTCAGGCGCAAGATATTGTTGCCAATTCCACTGCACCGAGATTTGGGATTAGCGGTTTATACAATCATAAATTTAATGATAAAGGAAGGAATGTTTTTGTAAACATGAACTTCAATAATGCAAAAACAACGAAAGATCAGAATGCCATTCTGGATAGGTTGTTGGCCGATCCCAACAATGCAAATACTCCCTTAGATTCGATCTATGAGAAGACGATTCTGGAAGCTAATAATAAAAGTTGGAATGGAGGAGCCTCGGTGAATTATACTGAACCTGTTTCCGAGAAAGGAAAAGTAGAGTTTACCTATGATTTCAACAAAAATAAGTATGATAATTCGAACAAACAGCAAGGATTTGACCGCGATGGAAACCTTATAGCAGAAGACCCGAAGTTGAATTTTGATTATAATTACGATTATTCCTTCACAACACATAAAATAGGGGCAAACTATTTGTATAGTGGCGATAAAATAACCTATTCCATTGGAGCAGCAGCTCAACCTTCCCAATTAAGAGGAGATGCGATCAGTTCAGGCTTAGTCGTTCCAATTCATCGCAACAATATGAACTGGATGCCTATTGCACGTTTTGAGTATAAATTTTCGAGACAGTCCAATATCTCTGTCAATTATTCGGGAACACCGAATGAGCCTTCAGTAACGCAGATCTTGCCCTTTGATATGAGTACAAATCGGACCAGTATCGTAATCGGTAACGCCAATCTGAATCCGGAATTTAGCCATCAATTGAATGTACGGTTCCGTAAAAATGATTTTCAAAAAGGAAATAACTTCTTTGCGTTCGTTAATGCCGGTTTGACTAACAACAAGATTGTGAGCTTGAGCAAAAGCTATTTTGATGATTTAATGGACTATCAAACTGGACAAACAAATTCTACGTTAGTATCCGAAACTCGCTACTTGAATGAAACAAGCGATAAACCATTTAATGTGAGTTCTTTTTATCATTACGGAAAGTCAATGAAAGAAAAAACATATAATATTATGTTAATGGGCGGGGTGTCCTACAACAAAAATATTGGATATGTTTCTACGGAGAAAGATGATAACATCGGTCAAAAGAACGTTGCCCGGAATATTGTATTAAATCAAGGTTTGATGTTTAGATACAACCCTTCGGAGAATTTGGAAATCAATCCGGGAGTACGCTACCAATTTAATCATACGGAGAATTCATTGACAAATCGTACGACGAATGTTTCTTCTTGGACACCCACATTGATTGGCTCTGTTAACATCACAAAAACTACAATTTTCGGAGCGGATCTATCGAAGCAATTCAATAGTGGTTATGGAGCCGGTATCAATGCAAACCCGTTTGTCATCAATACGTACCTTGAGCAGAAGTTCTTGAGTCAACAACGTGGTACAGTACGTTTACAAGCATTTGACTTATTGAATCAGCAAACGAATGTTTCCCGGACAGTGAGCGAATCTATGATTACAGATAGCCGTACCAACCGTTTGGGACGATATTTTATGATTTTGTTTACCTACAAGTTCCAAAAATTCGCTATGGGGAACCCTGAAGGCGAGAACAGATTCCCAGGCGGAATGAGACCACCGCGTATGTAATTTGAATAATCTTATTGCTATAGGATATAAAAACGGTCATAGTGATTTCGCTATGACCGTTTTGCGTTTAAAAATGCCTAGTTTTGTGATCACTTCATGTGCCCTATGATTTGAAGATTGAGCAAAGTGGCGAAAGAATGTACGATTGTATATTTTTTTGGAGGAGATAGTCAAGGCTAACGGGCACACAAAATAGATAGACTAAAGAAGTTACAGCAAGTTTATACTGCATGGAATACGAAATTATTAGACTTTCAAACGGGATACGCGTAGTATTTCAATATCAGAATTTACCGGTTACACATGTCTGCATGGTCATCAATGCGGGGTCTCGGGATGAGTCTGCTGGAAAATATGGTGTAGCCCATTTTATTGAGCATCTTTTATTCAAACGAACAGAAAGACGCTCTACACAACAGATTATAAATCATTTGGAATCCGTTGGCGGAGATTTGAATGCTTATACAACGAAGGAATATACCTGTGTACATGCCTCTATTCTTCAGCCTTATTTAAGTCGTGCCTTAGATCTTTTTGAAGATATCTTTTTTCATTCCACTTTTCCCGATATAGAATTGGATAAAGAAAAATCTGTCATTGTAGATGAAATGGCGTCTTACCTGGATAGCCCAGAAGAGTCTATTGTAGACGATTTTGAGGATCTGGTTTTTCAGGGGTCGGGTTTAGGACACAATATTTTGGGACTGGAAGATCAGCTTCTCGCATTACAAAAGGGCGATATCTTAGACTTTATGCAGGC
Source organism: Sphingobacterium sp. 40-24 (assembly GCF_001899705.1). Classification (NCBI taxonomy): domain Bacteria; kingdom Pseudomonadati; phylum Bacteroidota; class Sphingobacteriia; order Sphingobacteriales; family Sphingobacteriaceae; genus Sphingobacterium; species Sphingobacterium sp. 40-24. The sequence continues at coordinate 453,851 of NZ_MKWH01000021.1, read as the reverse complement.
AAACTATGATACAAATGAAATGGTTATTGGTATCACAGGTAATTATACGCTAAAAGAAGTTGAGCGATTGTTGCACAAGATCTTTGGTGGTGTTCCAGCAAATACAATTATGCGGATGAGAAACGATGTCAATCCAATTATTGAACAGCATCTTGCAGTCGCAAAACCAATTAATCAGGTTCATTACATGCTTGGATCTTTGGCTTACGGTTATCGTGATGAGCGTAAGACAGGGCTGTTGCTTTTGAACAATATGCTTGGCGGCATGGGAATGGGTTCTATTCTGAATCTTTCTATTCGGGAGAAATATGGAATAGCCTATACCATTGAATCTAATTATACTATTTTTTCGGATACAGGGTTATTTAGTATTTACCTCGGTACCGATGAAGAAAAAGTTGAAAAAGCTAAAAAACTCGTCTTTAAAGAACTAGCGAAGCTAACCGAGCAACCGCTATCCGAAACTGCAGTAAAAAAGGCGAAGCAGAAATTTATTGGTCAGATTGCTTTAACCGAAGAGAACCGTATGAGTATGATTATCTCTGCCGCGAAAAACGTGATGGACTATGATCGTGTCATCTTATTGGACGAAGTAATTGAAAAAATTCAGGACTTGACTAATACAGGGCTGCTGGAAATAGCGCAAGATGTATTTGACCCGAAGAAGATGTTGTCGCTAAGTTTTGTTCCCGAAGACTGAATTTAAGGATCGATAGATCCTTCTGAGGAAATGAACAATATGAGATCGAACGGCCGAAGATGGGAATATAGCTGGCTGAAATGAATTTATATTGCATATAAAAAGCAATTTATCTAAGTTTGCGCTTACGGGAATTCGTTCTCATCAACCATTGACTGCAGAAAGCAGATTCAATACCTATTGTAGCAGACAAATAAACGAATAAAAAATATAAGGGATGAAAACAGCATATGTATTTCCTGGTCAAGGGGCCCAATTTGTTGGAATGGGGCAAGACCTGTATAATTTAAATGATGAAACGAAAGCTTTGTTCGAACAGGCTAACGATATTTTAGGATTTCGCATCACGGATGTCATGTTTTCCGGTACAGACGAGGAGTTGAAACAAACCAACGTAACCCAACCGGCTATTTTCTTGCATTCGGTCATTTTGGCAAAAGCATTGGGAGAGTCTTTTCAACCGGACATGGTTGCAGGTCACTCATTGGGTGAGTTTTCGGCTTTGGTAGCAGCGGGCGCACTGAGCTTTGAAGATGGCTTGAAATTGGTTGCACAACGCGCCAACGCGATGCAAAAAGCATGTGAGCTTCAGCCTTCAACGATGGCTGCGATATTAGGTCTGGAAGATGCTATAGTGGAAGAGATCTGTGCTAAAGTTGATGACGTTGTGGTGGCTGCGAATTATAACTGTCCCGGACAATTGGTGATTTCGGGATCTATTGAAGGTGTGGATAAAGCTTGTGCTTTATTGACCGAGGCCGGTGCTAAGCGCGCATTAAAGCTAAATGTTGGTGGAGCATTTCACTCACCATTGATGGAATCTGCCAAAGTCGAATTGCAGGCGGCTATCGAAGCTGTAGACATTTTGTCGCCTAGCTGTCCGATTTATCAAAATATAGATGCCAAACCACAGACAGATCCAGCGGTTATCAAGGAAAATCTTATTGCGCAATTAACTGGCGCTGTACGGTGGACGCAGACAGTACAAAATATGTTGGCCGATGGTGCAACAGCTTTTGTAGAAGTCGGTCCAGGAAATGTATTGCAGGGATTGGTTAAGAAGGTTGACCGTCAGGTGCAGACTTCTGCGGCTTCAGTGACCGCGTAACAAAATATTCAGTATAAAAAAAGGAATTATTTTGCTGTGCCCTCAAAAAGTGTCCAACTTTTTGAGGGCATTTTTTATGAACGAAAAATCGGAATCACATCAAGAATTACCTGTCCATCCCTGAAAAATGTTTACAAAAGGTCTAATACGGTTCTTACTTTACCTCAAGAATTAACCTGTAAAAATGGATAAGACATAGCGATCAGTTTCGGAGATTACTCGGTGCTTATTCGGTACTTGTTCGGAGCTCGTTCGGTACTTCTTCGGTTGCAAGCGAAGAAACACCGAACGAGCTCCGATCGATATCCGTTTTTTAACCGAGAGAATGCAGAATCAACTATGAGCGTAAAAACTATTTATCCTTAAACATGCTGTAATGATCTTTCATGACCTGCAGCACGAAGTCGTTGGGAGTCATTTTTTCAGGATGTTTGACTTCCATAACCGCCTCAAGACGCTGGACCAAAGCTGTTAAAATGCCCACATCTCTTCTATCAAAAGCTGTTTGGTAGATCTCTTTGACCGAATTAGCATCCTTGTCGCTCAATTTGATAACCTGTGGAAATAGAATTGGATGATTGTCGAAAGTCTCTTCGTAAATTGTGTCGCTCAATTTTAATGTAGGTTTGAGGCTGATAACGGAAGTTTCTGCGGCAATATCTCCAATGCGTTGCCCATTTTTGGATAAAACGATCGAGGTAATGGCGACACCACCCATCGTCATCCAAATATCTACAATAGATAGACTCCATCTGGACAAGTATTGATAAAAGTTGGCTCGCGAACCGTCAAGTTTAACGACCTTTATTTTCATGATTTTCTTACCTACTGTCTGACCACCAAAGGCGGTTTCGGTAATCAATGTGTAAAAAAACGCGGGTAGGGTCAATGCCATCATAACGCCATAAAAAAGATAGGGATCTCCTGCGTTCATGTTTATGCTGTCCAAGAGAAAGAAGCAAAAGAAATAATAACAGACTATAATAAAATAATCTATTGCAAAAGCGATCATTCTTGAACCAAGACTGGCAAGATTATATTCGATTTTTACATTTTGTGCTGTATTTATCTCAAGCTTATTCATATGTAAATTATTTGAGTTTAATAGCAATATAGAATTTCTAGGTCATTTTAGCTCCAATTTGTGCTTTTCAATCATGGATATTTCCTATATTTGGTTCAGCCAGTTAAAAAAATTAATGAGAGAAGCATCCTTTGTAGAACGAAATAAAGAAAAATGGACGTTAATTGAAAATAATTTATCAATTAATATGCAGGTTGATCCAGATGAACTGGCCTCAAATTACATTGAGCTCACTAATGATCTGGCTTATGCACAAACTTTTTATCCTGAAAGTAAGGTAAAGGCTTACCTGAATGAACTGGCAGTGACCGTGCATCAGAAAATCTATAAAGATCAGAAAGCTTCCAATAATAAGTTTAAATCTTTTATCAATGAAGAGATACCGCAGGCGATCTGGTCAATCCGTAGACCTTTGTTGTACTCCTTCTTAATTTTTGTTTTGGCTTCAGTCATTGGTTTTGTATCGTCTGTATACGATATGGATTTTATTCGGCTTATTTTAGGTGACTACTATGTCGATTCGACGATAGAAAGTATAAAAGCAGGAGATCCTGCTGCAATATATGGGAAGGGGAGCAACTTTGGATCAGCGATTTGGATTACGATTAATAATGTGCGGGTTGCTTTTATGGCCTTTGCTGCCGGACTATTTTTCAGTGTAGGGACAGGTTATGTGCTGTTTAGCAATGGTATTATGCTTGGTGCATTTCACCATATGTTTTTCCAGTATGGCGTTATGGGGAAAGCCATGTCGGCGATTTGGATTCATGGCACTATTGAGATTTCGGTAATTATTGTGGCAGGAGGATGCGGATTGGCCATCGGTAATAGCATTCTATTTCCCAAATCGTTTACACGTTTGACATCGTTTGTCCGTACAGCAAAGATTGCAATGAAAGTTCTCGTCAGCACGATTCCTTTTTTTATTATAGCCGGAACATTGGAAGGTTTTGTAACACGGTATTATAATATGTCAATTTGGTTATGTTTAATAATTATCGTTTTATCCGTACTGGCTATCCTTTATTTTTATGTTATTAATCCTTATCGACTAGCAAAACGATTTCAATGGAAATAGATTTTGAGTTTCAAAAAGAACGGAAGGTGGGGGACTTTATCCAAAGTTTCATAGATCTTTTTAAATTGATCTATAAGCACTTTGTTTCTACTATTTTTGGTTTATCTGCGGTTCCCCTAGCAGCGATTGCTTTAGTTTACTATTTTCTTTCTACAAAAATCACTTTTTCGGCTAATAGCGATTCTTTTGAGGATATCGATGCTTTTACTTGGGCTGGATTACTCATTTTGGCATTGATCGCTTTGGGATTGTACGTTTATGGTATTTCCATTGAATATTTTATGCTACTCAAAGAACGTAAAAGCACAGCATTTTCAGGATCGGAAGTATTCAGAAATTTCAGATCTAACCTCGGTAAATACTTTATGTTTTTGATTGCCATGATATTGGCTTTAATCGTTGTCTTTATCCCACTGGCAATCGTAGCTGTGATTTGTGCATTTATCCCTTTTATTGGAAGTTTTGCCATTGGTATATTGGGCTCGATGGTTGGGATATGGTTGTTTTGCTCTTTTCTATTTTATCGGGAAGGTTATTCGGATCTGGGAAGCTGTTTTACAGATGCCTATGTCATGCTGAGCAAAAAATTGATCCAATACGGTATCGCAACCTACATTGTGAACTTTATTTTTCAAATGGCTGTCATGATGATTTCCATTGTACCATTGATTATCATGGGGCTTTTGTCATTTAACTTCCTTGGAATAGATGCCGCTTTCTTTGACTCATCCTGGGGAAAACTCCTGATGACATTTGGGGGCTTATTTATCACACTATTTACGCTCTTTCTTTATATGTCCGGCGTTTTGGCCAATGGTATTATTTATGAAACAGCCAAGGATCTCAAATTTGGAGAACGTATTTATGGCATGATCGAAAAGATAGGAGGAAAAGATGAATAAACTCTTGTCTTTTTTCTGCATTGCCTGTTTATCGATTATGTACGCCTGTGATCCCAAGCCAAGGGACACGGACTCCAACAGCGATAGAATTGATTCACTTAATGTGCAAATAGATTCAACCTTGGTGGGAGCAGATTCTGTCCGCATTGATTCTGCAGTAAAGGCTCCTAATGGCCAACAGGGAAAAGACGAAATTGACCTGTGGGATCCAAAATTATTTGATTCGATTCCAAAATATACCGAAGAACGTTCGTTTAAAATGGATCCTTATCAGGATATCATCAAACGTTACGAGACAGACGATTTTGTTTATTCTGAAAATATTAAAGATCGGGTGGGCGTATTGCAACGCATCCTTGCCCGGCTCGCCGATTGGATCGGGAGTATCATGCCGGATAATCCTTATAAATTTCGGGAAGAGTTTGGCTATGTATTTGCCTTCTTAGCTGTCATCGCATTAGCGTTTATTCTTTATAAAGTGCTCTACAACAGAAAACAATATTTTATTAAGCATAGTGAAGAGGAGAGTGAACTGGACGTTTTAGCGTATGTGGAGCGAAACCTGATGAATAGCAACCTGGAGCCTTATATTCAAGAGGCTATCGCTCAAAGGAATTATGCATTGGGTATCCGGTACTTACAGCTATTGAATATTCAGAAACTAGCGCAATCCGATCATATCAAATGGAAGCTGAGCAAAACGAACGCTGAATTTACACAAGAGATTCAAAACGAGGAGCTCCGTCGTGGATTTGCGGAATGTACAAGAATATTTGATTATGTCTGGTTTGGTCAATTTGAATTAACAGAGGACAATTTTAATCAATATCAGCAATTGTTTCACCAGTATCAAAAACAAATTAAATGAAGGGATCGGTAAAATTTGGATTGATATTATTGACTGTTGTGTTAGTGTTAATAGCCCTTATCGATGCAACAAGTAAGAAACCTATTATCTGGGATCGGACTTTTGATGCAAAAGATAAAAATCCTTTTGGCGCTTATGTGCTACGTCAAGAACTAAAGCATATCATTGATCAAAAGAACACAACGATTGAGCGACCATTGTATGAATATTTGGACAGTACAAAGAAAACCGACGCTAACTTATTTTTTTACACCTCCTATTTTTCAATGGGTGAAGCAGCGGAAGATAAATTACTGGATTATGTAAACCGGGGTGGGAAAGCAATGATTGTAGCCGAGGATATTGATCCTTATCTGTTGGATTCCCTTGGTTTGAAAACAGATAACTTCTATGGTTTTAAAAAAGGTGTGAATATAAAAAGCCAACTGCGTGTGCGGTTGATGAACGATAACAATAAAATTCATTATAGTAAATCAGATCTTGGCGAAGTATTCAAAAAACTTCCTAAACATGCGACCATTTTGGGCGCGATTACCTATAAGGAATTTATGTTACCGAACTTCATAGCCGTTCAATTTGGTAAAGGGACATTCTATCTGCACCTGACCCCTGATTTATTTGGAAACTATTACTTGCTGAATTCCGCTTCGCAATATGCCTATGTTGCTAAGTCGTTATCTTATCTAAATGATAAGCCGATCGCTTGGTATGATTTTAAAGCGAATTTGGAGCAATATCGGACACCTTTGCGTGTATTGCTTATGAATGATGGTCTTAGGCAAGCTTGGTATGTTTTGTTGGCGGGGCTAGTTCTTTTGCTTGTATTTCGAAGTAGACGAGAGCAGCGAGCCGTGGCGGTCGTGAGCCCAGAACCGAATCTCTCGAAGGACTTTTGTGGAACCATTGCTACTTTATATTATGAAAATGGCGCACCAGGTAATATGGTCGCAAAAAAAATAGATTACTTCCTGCACGATCTTCGGATGCGGTTTCATTTGGACACGCTGATGTTGCGGGAAGAGGAGTTCAGTGAGGAGCTGGCTGAGCGGACTGGAGTTCCGCTCCTAGAGACGCAGTCTTTAATCAGGCTGATTGTTCATATGCAAGATGCTAAACAACATGATGTGGCTGATCTTAAGATGATTAATGATACAATAGAAGAGTTTAAACATAAAGCAAAAATGATATGAGTGACTTCGATAAATATATATCTTTTGAAAACCGAATAGATGTCTCGGTTTTATTCGATAAAATGGCGCAGGTAAAGTCGGAGGTGAAAAAAGTCATCGTTGGGCAGGATCAATTGATTGACATGCTCTTAATCTCGATCTTGGCCTCAGGGCATTCTTTGATCGAGGGCTTACCCGGGGTGGCGAAAACATTATCCGCAAAATTGATTGCCAAAACGATTCACAGTGAATTTAAGCGGATTCAATTTACACCGGATTTAATGCCCTCGGATGTAACCGGTTCGTCGATACTCGATTTGAAAAGTAATGAGTTTGAATTTCGTAGGGGCCCCATTTTTGCAAATATTGTTTTAATCGATGAAATCAATCGTGCTCCCGCAAAGACCCAGGCAGCACTTTTTGAAAGCATGGCGGAGCAACAGGTGTCGGTAGATGGAACAACCTATCAATTGCCAGGGCCGTTTGTTGTTTTTGCGACGCAAAATCCCATCGAACACGAAGGTACTTATCGATTGCCGGAAGCTCAGCTCGACCGTTTCTTGTTTAAGATCAATGTGAACTATCCTGAACTTGAACAGGAATTGGAAATATTGAAGGAGCATCATGCTCAAAAAGCACAGAATAAAGAGGATCAGGTTCAGGCTGTCGTTTCGGCCACAGAAATTTTAGAATTCCAGAAATTGATCAAGTCTATTTTTGTGCACGAGGAGTTGCTAACTTACATTGCTCAAGTCATTATAAAAACACGAACTAATCCAAGTTTGACACTAGGTGCCTCACCGCGGGCTTCTATTGCTTTGTTGGAATCAGCAAAGGCTTCAGCTGCGTTAACAGGCCGCGACTTTGTTACTCCTGAGGATATTCGGAGGGTAGCATCTGCCGTACTGGGCCACCGTGTCATGTTGACTCCAGAAAGGGAAATGGAAGGATTTACCACCGCTTATGTCATCGATCAAATCATAAATTCTGTAGAAATTCCAAGATAATGAAGAAACTAAAACAGCTTTTTCTAACAAATCAATTCTTCTACTCCCTATTGGGGGTAGCGACACTCTTTACATTTTCTTTTTTCGTTAAAGGATTGTTGATTGTGGCCTGGATTGTCTTTTGGATCTGGTTGGCTGTTTTGGCTTTTGATTTTATTGTCTTATTTTCAGGGAAGGGCAGAATTGAGATCACAAGGATATATCCTGAAAAATTATCCAATGGAGATGAAAACCCGATGAAGCTTATGGTGAGCTCTTTTTATCCATTTGCAACAAAAGTAGATGTTTTAGAGGAGTTTCCGGTGCAGCTCCAAATTCGGGACAAGGATTTTGCAGCCAGTTTACCCGCTTTTCAACGCTCTGAAATTTCATTTTCCTTGCGGCCTACACAAAGGGGAATTTATCAGTTTGGTCGTTGTATGGCTTTGGTTAGACGTTTTGGATTTTTCAAAAGAAGGTTTGTTACCAATCAAGAACAGGAAATCCCCTGTTATCCATCCTATATTCAACTACGAAAATATCAGCTTTTGGCAACAAGTAACCGATTGAATGAACTGGGGATAAAGCGTATTCGACGCATTGGTTCAGCCATGGAATTTGACCATGTTAGAGAGTATGTGCAGGGAGACGATTATAGGCACATGAACTGGAAGGCATCTGCAAAAGTAAAGAAGCTGATGGTCAATCAGTATGAAGAGGAGAAGTCTCAGCCGATCTATTCATTTATTGACTTAGGTCGGGCAATGCGTATGCCATTCAACGGTCTTACCTTATTGGACTACTCGATTAATGCTGCACTTGTTCTTTCCAATGCGACCATCTTAAAGCAGGACCGAGCTGGATTATTAACCTTTTCAAAAGATATCAATGCATTTATAGCTGCAGAGAAGAGGAATAATCAAATGCATAAGATTTCAGAAGCACTATACCAGGTGTCGACCAAATTTGAGGAGTCTGAATTTGGAAGATTATATAGTTATGCCAATGCGCATATTAACAAGAGGTCGCTTATTTTTGTATATACCAATTTTGAGACCTTAGATTCCTTAAGACGTCAGATAAATTATCTGTCTATGTTAAACAGGAGCCACATTATCGTTGTTGTCGTCTTTAAAAACGTAGAAATAGAGGATTTAGCGAAAAGTACGCCTAAAAAGACAATCGAAATTTACAATCAGGTCATTGCTGAAAAGTTTATCTATGAAAAACAGCTTATCGTACAAGAACTGATTCGCAACGGCTTTCAGACAATCTATACAGCGCCCGAAAACCTGACCATCAACTCCATCAATAAATATTTGGAAATTAAGGCCCGGGGCCTTATTTAATGATGGAGGTATCTTTGACCATTACTTTTGTCCAAAGATGCTGATATTTTTCGATCGCTTTTAAATGGATTGGATGTGTCTCGTAGATGGTAATATCTTTAAGGTTTTTGAAAGTGACGATCAAGGTATAGTCGAAGCTGTTGTCTACGACAGGTCGCGGGTTTGTTTGAGCCGGGACGCCGTAATTAAGTGTTTTGATGACGTCGATCTTGCGCAATTCCTCAAAAAATCCAACAAAATTCTTTTTTTCTTTTTCACTGAGCTCTTTTTTTAGCCAAAAATTCACAACGTGGACAATAGTGGTAGGTTGGATGTCTTCATCCGATTGAACGTTATTTGCCCATGTTGGGGCAGTTACGAACACCATTGGTGCCAGAAGAAAATTGCGTCTTTTCATGATTGTAACGGTTTAGAACGCTTAAGATACAAAACCTGCGCGATTTCACCAATAGCCTGGGTATAAAAGTCGGTTCAAACTGTTTAAGAATAGAATGCTGAGAAGGCGCTGTGAAGGGATGGGGTATAAAGTTGAATAAAAAAGGGCAGTCCAACTTTGTACTGCCCCATTCTATTTTGATGGACATCTGGCTCTTATAAACCAAACGCTTCTTTTACTTTGTCGATATAATCTAGTTTTTCCCAAGTGAACAGTTCAACTTCGACTTGCTTTTTCTCGCCTGTTGAGCTTTCGAACTCCTTGGTTACTTTTCTTGGTGTTCTTCCCATGTGTCCATAGGCTGCAGTTTCTGAATAAATGGGATTTCTCAGCCCCAAACGGGTTTCAATTCCGTATGGCGTCATATCAAATAAATGTGCGATTTTTTCCGCAATCTGGCCATCTGTCAAATTTACCTTGCTCGTTCCATAGGTATTTACATAGATTCCCATCGGATCTTTTACACCTATTGCATAAGAAATCTGTACGAGGATTTCATCTGCAACACCTGCTGCTACCAAGTTTTTAGCAATATGGCGCGTTGCATATGCAGCGGAACGGTCTACCTTAGATGGATCTTTTCCTGAGAAAGCCCCACCACCATGTGCACCGCGGCCACCGTAGGTATCGACAATGATCTTGCGACCGGTAAGCCCTGTATCTCCGTGTGGTCCACCGATAACAAATTTTCCAGTTGGATTGATATGAAACTTAATTTCATCGTTAAATAACAACTGAAGTTCTGGTTTCAATTGCGCTTTAACACGTGGAATTAAGATCGTTTTAATATCGTGTGTAATTTTATCCAACATGACTTGTTCAGTAGCGAAGTCGTCATGTTGTGTAGAGATTACGATTGCTTCAATTCTTTTCGGCTTGTGATCATCACTATACTCAAGTGTCACCTGAGATTTTGCGTCCGGGCGCAAATACTTGATTTCGTTATTTTCGCGACGCAGCTCGGCCAATTCATAAAGCAGGCGATGCGATAAGTCCAATGCCAAAGGCATAAAATTTTCGGTTTCGTTGTTGGCATAACCGAACATGATACCTTGGTCGCCCGCACCCTGTTCTTGTCTTGTCTTGCGGTCTACCCCCTGGTTAATATCAGCAGATTGCTCGTGAATAGCCGAAAGGACGCCACAAGAGTTTGCCTCGAACATATACTCAGATTTGGTATAGCCAATCTTTTGGATCACCGAACGGGCTATTTTTTGGACATCAAGGTATATGTTTGATTTAACCTCGCCGGCAAGAACTACTTGCCCAGTCGTTACTAGCGTTTCAATAGCGACGCGAGAGTCCTCGTCCCATGCTAAAAAATTGTCTATTAATGCATCTGAAATTTGATCCGCAATTTTGTCTGGATGCCCTTCAGAAACAGATTCTGACGTAAATAAATAAGCCATGCTTTACGTAATTTTTAATATTGGATTTGCGCTAGAATGAAATAACAGCAAAGTGATAAGAGCCGTGATAGCGAGGGGTTTTTAGCACTTTTTTACTGTGGTTGCAATCTCCTTGTCGTTGCTTGTAACGCAACAGCACGCAAATCAGTCCACATTCTATTTTTTGTGCGACAAAGCTACGATACTTTGTGGATTATTTAAAATCAAATTTATATTTTAACTTTTAAAAGTATGGGGAAGTGCGGTAATTCGTATAAAGATTACATTATTTTAAGAAATTGGTAATTTCCGCTATCTTTGGATATGTCAGAACGTAAACAAATATTGTTTGTTATTAATCCTATTTCGGGAGGGAAAAATAAAACTTCCTTTAAAAAACAGGTGCTGGATGTGCTTGATCTGCAGAAGTTTGATCCTACTTTCCAACAAACAGCGAGACCGAACCATGCTTATGAAATTGGGCTGAAAGCGATCAAAGAAGGCTATGATGCAGTCATCGCTGTCGGTGGTGATGGGACGATCAATGAATTGGGATCCGCTTTGGTCGGATCTGGAATTCCATTGGGGATTATTCCTGAAGGCTCTGGCAACGGCCTGGCGCTCTATTTGGGAGTTCCAATGAATGAGGCTGCAGCTATCCGTCGGATTAATCGTTTTGAATCAATAGAAGTGGATTGTGGTGTAATTAATGATAGACGCTTTTTTAATATCGCGGGTTTGGGTTTTGATGCATCCGTAAGTGAAAATTTTGCTAATGAAAATATTCGTGGACCTTTGGGGTATATGAAGTCCGTTTTTAATGTGCTCAGTAAATACCAACCGGCACATTATAAATTGACAATTGATGGAAAGGTGTACGAAAGGCAGGCCTTTATGATCAGTGTGGCGAACTCTCCCCAGTATGGTAATAATGCTTATATAGCACCGCAGGCTTCGGTTAACGATGGCATTTTAGATGTCTGTATCGTGCACAAGTTTCCACTTTATATTTTGCCAAAGATGATTTTCCATCTTTTTAATAAATCGGCGGATCAATCCAGTTATGTCGAGATTATTCCGGGGAAGAATATACAGATTGAGATTGATAAGGTGTCCCCGGTTCATGTGGATGGGGAGCCGATTGAACTTGGCGATAAATTGGATATTTCCATTATGCCAAAAGCGTTAAAGATAATTTGTTAAGATGATGAGTAAAAATAAGAAACAGTCCTATGAGGGCGTTGTATATTCGACAGATGACAGCTTCAGCTATCAGCTGGCCGATTTTTTTCAGGAAGCAGATACGTTACCTGTAAATCAGCAAAACTTAAAGGTGCAGCTTGATCGGAAAATGCGGAAGGGGAAAGTTGTTACGTTGGTCACGGGCTTTGTTGGAAAAGTGGACGACTTGGAGAACTTAGGTAAATTGTTGAAAACGAAGTGCGGAGTTGGTGGAACAGTGAAGGATGGGGAGATCATCATTCAGGGCGAGTTTAAACAAAAGATCTATGATTTGTTACTTAAAGAGGGGTATCGCGTAAAATTAGTTGGTGGTTAAACAAGTATATCCAGCAGAATAGTGGTAAATCTAATGAATTGTCTATTAGGCAAGTATGCTTTAAGTGTAGGATGTCTGATTGTTCAAAAACATGAGTAATCACTTACTTTTTGTCGTTTAAAATCCTTGATTTTCTTGCATATCAAAAAAAAAATGGCTTTCATTGTAAAATAATTATTGCGAATAAGCGATTTAGCATAGAGTAACAATGATTATATAACGGGAACTGCTGAGAAAAATAACACGGATTAATGGTGTATTCAGTTTTAAAAACAAATTTGATTTTTTTTATATATTTAAGAGGAATATTTTAAATTTGACATTAAATATTAAATTTGCTTTGCAAAATTGGTTTCAAAAGCGAATAAAAGTGCATATAATTTAAACAACATTATATATTTAAACAACAGTAAAAAACTAAAAATTAGAAAAATGGCAAACGCACCTAAAACTGCTGCAAAACAAGAGAGCAACAACGGAGGATCTTTCTTTGCTCAAGCTGCAATCATCATCTGTTTCATCGTGGGTTTCTGTGTATGGAAATTTGTGATGGGTAATCCAACTAACTTCGTTGACAACAATCCTGAAAATGCTCCAAATCCAGGTAACTACTTAGGAATGGTTTACCATGCTGGGGCTATCGTACCTGTTTTGCTTGGTTTATTCTTGATGGTATGGGTTTTCTCAGTAGAACGTTTAATCGTTATTAACAAAGCATCTGGTACAGGAAACGTTGGAAACTTTGTGAGAAAAATCCAAACGTTGATTAATGGTGGAAACATCGACACAGCAATCGCTGAGTGTGACAAACAAAAAGGTTCAGTAGCAAACGTAGTTAAAGCTGGTTTATTGAAATACAAAGCAGTATCAGTAGATCCTAACGTTGACACTGAAAAAGCTACTATCGCAATTCAAAAAGAAATCGAAGAAACTACAGCATTAGAAATGCCAATGTTAGAGAAAAACTTAAACGTTATCGCTACATTAGTTTCTATCGGTACATTATGTGGTCTATTGGGTACGGTAACAGGTATGATCAAAGCCTTCTCGGCATTGGCAACAGGTGGTGCTCCAGATTCAGCTAAATTGGCAAACGGTATCTCTGAGGCCTTGATCAATACAGCAACTGGTATCGCGACTTCAACATTCGCTATCGTATTGTATAACATCTTTACTGCAAAAATCGATAAATTAACTTACTCTATCGACGAAGCTGGTTTCTCAATCGTACAAACATACGCTGCAAACCACAAATAAGAACTATGATGAAAATTTTTGATTTTATTTTATGGAAATCAAAAATCAAAAGCATCATAGGATAGAAGATTGAGTTTTTAATTTAAAAAGAAGAATTTAAAATGGGTAAAGCAAAAGTAAAAAGAGCCAGTACGTCGATCGACATGACAGCGATGTGTGACGTATCGTTCTTACTGCTTACGTTCTTCGTCTTAACGGCGACTGCGCGCCAACCGGAAGCATTGACGGTGGATACCCCAGCATCGACTACGAAAGATAAGTTACCTGATTCAAATGTGGGTATGATCACAATAGGCGATCAAGGTAAAGTTTTCTTCGGTACAACTGATCAACAGGTTCGCGTAAAAGCACTAGAAAGAATGTCAGCAAAGTATGGCGTTGGCTTTTCACAAGAAGATTATGATCGTTTCAAATTGATGGAAAACTTTGGTGTACCAATGTCTAAATTGAAAGGATTGTTGGCCCTGGATGGAAGTAAGCGTACAGAAAAAGGTTTGCAAACTGGTATCCCGGTTGATAGTACAGAGAATACTTCAAATGAATTGTATTACTGGGTTCAAAATGCCCGTCTTGCAGCTGAGGAAGTAAATAAGGAAAAAGAGGCATCAGATAAAAACTTCGTGCATCCAGGACCTTTAAAGATGGCTATCAAAGCAGATGCGAATGAAAAATATCCTTCGGTTAATTTAGTTATTGAAACGTTGCGGAATCAAAAGCAAAACAAATTTAGTTTCATAACAGGCATGCGTGCTGAGGAGAAATAATTGACGATTTAATAAGAACAAACAATGGCAGAATTAAATCAGGATAGTGGTAAAAAAGGCAAAGGCGGGAAAGTAAGATCCAAGAAGAATGGCGGTAAGGTCGACCTTACGGCGATGGTGGATTTGGCATTCTTGTTGATTACCTTCTTCATGTTGACCACGTCCTTAAATAAACCGCAAGCGATGGATGTGGCTATGCCAGACAAAAATAAAATTAAGGAACAACAAAGCGATGAATTGCTTACAGCAGATAATCGTTCCCTGACAATTTTATTGGGTTCTGACAATAAAGTCTCTTGGGTATATGGTCAAGTTGCTCGTCCGATCGAAGGTCCTACTGTCGCTGGTTACGGTGCAGATGGGATTCGTAAGGTACTGATGGAGAAAAAGGCATATGTACCTCGCGTTTCAGGCGGTAAAGACATGATCGTAATCATAAGACCTAGTGATAAATGTACACAACGTAATCTGGTTGACATTCTTGACGAGATGAAAATTGTAGACGTAAAACGCTATATGATCGGTAAGATTACTCCAGAGGAAGTGGAAGTGTTAAAACGTGACAATATCTATAATGATTAGTTATTAGATTGACACAAAAAACTAAAATAAGATGATAGGGTCAAAATTAGATATTTTTAAGAAAGAATGGCTTGACGTCGTTTTTCAGGGCCGAAACAAGGAATATGGAGCTTACGAGCTTCGTAAGCTGGCGCCTAAAGCGACTAATAGAGGTCTACTCGTCGTAATCGGCTTCGTAGTGCTAGCAAGTCTTCTTCGTCTTTTCGGAGATAAAATTTTTCCGAAAAAGGCAGTTGAAGCACCTCCAGCAGTAACCGAGGTTACTTTGGAAGACCTTGAAGAAATCAAACCACCAGAGCCACCAGAAGAGGAGCCGCTTCCGCAAGAGCCGGAAGAAAAACCTCAACAAGTGGCTATGGATGTGCCAAAAGAGGATTTGGTTCGTTTCCCTGAGCCTAAAGTAGCTCCTGCAAACAAAGTTGTGGAAGAAGTTGCTTCTCAGGAAGAGTTGAAGGATCCAAATAAAACGCCAGCACGTATTACCTTGAAAGGTAGCCCGACTGGTACTTCCGTTGCACGTGGTGAATTTGGTTCGAAGAAACAAGACGGTGCAATCACTGGTGCTGCAAAAGGGGATCCTAATGGTAATGGAGACGAAATTCTTCCATTTAATGCCATCGAGGTTCAACCAATGCCTGTAGGCGGTATGCAAGCATTTATGTCTTGGGTTGGTTCAAACTACGAGTACCCAGCTGCTGCGACTGAAAATGGTGTGAATGGTGTCGTTGAAGTGTCCTTCGTTGTAGAAAAGGATGGTAGCTTGACAGACATCAATATCAAACGTGATTTGAAATATGGTACTGGTGATGCAGCTGTAAGGTTGCTTAAAAAAGCGAAGAAATGGAAACCTGGTATTCAAAATGGTCGTCCAGTTCGTGTAGCGTACACTTTACCAATTCGATTGAACCTTCAAAATTAGAATGACAAATTTTAATTCGAATAATAGTTCAAATTTTAGACAGAAATCGCCTCTGAAGCGGTTTCTGTCTATTTTGGGACTATTTATGTTTGGCTTTTATTTTGTTTTGGGCCTTTTGATTATATTCTGGGACAGTTTTCCGATTCCGATTAATCCAACTTACAAAACAATCTTTGGCGTCGTATTGATCCTGTATTCTTTTATGCGGTTTGTACGGCTATGGCAAAATAATTTTTAATTAACTGCCCTCTTCTTTTTGGCTACAACCAATTCTCTCTTCAAAAATTAAACTATTTTTTAATTAAACTGTCTTATTTTATGATGTATCATATGAGAAAATATAAAATGGTTCTTGTGATGCTAGGCATCTGTATGGGCATTTTTGTTTCCTGTAAAAATAAAACAAAGCAAGCGAAAGAGGGCGATGATATTTTAACAGGTAAGCTGCCCGTTATTGTGGATCAAACGTTGTTGCCTATTATCAAAGAATCTGCCGATGTGTTTGAGAGCTCTTATCCAAATTCAAGTTTGGAGCTTATGGCCCGGCCGGAGATTAAAGCGGTGAATGCATTACTTGCCGATTCGGCCTATGTGGTTGTATTGACGCGAAAGTTGACAAATGAAGAAGATAGCTATTTCAGAAAACGCGGTATTCAGCCAAAGATATTTCAAATTGCTTCGGATGCTGTTGTATTGATCAATAATCATAACAGTGCTGATACTATAATGCCTCAAAAAGACGTTAAGTCTTTGTTGGAAGGTAACTTAGCCGGACAACGTTTGATCTTTGACAATGCCAATTCAAGTACACTGCGGTATTTGAAGGACTATTTCAAATTGAACAAAATCGATCCGAAAGCTGTTTCTGCTTTAAAGGATAGTGAAGATGTTATGAAATATGTGAGCGAGAATACGAATACAGTGGGCGTTATTGGTTATAATTGGTATTTAAAAGCTGTGGAAAAAAATTCGAATTTATTGGATAAAATTCGTACATTGAGCATCGAAAGCGTTGGTAAGGAGGGCGAAAAGCTTAGTTTTTATAGACCGTCCCAATCAACTATCGCCGACGGCTTATATCCTTTTGTAAGACCTGTCTACATTATGAACTATCAGCCGAATATGGGCTTAGGTTTGGGCTTCAGCGCCTTTTTGACAGGAGATCGTGGACAACGTATTGTATTGAAAGCTGGATTGGTTCCCGCTACAATGCCTGGTCGGGAGATCATTATTAGAGATGAAAGTTATATTAAATAGATAATAAATAGTACAAAAATAGATTATGACAAACAGTAAATTATTATTTAGTCTTTTATTGGCGGGATCTGTGGGCACAGTAAGTGCACAAAGTTTGAAAGATGCTAGAGCAGCCATCGAGGCTGAGAATTATGGTAAAGCGAAAACTATCCTTCAACAGTTAGTGACTAAGCAACCTAAGAATGGAGATAATTATTTCTATTTGGGTCAAATTTATTTGGTAAACGACAGAGCGGATTCTGCCGCTGCGATTTTCAACCAAGGTTTGGCTGCTGATCCAAAGGCTACAATCAACAATGTAGGTTTGGGCTATGTTGACTTAATGAAAAAGGATAAAGCGAGCGCTGAATCTAAATTCGCTTTGGCAACCGCAAAATTAGGTAAGAAAGATTATGAACCATTATTGGAAATCGGTCGTGCATATATAAAAACGCCTGAGCCCGATTATGCGAAAGCTTTGGAATATCTAACGCAAGCGAAAGAAAAAAACAAAAAAGATGTTGCAATTCCTATCGCATTAGGTGATGCATACCGTGGTTTAAAAGAAGGTTCATTGGCCTATACAAGCTATGGTGAAGCGACTGATATCGATCCAAATTCAGTACAAGCGAAAGTTGGACAGGCTGTGATCGTACGTGGTGCACAAGCTTTTGATGAAGCTATCACACAATTGGAAGCTATTGCAGCAGAGACTCCGGCTTACGCACCTACTTATCGTGAGTTGGCTGAAACATACAATCAATGGTCAAGATTACCGGGTACTTCTGATGAGAAATATGTTGAGTTAAATAAAAAAGGTGTTGAGCAATACAAAAAATATCTAGAAGTTGCGGGTGATAATTCATTGGAAGCTAAAATCCGCTACGCCGATTTCTTGGTTTATGCACGTCAATATGATGATTTGAAAGTGGTTTCTGAGGAATTAGCGAAAAACCCTTCTGTAGATCCAAAAATCTATCGTTATTTGGGTTATATCGCTTTCCAAAAAGCGAAAGATTATCCAAAAGCTTTAGAATACTTAAACCAGATGTTTAGCAAAATGGAGAAGGATCGTGTAATTCCATTGGATTATATGTATCTAGGTATGTCAGAGATTGCGGCAAATAGTCCAAAACCAGCTGCTGGCGGTGCGGATAGCACAGCTACTGCTGCTCCGGTATTAACAGCAGAGAATACTGCGAATATTCAAAAAGGTATTGCTGATATTAAAAAAGCGATTGATTTGGACAAAGAATTGTTGGGAGAAACAGCTGAGCTAGCATTTGCGAAGTACCAAGAGCAAGAATTGCAGACAGCAGCCTCTTTATTTGAATTGGTAGCTTCTTACAAAGACAACAAGACGTATTTGTTTGATGCAAACTACTATGCAGGTGAAGCTTACTACCAAATCGGTGCTAAAGAAGATGCGGCGAGTAAAAATGAAGAGCAAGTTGTTGTAAACCAGGAATTAAGAGATAAAGCGCTTGCTAATCTTCAAAAATCTCAAACTTTCTTGTCAGTAATTGAAACTACAGATAATAAGGAAGCGCAAGATAAATATTTGATTAACGCACTTTATTACAAAGCTTTTGCAGCGTTAACTGCAGATAATTTGGAGCAGCCTAAAGGTGATTTCGTGGCACCATTCCAAAAATTGATCGATACCATCAATCAACGTGGCGCGCAAGAGAAAAATAAGAACTATTTAGTCGATGCGAATACCTATATCGGTCTTTACTATTATGTGAAGCAAGATCTTCCTAAAGCGAAAGAAAGCTTCCAAAAAGTATTGGCAATAGACCCAACCAATGAAGCTGTTCAAGGATACTTAGGTGCATTGAAATAGGCTTAAGTAAAATCATTCTAAATTAGGCGCAGATAGTAATATCTGCGCCTTTTTTGTTTTGTTTTTTACCTTGGAATCTCTATATTTAGAGACAGTTACCAATATAAATTGAATTGAGATGGAGCAAGCCAATAGTATGCCGATAGACTACTTGCCTATATTTATACAGCTTCTAGTTGCTGTAGGATTTGGAGTAAGTACCATAATTATTACACATCTTATCGGGCCAAAGGTCCGTACCGAAAACAAGCTTGGGGCTTTTGAGTCGGGGATTGAAGTTGTCGGAAATGCCAGGCAGCCTTTCTCTATCAAGTATTTCTTGGTGGCTATCCTGTTTGTGATTTTTGATGTTGAAGTCATTTTCATGTACCCGTGGGCTGTAAACTTCCGGGAGATGGGATTACAAGGCTTGATTGAGATGTTTATTTTCATGGGACTGCTCTTGTTGGGCTTTATCTATGTGATCAAGAAGAAAGCATTGAATTGGGACTAAACGTCCCGTTGGTCGTTGGCTCTTTGAGTCAATGATACTTAAACCTATAAATCGACTTTTCATGAGTGATATAAAATTGGCAGAAGCTCCTCCGGGAGTAGAAGGCGCAGGTTTTTTTGCGACAAGTTTGGATAAAGCCATCGGCTTGGCCCGAGCCAACTCTTTATGGCCTTTGCCGTTCGCCACATCCTGTTGTGGTATCGAATTTATGGCAACGATGGGTTCTACTTACGATTTGGCCAGATTTGGCGCTGAACGTCCTAGTTTCTCGCCCCGTCAGGCAGATATGCTTTTGGTGATGGGGACAATCGCTAAAAAAATGGCGCCTGTATTAAGACAAGTATATATACAGATGGCCGAGCCGCGCTGGGTAATCGCTGTAGGAGCTTGCGCATCGAGTGGTGGTATTTTCGATACGTATTCTGTTCTACAAGGGATAGACGAAATCATACCGGTTGATGTGTACGTGCCTGGTTGTCCTCCCCGCCCAGAAGCAATTTTGGATGGTGTATTGCGTCTGCAGGATATTGTAAAGAATGAATCATTGAACCGGAGAAATACGCCCGAATACAAAGCGCTGCTTGAAAAGTACGGAATACATACAAATAAATAGATGATGGAAAACAGTTTTTTATTGGATAAGCTCCAAGGAAATTTTCCGGGAAAGATTAACGAAATTCAAGATGCACACAATCTATTGACCATTGTTGTTGATACGGAAGATGTAATTGATGTACTTCGTTTCTTAAAATCGAATAACGAATTGCAGTTTATTCATCTCACGGATATTACAGCGGTACATTATCCACATTTAGAAAAGGAATTTGCTGTAGTTTATCATATTCAAAGTCTCGTTCATAATATCCGAATTCGTGTGAAGGTCTTTTTGCATGGACCAAATCCTGAGATTCCAACGGCAACAGTCGTTTGGAGAGGTGCAAATTGGATGGAACGTGAAACCTTCGATTTTTTTGGTGTCAATTTTATAGGACATCCCGATTTGAGAAGAATTTTGAATGTAGATGATATGGAGGTGTTTCCAATGCGTAAGGAATATCCTTTAGAGGATCCAAATCGCGTAGATAAGAAAGATTTGTATTTCGGCCGTTAATTTATACGATATGAGCGAATTTATAAGCAAGATAACAGCTAATCAGCCTGTCTTTGATGATAATGATCCACAGGATGAGTTGATTACCCTAAATATTGGTCCCACACATCCGGCTACGCACGGTGTATTTCAGAATGTCGTGCAAATCGATGGTGAACGGATTGTTAGCGGAGTTTCCACGATTGGCTATATTCACCGTGCATTTGAGAAAATTGCTGAACATCGGCCTTTTTATCAAATTACGCCTTTGACCGATCGTCTAAATTATTGCTCGTCTCCAATCAATAATATGGGCTGGCATATGACCGTTGAAAAACTACTCAAGATCGAGATTCCTAAGCGGGTGCAGTATATGCGTGTTATCGTCATGGAGCTTGCCCGTATTGCAGATCATATTATTTGTAATGGTATTTTGGGGGTAGATACGGGGGCTTTTTCGGGCTTTTTGTATGTGATGCAGGAGCGTGAATTTATCTACGAAATCTTTGAAGAAATCTGTGGCGCTCGCCTGACAACGAACATTGGTCGTATTGGAGGCTTCGAACGTGATTTCAATGCTATAGCCTTTGAGAAAATACGTGAATTTCTAAAACGCTATCCGCCGGTATTGCAAGAGTTTGAAGAGTTGTTTGTTCGTAACCGTATTTTTATTGAGCGGACTTCAGGCGTTGCTGCTGTAACAGCAGAAGATGCACTGGATTATAGCTGGTCTGGCCCTATTTTACGGGCGACAGGTGTAGATTACGATGTGCGTGTACAGAATCCTTATTGCTCATATGAAGAATTTGATTTCGACGTACCTGTTGGCACGACAGGCGATGTATATGACCGTTTCATGGTTCGAAATGCCGAAATGTGGCAATCACTTCGCATTATAGAGCAGGCATTAGCGAAAATTGAGAAAGAGCCTAAAGGTGTCTTCCATGCAGAGGTGCCTGATTTCTATTTACCACCGAAAGAGCAGGTGTATACCAATATGGAAGCTTTAATCTACCATTTTAAAATCGTCATGGGTGAGGTGGACACACCGAAAGCCGAAGTCTATCATGCGGTCGAAGGGGCAAATGGTGAACTTGGTTTTTATCTGATTCATGACGGTGGACGGTCACCTTATCGTCTTCACTTTAGAAGACCTTCTTTTGTCAATTATCAAATGTTCGCGCCAATGAGTGCAGGAATGCTGATTTCAGATGCCATTATAAATATGAGTAGTCTTAACGTTATAGCCGGAGAATTAGATGCTTAGTGTAAAACAACATAATGAAAACGTAAACTTTTCTCCAGAATTGTTAGCCAAGTTTGGAGAAGTGGTAAGCCGTTACCCCGAAGGAAAGCAAAAATCAGGCTTATTGCCCATTTTACATCTGGTTCAGGCGGAATATGGCTGGGTAAGCGCAGATGCGATGGATAAGGTTGCTGTTTACCTGAATATATTGCCTATTGAGGTGTATGAGGTGGCAACCTTCTATACCATGTTCCTGTTGCAACCTAAAGGAAAATATGTACTGGAGATTTGTCGTACCGGACCTTGTTGTTTGGTCGGTGCAGAGCGTATCATGGGGCATTTAGAGCAAAAGCTCGGCGTAAAGGAAGGTCAGGTCACCGCTGACGGGCTTTTCTCTTGGCGGGGTGTAGAATGTTTGGCCGCCTGTGGTTTTGGACCAGTCTTACAGATCGGCCCTGAATATACATTCTATGAGAATCTGACAGAAGATAAAGTCGACGAATTGATTGATAATTTAAAAGCTAAAACAGAATAATATGGCACGTAAACTTTTGTTGACTCATATCGATGTTCCTGGCATCAATACCTTTGAGGTCTATCGACAAAAAGGTGGTTATGTTGCTGTTGAAAAAGTAGTAAAAACAATGTCTCCTGAGGATGTTGTTGAAGAGGTTAAGAAGTCCGGATTACGTGGACGTGGGGGAGCTGGTTTTCCTACGGGCATGAAATGGTCCTTTTTGGCTAAACCTGAAGGGGTGCCACGCTATTTGGTCTGTAATGCCGACGAGTCTGAACCAGGAACATTCAAAGACCGTTATTTGATGACGCACATCCCACATGCGCTCATTGAGGGAATGATTGTATCCAGCTTCGCCTTAGGAGCTCATACATCGTATATCTATGTGCGTGGAGAGATGATGCCGCAAATCAGAATTCTGGAGCGTGCCATTGCTGAAGCCAAGGAAAAAGGTTTTTTGGGTAAAAATATTTTAGGCTCGGGCTATGATCTGGAGATTTATGTTCAACCGGGAGGTGGAGCGTATATCTGTGGTGAGGAAACAGCTTTATTAGAATCTTTAGAAGGTAAACGGGGTAATCCGCGTATTAAACCGCCTTTTCCAGCGATAGCAGGTTTATATAACTGCCCGACAGTGGTGAATAATGTGGAGTCTATTGCGACCACAGTGCCCATTATCAATTTGGGCGGTGAAGAATATGCTAAAATCGGCGTGGAGCGTAGTACCGGGACAAAACTAATTTCCGCTAGCGGAAATATTGTAAAACCAGGTGTCTATGAAATCGAACTCGGTCTACCTGTGGAAGAGTTTATTTACTCGGATGAATATTGTGGTGGTATTGCCAATGGGAAACGAATGAAAGCTGTCGTAGCTGGAGGCTCTTCGGTTCCAATCCTACCCGCTAACTTGATCTTGAAAACTGCGGCAGGAAATAGCCGATTGATGACTTATGAGTCATTGGCGGATGGTGGCTT
Source organism: Sphingobacterium sp. 40-24 (assembly GCF_001899705.1). Taxonomy (NCBI): domain Bacteria; kingdom Pseudomonadati; phylum Bacteroidota; class Sphingobacteriia; order Sphingobacteriales; family Sphingobacteriaceae; genus Sphingobacterium; species Sphingobacterium sp. 40-24. Next base: position 430,300 of record NZ_MKWH01000021.1, on the reverse strand, counting down.
CCAGACTGGTACAATGCTTGGGTCGGGTGGTTTCATTGTATTTGATGAGGATCAATGCGTGGTGCGTAATACGTGGAACTTTGCGCGATTCTATCATCATGAAAGCTGTGGGCAGTGCTCGCCTTGTCGTGAAGGAACGGGTTGGATGGAGAAGGTGCTGCATAAGATCGAGAGTGGTCACGGCTCGATGTCAGACATTGATTTGCTGTGGGATGTGCAGCGAAAAATTGAAGGGAATACAATTTGTCCATTAGGGGATGCGGCAGCATGGCCTGTGGCAGCAGCAATAAGACATTTTAGGGATGAATTTGAATGGCATATCCTTCATCCGGAAGAGTCACAAACACGGAATTATGGACTGGCACATTATGCTGATCCTTTACAACCAATAGTATCATAATAGAAGCTGTAACGATAAATTAATTATATCATGGCAGAAGCGGAAGATGTAAAGTTTAAGGTCACCATCGATGGTATACCGGTAGAGGTTGCTCCTGGGACAAGCATATTAAATGCAGCGAGACAGATCGGTGGAGATATAGTCCCTCCGGCAATGTGTTACTACTCCAAACTGGAGGGAAGTGGCGGTAAATGCCGTACCTGTTTGGTCAAAGTCTCCAAGGGATCTGAAAAAGATCCGAGGCCGATGCCCAAACTGGTGGCTTCTTGTCGTACGACGGTGATGGACGGTATGGAAGTACAAAATATTACTTCGCCAGAGGTGGTGGAAGCAAGAAAAGGTGTTGTTGAAATCTTATTGATCAATCATCCCTTGGATTGTCCAATCTGCGATCAGGCTGGCGAATGTAAATTGCAGGATCTTGGGTATGAACACGGCAGCGCTAATACACGCTACGAATTCGATCGTCGTACCTTCGAACGTATTGATCTGGGCGATAAGATCCAATTGCATATGAACCGTTGTATCTTATGTTACCGTTGTGTTTATGTCGCCAATCAGTTGACCGACCAACGTGTACATGGTATCCTAGGAAGAGGAGATCACGCCGAAATATCGACTTATATTGAAAATGTCATCGACAATGATTTCTCCGGAAATGTTATTGATGTTTGTCCTGTGGGAGCTTTGACGGATAAAACCTTCCGTTTCAAGAACAGGGTATGGTTTACAAAGCCTGTCGATGCACATCGCGATTGTCCGACATGTTCAGGTAAAGTAACCTTATGGTATAAGGGAGAAGAAGTCATTCGGGTAACTGCTCGAAAGGATGAGTTTGGTGAAGTGGAAGAATTTATCTGTAATACCTGCCGCTTTGATCAGAAAAAAACAAGCGATTGGATTTTGGAGGAACCAACAGAAATAGATCCACATTCTGTTATTTCTGCCAATCACTACGAGTTATTTAATCCGCCAAAAGTCATTAAAGAAAATCCAATATTGCAGGAACAAAATCGGGAACAGTTAGCTAGAACGGAAAAATTGAAATAATCACAAACATGGAGTGGTCTTTTGTCATAGAAAAATTAATACTGGTGTCTGTTATTTTTGTTGTCACCCTGGTGATTGCGATGTATTCGACACTTGCTGAGCGTAAAATTGCAGGTTTTATGCAGGATCGATATGGTCCTGACCGGGCTGGTCTCTTTGGTATCTTGCAACCGCTTTGTGACGGTGGTAAATTCTTCTTTAAGGAGGAAATTATCCCTGCAGGGGCACACAAGGTACTTTTTATCTTAGGGCCTACTATTGCCATTATTACGGCCTGTATTAGCTCGGCGGTTATCCCTTGGGGACAGGAATTGCAAATTGGGGGACGGGTCGTTTCCTTGCAGGTGGCCGATGTTAATGTTGGGATATTGTATATGTTTGGTGTGATCGCATTAGGTGTATATGGTATTATGTTGGGCGGCTGGGCTTCCAATAATAAATTCTCACTTATGGGTGCTATTCGCGCTGCGTCGCAGAGCATCAGTTATGAGATCGCCATGGGACTTTCAATTATCGCTTTATTGATGGTGACACAAAGTCTCTCCTTAAAGGAAATCGTTGCGCAGCAGTCGGGTTTTGTCAATTGGAATATCTGGGCGCAGCCGCTAGGGTTTATCATTTTTATGGTCTGTGCTTTTGCCGAATGTAATCGGGTTCCTTTCGATTTACCGGAATGTGAGACAGAGCTTGTCGGTGGTTACCATACGGAGTACTCCTCCATGAAATTGGGACTCTATATGTTTTCCGAATATATTAACATGTTCGTTTCCTCTGCATTGATGGCATCACTTTATTTTGGCGGTTATAATTTCCCCTTTATGAATGATCTGGGATTGTCGGCCAATATGATCACGATCATCGGGGTAGTGGTATTCTTCATTAAAATATTGCTGTTTATCTTTTTCTTTATGTGGGTGCGTTGGACTTTACCACGTTTCCGCTACGATCAATTGATGAATCTGGGCTGGAAGATGCTGATTCCATTGGCAATTGCCAATATTGTACTCACAGGTGTATTTACATTGATTAAAGATACTTATTTCTCATAAGAAAGGACTTTTTATGCAACTAACCAATCGTAAAAAAGTAATTGAACAAAAACCGATGACATTTTCGGAAAGAATATACTTTCCGGCTATTATCAAAGGTTTGCGCATTACATTAAGGCATTTTTTTAAGAAAATTCCAACCATTAAATATCCGGAGGAAATAAGACCTTATTCGAAAAACTTCAGGGGGCAGCACTCGCTCAAACGTGATGAGGAAGGGCGTGAGCGCTGTACAGCCTGTGGATTATGTGCTTTGTCCTGCCCGGCAGAGGCGATTACAATGACTGCCGCCGAGCGGAAAAAAGGTGAAGAACATCTTTATCGCGAGGAAAAGTATGCGTCGGTATATGAAATCAATATGTTGCGTTGTATTTTCTGTGGTCTATGTGAAGAGGCCTGTCCGAAAGAAGCGATCTATCTGGATGGACCGCATGTGACAGCAGATTACCTACGTAAGGATTTTATCTATGGAAAAGATAAATTGGTAGAACCAACTTTTGATATTACCAAATTAAAGAGCTAAACCAGGAAATTATGACAGTATTTTATTTTGTAGCCTTCTTGTCTATTTTCTTTGCGCTGCTGACCATTTTTACAAAAAATCCTGTACACAGTGTACTGTATCTGGTCATTACGTTTTTTACGTTTACAATACATTATATTCTTTTGAATGCACAGTTTTTGGCTGTGGTGAATTTCATCGTATATATGGGAGCCATCATGGTGTTGTTTTTATTTGTACTGATGCTGCTCAACCTGAACAAGGATACCGAACCCATGAAATCCAATCTGGTTAAGTTTATGGGTGCTATCGCCGGTTGTTGCCTATTGGTGACTTTCTTCGGTGTATACCGCGTATTTGACATTTCTAATCCCTTAACTGTTGTTAATCCGGAAATAGGGTTGGTTAAGAATCTGGGTAAGGTGTTGTTTAACGAATTTTTGCTTCCTTTTGAGTTATCATCATTATTGTTATTGACAGCAATGATTGGAGCAATATTATTAGCTAAGAAAGAACCTAAACAAATCTAATGGAAACAGTTGTTCAACAGTTGCAGGGGGTGCCAATAAATCATTATCTGATTTTTTGTGCGATTATTTTCGTTATTGGTGTTATCGGTGTTCTTATTCGCCGTAACGTCATTATTATTATGATGTCTATTGAATTGATGCTGAATGCGGTGAATCTTCTTTTAGCTGCTTTTTCAGTGCAGCATGGCGATTCGTCAGGACAGGTCTTCGTCTTCTTTATCATGGCATTGGCTGCGGCAGAAGTTGCCGTAGGCCTAGCGATTATTATTATGGTATATCGGAATACGAAGTCTGTGGATATCGATTCCTTAAATAAACTTCGTTGGTAGAACTTAGAAATAAATACGATGAGTGAATTAGTTTGGTTGATTCCCCTTTTGCCCTTAATCGGGTTTATTGTGAACGGATTGGGTAGGAATGCCTTCTCCAAAGGTATGATAGGTGCTGTTGGCAGCGCTGTAGTGCTTATTTCTTTTGTATGCAGCTGTATTCTTTTCTCCGAAGTCTACCAAGCGAGGCAAGCTGGACAAGCAGGTATTATAGAACAACATGTATTTGACTGGATTGCGGTGGGCAATCTCAAGATCGGTCTGTCCTTTTTGGTAGACCCACTAAGTGCCATCATGCTCCTGATCGTTACAGGGATTGGTTTCCTTATCCATGTCTATTCGATTGGTTATATGCATCATGATCATGGATTTGGTAAGTTCTTCGCCTATTTGAATCTCTTTATCTTTTTTATGTTGCTATTGGTATTGGGATCCAATTACCTGGTCATGTTCATCGGCTGGGAAGGTGTAGGGCTATGTTCTTATTTATTGATCGGCTTTTGGTATAAGAATAGTTCGTATGCGAATGCGGCAAAAAAAGCATTTGTGATGAATAGAATAGGTGATTTAGGTTTTCTACTTGCGGTATTTTTAATCCTTGGAACTTTTGGATCCTTAGAATTTTCAACTGTATTTCCTGCGGCCAAGAATTTTGCTGTTGGTGATATCACAGTCGTTAGCATTACCATTTTGTTGTTTATTGCTGCAACAGGTAAATCGGCGCAGATACCTTTGTTTACTTGGTTGCCAGATGCCATGGCTGGCCCAACCCCCGTGTCGGCCCTGATTCATGCGGCAACGATGGTTACGGCCGGTATCTATATGATTGCACGTTCCAATGTACTGTTTATCCTTTCACCGTTTACCTTGCAGCTCATTTCTGTGATCGCTATTTGTACAGCCCTATTGGCTGCTGCAATAGCATTGACACAAAATGATATTAAGAAAGTATTGGCTTATTCCACCGTTTCACAATTGGGCTATATGTTTCTTGGCCTTGGTGTCGGAGCATTTACGGGAGCGTTTTTCCATGTATTGACGCATGCCTTTTTCAAAGCCTTACTATTCCTGGGGGCGGGATCTGTTATACACGGTATGAGTGAAGAACAGGATATGCGAAAAATGGGAGGCTTGAAGAAAGCAATGCCTATTACTTATCTGACGATGTTGATGGGGACAATCGCGATTGCAGGAATTCCACCCTTCTCCGGCTTCTTTTCCAAAGACGAAATATTGGCAGGGGCATTTGCTGCGAGTCCAGTTTTATGGGGTTTAGGTTTTATTGGTGCATTAATGACGGCTTTCTATATGTTCAGGATGTTGTTTATGACCTTTTCTGGAACATTCCGTGGTACGGAAGAGGAAAAGCATCATTTGCATGAATCTCCAAAGAGTATGACAGTGCCACTCATTGTTTTGGCTATACTTTCTGTGATCGGAGGAGTGATCAATTTACCAGCTGTTTTGGGTGGTAACCATTGGCTTGAGGATTTCCTGACGCCAGTGTTTTCAGAGGGAAAAGCGATAATGCCTGCAACTCATCATTTGGAACATAGTACGGAATATTTACTCATGGGCATTTCTGTTGTTGGAGTATTGATTATGGTTGCTTTGGCTTTTCATAAATACGTTAAACGACAACAGCTACAGGAAGAGGGCGAAGGTACGCGTGGTTTCTTGGGCAATCTTTCTTACCATAAGTTTTACGTGGATGAGCTCTATGATAGCATCATTGTACGTCCCATCAATTGGCTCTCGGCTTTCTTCGGAAATGTTGTGGATCAACGTGGTATTGACGGTGTTGTTAATGGTGCCGGTAAGGCAACATTTGATACGGGAAAGGTATTGCGGTTGCTGCAGAATGGTAATGTTGGTTTTTATTTATTGATGATGGTAATTGGGGTGATTGCCATTTTCATCTATGGATTGTTGAGTCTTTAATTTTGGTATAATCGATGGATAACTTGTTTTTACTTATTTTATTGCCGTTAATAAGCGCATTGATTCTAACGTTCTTAAAGACCAATGCTGCAAAGTCTATTGCCTTGATTTTATCATTACTATCTTTGGCTTTGACTATTCCGTTCGTCTGTACTTTTGACACAAATGGCGGAATGCAATTTGAACAAAATTGGCTATGGATTTCTTCCTTGCATATTCATTTTCATATCGGCGCTGATGGAATTAGCTTGCCGTTGATCTTATTGACGAATGGATTGATGCCTCTAATTATTGCTACAACCTTTAAAAAGGATTATAAAGGAAACTTTTACGCATTAATGGCTTTTATGCAAGCGGGCTTATTGCTCGTATTTATGGCCCTGGATGCTTTTACTTTTTATGTGGGTTGGGAGATTGCCTTGATACCGATTTATTTTATTTGCGCGCTTTGGGGTGAAGGAGATCGTATTCGCGTAAATTTGAAATTTTTTATTTATACTTTTTTGGGTAGCCTTTTGATGTTGATCGGTATTCTTTATCTCTATCAACAAGTGCCCAACCGTGATTTTGAATGGACCTCATTTATTGCCTTAGATTTGGGAGAAAATACGCAGCGGTGGTTATTTTGGGCATTTTTTGTTGCTTTCGCCATCAAAATACCAATTTTTCCTTTTCATACTTGGCAACCCAATACGTATACAAACGCACCTGCAGCGGGCACGATGTTGTTGGCAGGTATCATGCTCAAAATGGGGGTTTACGGTTTAATGCGTTGGCTATTGCCTATCGCACCAACTGGTGTTGCGCTGTATGGGCATTTTGCAATGATCTTATGCGTTATTGGGATCGTTTATGCTTCCATTATCGCAATTAAACAGGACGATGTGAAGCGATTGATCGCGTATTCGTCAATAGCCCACGTTGGCTTAATTAGTGCCGGTGTCTTCACATGGAATACGAATGGCCTGAGTGGAGCAACTATTCAAATGTTAAATCACGGTATTTCTGTGATCGGGCTTTTTTATGTGTTGGATATTATACAGCAGCGCACACAGACACGTAGTCTCACAGCGCTTGGCGGAATAGCAAGCAAGGCGCCTCGTTTGGCCATCTTCTTTATGATTATTTGTATGGGGGCAGTGGGTTTACCATTAACGAATGGATTCATTGGTGAGTTTTTATTATTGAAAGGCGTTTTTCAGTATGGATTTTGGTTTGCTGTTTTCGCGGGTTTAACCTTAATTCTGGGCGCAGTTTATATCCTTAGGCTTTACCAAGGAACGATGTTGGGGGAAACGACCGAAAAAACTGTACAATTTGAAGATGTAAAAGGAACGGAACTTATTGTATTGACAGTAGTCTCCGTCTTGATCCTTTATATTGGTATATTTCCTAATTTCCTATTGAACCTTTCTGCAGGTTCCGTGGAAGTTTTAAGTACATTTTTAGGCAGATAATAGATATATTTAATTGTATGGGTGCAATAATTACACTTTCGATATTAGCATTAGTCGTCCTTTATCTTGGTTTATTCAAGATGAAATCTATGCTACTGCCTGTTTCTATTCTTGGCTTCTTGGTCGCTATTGGTTTTTTATGGAATGATTGGACTTCGACCAGTGGACCGCTCTATAGTGGGATGGTTCATTTTGATCATTTTGCTATTGCTTTCTCAATCTTATGTATCGCAGTTACCTTGTGCATCTTTGTCATCTCAAAGGGCTATTTTGATGAGGAGGGACAAATTGCGGAATACTATTCCTTATTAATTTTCTCCCTTACAGGTGCTGTTCTTGTGAATAGTTATCATAATTTTTCAATGCTTTTTTTAGGTATTGAAATTATGTCTGTAGCACTTTACATTTTGGTCGGTATACGTAAAAGAGACAAAACATCAAATGAAGCTGCATTGAAGTACTTTTTGATGGGGGCTTTCTCTACGGGCTTTCTATTGTTTGGTATTGCCCTTTTGTACGGTGCCACAGGATCATTTGATTTAAGTGAAATCAAAGACTATGTTGTCAATAACCCGCAGGCAATTTCACCGTTGTTTTATGGGGGTATATTGCTTCTCATTGTAGGACTGACGTTCAAAGTGGGCGCTGTTCCCTTTCATTTTTGGACACCAGATGTTTATGATGGGGCTCCGATATTGATTACGAGTTATATGAGCACCGTGGTTAAAGTTGCTTCTTTTGCTGGATTGTTACGTTTATTCAGTTATAGTCTATTGCCTTTACAAGATTTTTGGACGCCGGTTTTCTTAGTGATCGCCATTCTCACCTTATTTGTTGGAAATATTTCTGCATTAATGCAGTCTTCCTTCAAACGTATGCTTGCTTATTCGAGCGTTTCGCATGCCGGGTATATGTTATTTGCGATTGTAGCAGTTGGGGCTACCTCGGCTAATAGTATCTTTGCTTATGGCCTTGCCTACTCTCTAGCCACCATTGTTGCTTTTACAGGATTGATCCTAGTCAAGAAAACGACCGGCTCTGAACATTTTGAAGCTTTCAATGGCCTGGGCAAACGAAATCCTTTGCTAGCATTTGCCATCACGATAGCAATGCTTTCTCTTGCGGGTATACCACTGACAGCTGGATTTATCGGTAAGTTTATGATGTTTTCTTCTGTTATGGAAAATTATCATATTGTTTTGCTTGTATTGGCTGTAATCAATGCAGGAATTGCAGTGTATTACTACTTGAAGGTTGTTGTTGCGATGTACTTTAGAGACAGTGACGAATCCTGTGTCAATGTACAGTGGAATTATTCATTTGTGTTATTCCTTGCCGTAGCGCTTACAATCTTAATTGGGGTATATCCAGACTGCCTTTTAAAATTAATATAAAGTTTCTGTTAAAATACTTGTTGTTTATTAGAGCATGGCGATTTCGCTGTGCTTTTTTTATTTTTATTGGTATAACTCTTGCATACAAATTGTATATTGTAAAAAAGAAATCCTATCAAATTGCAGATGGCGTTTAAAGTGTGTGTTAAATCTTTTTCGATTCGTGTTTTAAGTGTGTTACTATTCTTCTGTATGGGTGGAAAAGTAATTGCACAGGACTTTATTCGTGGAAAGGTCATTGATGCACAAACAGGCAAGGGTATTTCAAGGGTTTCAATTAACTGGCTTGATGGAGATAGCGGTGGTAGCAGCGATACCCTTGGGTTTTTTAAGATTCTGGATATCAAGAAATACAGACAGCTTGTCTTTGGAGCGGTGGGGTATGAGCGGCGTACGGTGGATGTTCGTCGTTTACAGGATTCAATGCTGACCGTGCACTTAATTGCCTCAAATAACACATTAGAGGAGGTCGTGGTCAATCGAAAAAACAAAAAAACCAAAGATCCTGCTATAGCACTGATTGAACAGGTTATTGCACATCGACCACAAAATCATTACACCCGCATACCTGAAATTCGTTTTGATGAGTATGAAAAGACGCAGTTTGGTTTTGTCAATCCTGAAGATAAAGCGAAGAAATTTCCGAAACCATTCCGATTCCTCTTTGAAAATATAGATTCTACCGCTTTTCGGGGGCAAACCATTGCACCCTTTTATTTGGAAGAAAACTATGCAAATGTCTATTCATCCCATAATCCAGATCGTAGTAAGAAGATTGTCATCAGCCACAACCAGACCGAATTAAATCCACGCTTTTTTAACAATGACAATTGGCAGACGCGGTTTCAAACGATACTCCGTGATGTTGATCTCTATGATAATACAATTCAGATCACAAACAAAGGAGTCTTGAGCCCAATTGCTGCAGGTGCTACAGCGTTTTATAGGTACAAAATTCAAGATACGGTCAAGATCGAAGGCAAGGATTATATTGAGCTCCATTTTGAAGGTAAATCGGCTATTGACCTGCTCTTCTACGGTGATCTTCTGATCTCAGATGATACAAGGTATGCTGTTCATAGCGCAACTTTGAATATCGGACGTTCTGCAAATATCAATTGGATCAATGACGTGCAAATAGATCTCAGCTATAGTGAATTTAAAAATGGTAGCATGCTCCCTGTTCGTGCAGATCTAAAAATGTTATTTGGTGGGAGCAAGTCAGATGTATTGTATGGACGCAGGGAAACCCAATACCTGGGATATCGCACAGATTCTATTTCGAATGAGAATTTTGCTGGTGTACCAGTTGAAAAGAGGTATCTCCTCCAGTCCGCACCGAAGGTACCCATTGTAGGGGTTAGACCAACTCCGTTAAGCCATGCTGAATTAGGAGCCTATCAAAAGGTTGATTCGGTACAGAATATGCGTTCTTTTAATCAGTTGGTCGCATTGGGTTATTTGTTAGCAAAGGGATATTATAATGCCGGGAAAGTTGAATTTGGTCCACTGGAATATCTTTATAGCCGCAATAATTACGAGGGGAATCGTGTGCGCCTGAGTGGTCGGACGACGCGTTTATTTTCGGAAAAAGCCTACATTGAAGGATACACAGCCTATGGCGATAAGGACAAAGAGCTAAAGTACTACCTGAGTACGGCATTTACTTTAAATGGAGAACGTATTGTTCAGTTTCCGGCAAATTATTTACGCTTTACAGTACAGCATGACGTCATGGAACCGGGGCGAGGTTTGGGTTTTTTAAAAGGGGATGGTTTCTTCCGTTCTTTTGGGAAAAACAGGCCTAATAAATGGCAATTTAATGATATCTATCGTATCGATCATCTGATCGAATTTGGGAACCATGTTAGCGTAGGAACGGCGTTTACGCATACCCGCAGACAACCGCGCGCTGACTTGTTTTATATTAATAGCCTACCTTTACCTGATACTGTCCGACAAGTCAATACAAATGACCTACAGCTGATTTTACGTTGGGCTCCGAATGAAGAATTTACTTATCATAATCTCGACAGAGGAACCGTAGAAAACAAATATCCCATTTTTACCCTGCAATATAATAAAGGACTGAAAGGATTTTGGGGCGCAGACTATAGTTATGATGCATTACGCTTTAGCATTTTCAAACGACTATTTTTATCCCCAGCGGGGCAGGCGGATTTTGAGTTTTCAGGAGGAAGAATTTGGGGGAAACATCTGCCTTATACCTTACTGGAACTCCCTGATGTCAATAGAGATAAGCAGGGACCGTTGGTGAATTTTGACTTGATGGCTACCTCGGAATTTGTTTCAGACCAGTTTTTGAAACTGACCTATTACCACAACTGGAATGGTTTCTTTTTCAATAGAATTCCGTTGTTCAGGCGGTTAAAATGGCGTGAAGTGACGGGATTTAAGGCTTTTTATGGAAAGTTAAGCGATGCCAACAACCCCTTTGTAACGCCCGAAAATATTCAGTTTGAAGCGGACAAAAATGGTATTATCCAAACAAAAGCAGTGCGTAACAAACCGTATGTAGAAGGGCTAGTGGGGGTGGATAATATCTTTAAATTGATTAGATTAGAGTATAAAAAGAGATTAAGCTATAGTGGTGGTGAAGGCATACCTTCTGATACCTTTACAGCATCCTTACATTTTAATTTTTAGCAATTATGGTCCAATATTCAAATTTAAATTATGTGATTAAAGATAGCATCGGCTATGTTATCATTAATCGCGAACCCCAGCTGAATGCGTTGAATCAGGAAACCCTTGACGAATTGCAAGATATCTTCATGCATTTCAATGCCGATGACCACGTAAGAGGTATTATCCTGACAGGCGCTGGGCTTAAAGCATTCGCTGCAGGGGCAGACATTAAGGAATTTATGGATTTATCTGTAATTCAAGCACGGTGGCTCAGTGAACGAGGACATATTATTTTTTCGGACCTTATTGAAGGTTCTCCTAAGCCAGTTATTGCTGCTATAAATGGGTATGCTTTAGGCGGAGGGCTGGAGATGGCTTTAGCCTGCCATATTCGTATAGCGTCTGACAATGCAAAAATGGGACTGCCGGAGGTTTCTTTGGGACTGATTCCGGGTTATGGTGGTACGCAGCGTTTACCCAAGTTGATCGGAAAAGGACAGGCTATGCAAATGATTTTAACGGGTGATATGATTGACGCGCAGCGAGCCTATGAATTAGGATTGGTCAATGAGGTGATCGCACAGGATAAACTAATTGCCCGTGCGGAGGAAATACTCCATAAGATATTTACGCGCTCTCGCGTTGCAGTGGCAAATGCTATTACTGCTATTAACGCTGCTGAAGATAAACAACAAAATGGGAATAAGGTGGAAATGGATGCTTTCGGACATCTGTTTGGAACAGAAGATTTCAAAGAAGGTGTTTCCGCATTTTTAGCGAAAAGGACACCCAATTTTGAATAATGCCGCTGTACTTCGTGAAACGCCATACGCCGTGTATTGTCAGGTTTGAGTATCGATGAAGAGGTAACATAAGACCAAGGAAGGAGGTTCGGGTTGAGCGCCAATCGTTTTGCGGCATTGGTTAAGATGGCTCATGAATCTGAATCCGAAAGCTTTAACCGACATTATTTTTGATATTTTTTGCGATATTCCTGTGGCGACATTTTCATCTCCCGTGTAAACGCTTTTGAAAAATGAAAGGGGTCATAAAAATGGAGTTTGAATGCGATTTCTTTAATCTTAAGTAGTGTAAATTGCAGATAGGAGCAAGCCCTTTGCATACGGAGTTGATTGTAATACACCATGGGTGGGTAAGATGTTTTCTGCTTGAACAAGTTAATAAGATGTGACTTGGAATAGTTGAAATGTGCTGAAATATCATCCAAGTTGATATTGTTTTCCAGATTGTCTTTCATAAATATGATGATGTCCTGTATGATATTATCTACTTGAATTCGGTTACCTTCTCTAAACTGAGCCTGATATTGAATGGACGCTAAAAAATATTGAAAGCAAAAACTCGTATACTCCAAATTTTCTGGACTATACCCCATTTCCAGGTTTTTGTAGATGCTCTCGAAGAGCTGGATGCGGTTGGCATGTTTGTTTGAATCCGCGTCATCTATATGAATCACTTCGCCCATGATATGTTGAAAAAGAACTGCATCTGTGCCGTCGAAATGAATCCAATAGATGCTCCAGGGGTCATTTGATTTTGCTCCATAGCAATGAGCGCTATCTCTCGGGATAATGTATAAATCGTTTCTTTTAAGGTTGTGCGTTGTTTCATCCTGTTTTATCCAACCGCTTCCATCTTCGCAATAAATCAGAATATATTCCTTACATCCTTCTTGACGATCACGGTAGTGTTTTTTAGCATTGGGATAATAGCCGATATGTGTGATGTGTAATTTTGATGTGATGTTGTTGCTTGTCAGGTAATTGCATACGGCATAGGGAAGGACAATCGCCTTTTCTCCTTTGAATCCTTCAGCGATGACATCTTGGTTTTGTTTCATAGATCGAGCTTATTTTTGGTTATTCGTATAAAAATAGTAATATTTTACATGTTTATCGTGTTCACTTACATGATTCTCCCCAAGTATTCCATTAATTTTACCTAAGTAAATCTAAATATGTAAACTCTTATGCAAAAGACTGCGACGACCTATCTGCTATTGATCACTTTTGTGGCCGCTATTGGTGGATTTCTATTTGGGTATGATTGGGTAGTTATTGGTGGTGCAAAGCCATTTTATGAGGCTTATTTTCATTTGGAATCCGATCCTGCCTTGCAGGGCTGGGCCATGTCTTCGGCGATTGTGGGAAGCTTCGTTGGTGTACTACTCTCGGGGGGATTGGCCGATCGCTATGGCAGAAAACCGCTGATTTATACTGCTGCAATTTTATTTATAATGTCTGCAGTGGGAACCGGTATGGCGTCCGAACTGGACACTTTTATTATCTATCGGATTTTGGGCGGGATAGGTATTGGTGTAGCCTCTAATTTGGCACCGATGTATATTGCTGAGATCGCCCCCGCAGAAAGTCGAGGGAAATTTGTATCGATCAATCAGTTGACCATTGTACTGGGCATCCTTGCAGCACAAGTGGTCAATTGGCTCATTGCAAAGCCGGTTTTAGCCGGAGAATCTATGCTAGAAACCTGGAATGCGCAAGAGGGGTGGAGATGGATGTTTTGGGCAGGAGCGATCCCGGCAGTCATTTTTTTATTGCTACTTTTCCTGATTCCTGAAAGTCCGCGCTGGTTATATACAAAAGGGAAGCACGAACAGGCAAAACGTGTGTTTTTACGCATGGGTGGAGAGGAGTATGCAGCAGAAAATATACGTTCTATTGCCGAGGCGGCTGAACTAAGTCAGGCTAAATCCCGAAAGAGAAATTTATTTCAGGGGAAGCTGCTACGGTTGTTGTTGCTAGGAAGCTTTATTGCGGTTTTTCAGCAATGGTGTGGGATTAATGTTATTTTTAATTATGCCCAGGAAATCTTTACAGCTGCTGGATATACGGTTTCGGGGATGCTTTTCAATATTATTATCACTGGCGTGATCAATGTCATTTTTACATTCATTGGCATGTACCTGGTTGATCGAATTGGTCGTCGCGCATTGATGCTTTTCGGATCAGCAGGCCTTTTTGTGATTTATATTGCCTTAGGAGCATGTTATTATTTCAATTGCAGCGGCATTTTTGTGCTTCTCCTTGTACTGGCCGGAATTGCGGTGTATGCGATGACCTTGGCTCCTGTAACTTGGGTAATTATCGCCGAAATATTCCCTACCGCTGTAAGGGCGCAGGCCATGGCGATTGCAACATCGTTATTATGGATTGCATGTTTTGTGCTCACCTATACGTTTCCTCTACTGAATCAAAACCTGGGTGCAGCTGGTACATTCTGGCTGTATGGTGGAGTCTGTTTTATCGGTTGTCTGTTTCTATGGAGCCGATTGCAAGAGACCAAAGGAAAAAGCTTAGAAGAAATTGAACAAGAACTGGAAGGATAATTGGCGCCCGGATAATCAACTGAATCAACTCGACCTATATAAACCTATTAGCGTATTAAGAAAATGACAGAATTGACTCGTTACCTCATAAAATCAACAGTGGACCAAAAAGGGATCGTAAAAGCATGGGAGGAGCAGGTTGCTATTCCAACATACGAGATTGGAACAATGGAGAAAAATCCCATATTTGCTGAAAAACGCGTATATCAAGGTAGCTCAGGGGTAGTATATCCTTATCCGATCATAGAGAAAATTAGCGATCAGAAGCGAAATAAGATCTATCAAGCGCTATTTCTTGAAAATGAATATATCAAGGTGATGATTCTTCCAGCCCTAGGTGGGCGGGTTCATATGGCTTATGATAAAGTCCGAGAACGGCATTTTGTTTATTATAATGAAGTGATCAAGCCGGCTTTGGTAGGGCTTACTGGCCCTTGGATTTCGGGAGGGATTGAATTTAATTGGCCACAGCATCATCGGCCGACTACTTTTATGCCAACAGAGCATTTAATCGAACAGAACAGCGATGGAAGCATTACGGTTTGGTGCAACGAAATCGAACGTATGTTTCGGATGAAGGCCATACAGGGGTTTACATTGCATCCGGACAAAGCATATCTAGAAATCAAGGTTCAGGTGTATAATCGGACAGCATTGCCACAAACCTTTTTGTGGTGGGCCAATCCGGCTGTTGTTGTGAATGATGACTATTTTTCCGTCTTCCCTCCTGATGTCAATGCCGTTTTTGATCATGGAAAGCGAGAGGTTTCCTCTTTTCCGATTGCTACGGGGACCTACTACAAGTACGACTACTCAGTTGGTGTTGATATAGCACAATACAAGAATATTCCTGTTCCGACCTCCTATATGGCCATTCAATCGAAATACAATTTCGTTGGCGGCTATGAGGCCGGTGCGACCAATGCGGGGATGTTGCATGTGGCCGATCATCACATTTCACCCGGGAAAAAACAGTGGACCTGGGGAAATGGTGATTTTGGTGTCGCCTGGGATAGAAATTTGACCGATGAAAATGGACCGTACATTGAATTGATGGCCGGTGTATATACCGATAATCAGCCTGATTTTGCTTGGTTACAACCCTATGAAGTGAAATCCTGGTCTCAGTATTTTATGCCTTACGCAGAAGTCGGACAGGTGAAAAATGCAACAAAAGATGTGGTGCTCAATATGGAGGTTAGGGAGCAGACCGCTCGCATTGTCTTATATACAACGGGGACGTATGAAGGTATACGTATTTTGTTACGCAATACGGCAGGTAAAATCTATTTGGACGAACAAACGGACTGTTCTCCTCGGAATATTTATACCCAAAGTGTTGCTGGATTGGACAGTGATCCAACCGAACTCCTATTGACTGTGTACGATAAAAATAATAATGAAATATTGGTCTACCAGCAAGAGGAGGCAAAGGATGCTAAAGACATCCCCAAACCAGCACAGGCAGCATTGCTACCCGAAGATATTCGTTCTATCGAAGAATTGTTTTTGATGGGACAGCATTTGGAACAGTACCGACATGCAACTTATAATCCATTGGATTATTATAAGGAAGCGCTGCGACGTGAACCGAACGATATCCGATGTAATAATGCAATGGGTGTTTTCTTGTTGCGAAGCGGTAAGATAAAGGAGTCTATTCCTTATTTTGAGACCGCTATCGCACGCGCTACGGAGCGTAATCCCAATCCTTATGATGGAGAACCTTATTACAACCTAGGTGTAGCTCTGCAACTATCTGGGGATTTGAATGGAGCTTATTCAGCTTTCTACAAAGCAACATGGAATGCAGCCTGGAAGGACTCTGGCTATTTTGGTTTGGCACAAATTGATGCAAAGAGAGGCGATTGGAAAGCTGCTTTGGAAAAAATAGATCACTCATTGAGCCGAAACTGGTATCACCACAAAGGACGACAGCTGAAGGCCTCTATTTTAAGAAAACTTGGGGTAAAAGATGCCGCTTTAGCATTTATTCAGGAATCAATGGAATTGGATCCCTTTAATATGGGCTGTCGATTCGAATGGTACCTGTTAAATAAAGAAGAATCCATTTTTTCTCCTATTCTCGATTTAGCGCGTGTAAATATTCATAGTGTGATTGAGTACGCATTGGATTTTGCGCATGCCGGTCTGTATGAAGAAGCATCGTTACTGCTGGAAAAAACCATTGAAGACGTAAGCTTAGTATACCCTATGGTATATTATACACTAGGTTATTTTGCGACCCAGTTAGGCTTGCGCGACAGGGCAAAGAGTTACTGTGATCAGGCCATGACTATGGATCCTACCTATTGTTTTCCAAATCGTTTGGAAGAGATTGCAATTCTCCGACATGCCATCGGTTTAAATAGTGCTGACGCAAAAGCCTCGTATTATTTGGGCAATCTTTGGTATGGAAAAAGACAGCATCAGGATGCGGCAGACTGTTGGCAGCATGCGATCCAATTGGATGGAGAGTTTCCTACCGTTTTTCGCAATCTGGCTTTAGCTTATTATAATCGGATAGGTAAGAAGAAGGAAGCCGTGACTTTATTGGAGCGGGCATTTTCATTGGATGAAACTGATGCACGTTTACTCATGGAGCTTCATCAGCTCTACAAGAAGGAGGGCCGTCCTTACAAAGAGAGGTTGGCGTTACTCGATCGATATCCGGATTTGGTGACGCTTAGAGATGATCTATTCTTGGAGCGGATCACCCTGTTTAATCTGTTGGGCGAATACGAGTGCGCGAAAACATTGCTTGCTTCCCGGCAGTTTAAGCCCTGGGAAGGAGGAGAAGGTAAGGTCTCTCGTCAGTACACGATATCTCAGCTGGAATTGGCCAAAAAATCGATACTGCAGAGTGAACTGCAGCAGGCGCTTTCCTTGCTAGAGGCAATTGATTATTATCCACATAATCTTGGTGAAGGTAAGCTGATTACCATGGAGGAAAACGACATTCACTATTATAAAGGGCTTGTCTATCGTTTATTGGGTCGGGAAGAAGAAGCTAAGGTTTATTTCTATAAAGCAACAGAAGGTGCTGATGAACCCCAGCAAGCCCTTTTCTATAATGATCCACAACCAGATAAGATATTCTATCAAGGTTTAGCCTGGCATGAGCTTGGTGATCCAGGGCGAGCTGAGCAACGTTTTCAATGTTTAATAGATCATGGAAAGTTATTTATTGACAAGCCCTTTAAAATAGATTATTTTGCAGTTTCCTTACCTGATATGGATATTTGGGAGGAAAATCTGGATGATAAGAATAAAATACATTGTCTGTATGTCATGGGATTGGGGTATTTGGGGAATGGGGATCGTGCTCTGGCAATGGATTATTTTGCACAAGTTCGGCAGTTGGATCCCAATCACCAGGGGAGCCAGGCTATCATGCATTCTTTCTTAGGTGAAACTTCTTTAAAGAATTAATTTCGTATGTATCGCTATATCATAGTATTCGTCATTCTATTTCAAAGTTACATGGTCTCGGCAGATGGACTAAATCGGCTTGACCTTGCAGGTGAGTGGAAAGTTCGGCTTGATCCCGAAGATGTCGGTATCGATCAGGGCTGGGCTGGTAAATCGTTCGAAACATCGATCAAATTACCAGGAACAACAGATGATGCGGGTTTAGGAACCTTAAATACGTTGACACCTGCTCTTGCCAAACCTCAGCTTTCGCATTTAACGCGAGAACATCGTTATGTGGGGGCAGCATGGTATACACGGGAACTTTCAATTCCAGTAGGTTGGGCTGGTAAGGAGATGATCTTAACCCTCGAGCGTGTTCTTTGGGAGTCCATGGTTTGGATCGACGGGGTAGCAGTGGTCCAAAAGCAACGTAGCCTTGTCAGTCCGCATGAGTTTGACCTAAGCTCACTTCTGAAAACTGGGAAGAAACATCGGTTGACAATCCGCGTAGATAACAGAAAGAAGCTTCCAATCAGCGTTGATGATATGGCGCATGCTTATACCGATCACACCCAAATTATCTGGAATGGTATTCTTGGAAAGATTGCTATTCAGGCCTATGATGCGGTGCGTCTGAAGTCGGTGTACGCTAGCCCTAAACTAGCGAAGAAGGAAATCAATCTGCAGATCAATCTCCGTAATAAACTAGCAAAAGGCATTGTCGGTAAACTGAAAATAGCGGTAAAAGACAATAGGGGTTCCCTACCACCGGTTGAAAAAACTATTCAGCTCTCGCCAGGGGATTCAACGATCAACCTAAGCTACCTTCTTGGGGATAGACTGAAACTTTGGAGCGAATTTTCGCCGCATTTGTATGACATCGGTCTGGAATTGGAAGCTGCAGATGCCGTATCAACGTTGTGTACCTCAATAGGTATGCGTGAGCTTTCTACTGATGGGACAATCCTAAAAGTCAATGGTGAGCCTTTATTTTTGAGAGGAACATTGGAATGCAGTATTTTCCCGTTAACGGGACATCCGCCAATGGATAAGGCCGGTTGGCGGAAAGTCTTTCTGACAGCGCGCGAATGGGGGCTAAATCATCTCCGGTTTCATTCATGGTGTCCTCCGGAGGCGGCCTTTGCTGTTGCCGACGAATTGGGATTCTATCTTCAAATTGAGTTGCCAATCTGGGAGAATAATATTGGTAAAGATGAAGGAGTGATGAGTTTTCTCTATGAAGAGGCCGATCGAATAATGCAGACTTACGGAAATCATCCGTCCTTTTGTTTTTGGAGTATGGGTAATGAGTTGAGTGGTGATTTCAATGCGCTGAATACTTTGGTAAAACACCTAAAGCAGAAAGACAGACGGCATCTTTATACGGCAACTTCTTTTACATTCCAGCAAGGGCATGGTGTGAAGGAAGAACCTTATGATGATTATCTGATTACCCAGTGGACAGCTAAGGGCTGGGTACGGGGACAAGGTGTATTTAATAGCGAAGCACCCACATTCAATAAAAATTACAGCAATTCTTTGGAAGGAATTTCGATTCCGGTCGTGACGCATGAAATTGGACAATATGCTGTCTATCCAAATCTCGCCGAAATCAAAAAATATAAAGGTGTTTTAAAAC
Organism: Sphingobacterium sp. 40-24; assembly: GCF_001899705.1. Lineage (NCBI taxonomy): Bacteria > Pseudomonadati > Bacteroidota > Sphingobacteriia > Sphingobacteriales > Sphingobacteriaceae > Sphingobacterium > Sphingobacterium sp. 40-24. The sequence continues at coordinate 410,579 of NZ_MKWH01000021.1, read as the reverse complement.
CGCTAAACTTCATTTCTGTAGCAGAAGATCTGAAACAAAAGGGATTATTACATAAGGCCAAAGCATATACGATGTCTTCAGGAAAATTGGCGGCTATTCTATATAAGGAGGAGATGGAAAGAGCGTTGAAGACACCTGGTATCAGCGGGTATCAGCTCCTTGATCTTCATGATTTCCCAGGTCAGGGAACGGCGCTGGTAGGCTTATTAGATGCTTTTTGGGACAGTAAAGATATACTTCCTGCGGCAGAATTTCGACAATTTAGCGCTCCTGTCGTGCCTTTGCTCCAGTTTGCGAAAGCTGTATATACCAACAATGAAACGTTCGAAGCTTCTATCGATGTGAGTAATTATGGTCAGGAGGTTTTGAAGAATCAGGGGATTAGCTGGTTCCTGAAGGATGGGGGGAAAATAATCGAACAAGGACATTTCCAGTCGACCATTGGAAAGGGACATCAAGGGCATGTGGGGCATTTAGAAGTGCCATTACAAGCAATTGGACAGGCGAAGAAATTGACGATTCAACTTAAACTGGAAGGTACATCCTATGAAAATCATTGGAATATTTGGGTATACCCTCAACAGCTCGCTGTTGATTTTGGGGACGTGAGTTATACGCGCGATCTGGCGGAAGCGATGCGCTTGCTGAAAGATGGGAAAAAGGTGCTTTTAAATCCCGATTGGAAGAAAATAAACGGTATTGAAGGGAAGTTCGTTCCTGTTTTTTGGAGCCCCGTACATTTTCCAAAACAGGCCGGTACCATGGGATTGCTTTGTGACCCTAAACACCCTGTATTTGCCGATTTCCCAACAGATAATCACACAGACTGGCAATGGTGGGATCTCCAAATTAAATCGACTACGCTAATTACGGATGAGATCAAAGGCGGAAATGCAATTGTAGAGCTCATTGACAACTTTGCTAATAATAGGAGATTAGCATCTCTTTTTGAAGGGACAGTCGGAGCGGGCAAACTGATGATTGCTTCGTTTGATCTGGAGGCAGATCTAGCCAACAGACCCGTTGCAAGACAGCTGTTGGGCTCTATCTTAACGTATATGAACAGTACAAAGTTTAGGCCTAAAGTGATCGAAAATCCAGCTATACTATCGCAGGTATTACGCTACAAAGAAGCACAGGAAAAATCCGAACCTAAAGCGATCTATTAACGATAAGATCGCTTTGGAAAAATTTAATATGCTTGATTAATATGTAGAAATAATTGTTAACTTGACCTTGTAATCTAATTGTTACCTGAAAAGCACAATGACCAATAAACTGAAGATTGGGAGCTTTAGTTATGAGAAAAGAAAATGATGAAGCCAATTTGATCCAAGCGCTCTCTATAGGGAAGCAGGCTGTTTTACCAAAACTTTACGAACGATATGCAGACCGCATTTTCGATGTATCTTTTCACTTGCTGAAAGATACAGGTTGGAGCGAGGATGTTGTGCAGGAAGTTTTCGTGAAACTGTGGACCAATAGAGAAACTATAAAACAGGATGTGGATCTCTGGCCGTTCCTCTATGTATTGACTAAAAGAGAGTGTCTCAATAAACTAAGAAGCATCAAACGTTCTCATTCGGCCTTTGAGCTTCTATATTACCATATTGAACATCATTCGGATAGGGCCGATGGTTTAATAGAACGAAAGGAACTTGCCGATGAAATAGAAAATTACCTTGCTCAACTTCCTGAACAACAAAAACTTGTTTTTACATTAAGTCGAATTGAAGGAATACCCCACAATCAAATCGCAGCGGAACTCAATCTTTCTAAGAACACAGTAAAAAACCATCTTGCGAGAGCATCGAAACATTTAAAACAAGTCCGTTCTGGACGAAATCGGCTATTATCCTTATTTTTCTATTTTTTTTGAAAAGGATTTCATGGATTGATGGAATCCTCCTAACTGCTTATCGATATGCTAAACAGTTGGACTGAAGTTCCATTGGAAATTTTATACCTATAACAATTTCATAAGGATCTAAAAAAAATAAAAAAAATATCTCTTCCTGTAGTCCTTTTCTGTTTTTGCGGTGTACTGAAATAAATACTTAGAAAGTACGAACCAATTTGACCATGCAAGAAGAAAGACTACGCTATTTGCTAACCCATTATTTTAGGAATACAATCTCTCGTTCGGAATTGAAAGAGATGCTCGATCAATTAGATCAGCTGGAAGAAGCTGAGTTCTCCGATCTTTTTGAACGTATGGGCGAAAGAGTTCCTGAACGCTCGGAGCTATTTAACAGGGATCAGGTTTTAAATCAGATCTCAAGTCGAATAGGCGGACATCATAAAGAGATAGGAGATGAAAGAAAATCAAAGCTGCGCTACATCAAATGGGGGGGGATTGCTGCCGCAATTGTTGTCTTTTGTTTTTCAATTCTGTTTCTGGTCCAACAAAGCGCGAAGGAAGGAACTTCTCAACAAGCCGTCTCACCAAGGGAAATCGCCTTGCCAGAAAACGGTGCGCCTATACTTAAACTTTCCAATGGTGACCAATATTCAATTTCAGAAGATCATCCTGAAACCTTGGATAAAAACGGTCTGAGCATCATTAAAGCAACAGATGGTACAGTAGTATATCAAGTTAAAAATAATGTCGAGGGCAAATCTGAGATGAGAACTTTCCTGAGTCCAAAAGGTAGCGCATTGACCGTGAAGTTGGTTGATGGCACACAAGTTCAACTAAACTCGGGCGCGAGCTTGACCTATCCAACACATTTTGATGAACATAACCGAACGGTATCCTTGGATGGTGAAGCTTATTTTGATGTCACTCATGACAGTAGAAAACCATTTATTGTTCAGACGAAACAAACCCAGGTCAAAGTGTTGGGAACACAATTCAATATTGCCTCTGATCTCAGCAAAACTAAAATCCTGACCACTTTAATCAAAGGTAAGGTTGCTGTAAGTGCGGGGCATAATCAGCAGATTTTAAGCCCTGGAATGCAAGCACAAACCAATCTGCATACGAAACAAATTTCCGTACAGGAAGCCGACCTAAAAGAGGTTCTCGCTTGGCGGGATGGCTTCTTCCGCTTTACAGAAGATAATATTGAGACTGTCTTGCAAAAAGTGGGCGAATGGTATGATATCAAAGAAGTGAAGGTGAATTCATCGTCCACCGATAAATTTACGGGGATGATAAAGCGGACCAAAAAGCTCTCGGATTTACTCCGGCAGCTGGAAAAAATATCCAATTATAAATTTAAAATTCAGGATGGGAGGGTCCTTGTTATGTAACAATGAGACTTTGAGCTAAAAGTAATCGGAAGTGCTCGCAACACTCCCGATCGTAGTTTAGCAATTAAATAAACCTAATTGAGTTATAAACCATTTAACACCAAACCTATACAAATGTATAAAAGGAATAGCAAAAGTTGCTTTTTTACACAAAAATTCTTTGTAAAAGCATTTATCAGGATGAAAGTATGCATACTAATCCTCATCATCTCCATGGTGCATGTTCATGCATCTAGCTTTGGTCAACAAGTGACATTGGATATAAAAAATGGACGTTTGGTGGACGTCCTGGATGAGATTCAAAAACAAACGGGGTACGAGTTTTTGTACAATAACAGTTTGATTAATAAACAGAAAAGAGTGACCATTAAAGCAAATCACAAAAACTTTAAAGAGGTCCTGCAAGAGTTTCTGTCGGAAAGAAACCTGACTTACGAATTGAATCTGAACACGGTATTGATTATGGCCAAAGTGGGTTCTCCGCAAGTTGCTTCCAGCACCGCGGTGTTCTTGCAGCGGCGTAGAATAACAGGGGTTGTGTCTGATACGAAGGGAGCGCCATTGGAAAGTGTCACGGTTTCGGTTAAGGGGACAACTATTGGAACGAAGACCGATGCGCAGGGGCAATTTGCCTTGGAAATTGAAGATCAGCATAAGGTGCTGCAGTTTTCGCTCGTAGGATTTCAGTCGTTTGAGCGGAATATTAGTGCGTCAAATCAGCTGAAGATCACTTTGGAGCCTGCGGTAAGCGATCTGGAGGAAGCTGTAGTTGTTGCTTATGGAAAGCAACGTAAAATTAGCGTAGTGGGTGCAATTAGTAGCGTTTCTCCACAACAATTAAAAACTCCCGTTGCTAAGATCAGCAGCGCATTGGCGGGACAGATGGCGGGCGTTGTTACGGTTCAAGGTTCGGGAGAGCCCGGCTCTGCAACGTCATTTTGGATACGTGGGGTGAGCAGTTTTGCGGGGGGGACCGGTCCACTGGTATTGGTGGACGGGATCGAACGTCCCATGGACCTCGTAGACCCCGAGGATGTCGAGTCATTCTCTGTCTTGAAAGATGCAACTGCCACAGCCGTGTATGGCGTAAGGGGAGCAAATGGTATTGTGATCATTACAACAAAAAGGGGAAAGAAAAGTGTTAAACCGAGTATCAATGCACGTGTTGAGCGCGGTATGTTGGAACCTGTTGTCCTACCGAAATTGGCAAATGCTGCTCAATGGTTAGATTATTATAACGATATCAATTTTGAAGCTTCTGGAAAAGCCCCATTGACACAAGAAGAGATAAATAAATATGTGAATAAAGTAGATCCAGATGTCTATCCAAATGTGGATTGGATGCAAGAGATCTTTAAAAAGAGAACATCAAATGAACGTTTGAATGTAAATGTGACTGGAGGAGGAGATTTTATTAAATATTACGTTTCGGGTTCTTATATGAAAGAGAATGGGATCTTTCAGCCTCGAAAAACATCGAATTATGATCCATCTGTGAATTTCGACCGGATTAATTTTAGATCGAATGTTGATATTAGACTGTCTCGATCGACTGAAGTAAACCTAAACCTCTCCAATCAATACGAAACAAAAAACCGATTAGGTGTAAATTTGGGCGATATGTATGATATTGTGCTCCACACCACACCAGTGGCAACACCTACCCAGTTTTCAAATGGCGCCTATGCACAGCCACAAGGAGGACAAAATCCCTATTATTCGCTCAATACTACTGGATTCTCGAAGGATTTCTGGAATAATGCGCAGTCGTTGATTGGTATCACTCAAGATTTTTCGGAGTTGATAACTCCCGGTTTAAAAGCGAATGTTAAATTTTCCTGGGATGCAAAGAACTCTTCGACATTAGACAAAAGAAAGGCACCAACCACCTATTATGTTGACAAAACAAAACCGCGGGACAGCGAAGGGAATCTTATTTTAAAAGATAACGGTAATGGCAGCGATTATCTTGCTTTAGCCGACTATCATTCGGGAGAGCGTGCGACTAATTTTGAAAGTTCCCTGATGTATGACCAGTTGTTTGGAAACAAGCATCGCGTCGGAGGACTATTTTTATTCTCCATGCGCGAGCGGACAAATAACTTTCCAGAACGGGATTATATCGCAGCATTCCCCTATCGTAATACGGGGATTGCTTCACGTTTGACCTATTCCTACCAGGACCGCTATTTTATCGAAGGTAACTTTGGCTACAATGGATCTGAGAACTTTGCGCCAAAGAAACGTTTTGGTTTCTTTCCTTCCCTGGCTATGGGCTATGTTATTAGTAATGAAGCGTTCTTTAAGTCGCTATTGCCTGTCGTTAACTTTCTGAAAATTCGGGGATCAATTGGTCGGATTGGTAGCGATAAAATCGGTGGTTCACGTCGATTTGCTTACAATTCAGAAATGAAGCTCGATGGTGGCTATTCTTTCGGCATTGGTGGCAAAAATTATCTTCAGGGTATAGCAACCGGTTATCCGGGGAATCCACTGGTTGCCTGGGAAAGTGCATTAAAGCGTAATATCGGGGTTGAGTTAAGCCTTTTCAACAAATTGACCATACAGGCCGATTATTTTGCGGAGAAACGTGATGGAATTTACATTCTTCAGGAAAGTGTGCCTTCCATCGTGGGAATTAATGTAAAACCCTATGTTAATATTGGACAGATGCAAAATAAAGGGGCCGAAGGATCCTTGGAATTTAATCATCGCCAGGGGGAAGTCGGCATACAGGTCCGGGGTAATCTAACTTACAATCGAAATAAAAAATTATTTGATGACAAGCCAATTCCAAGATGGGCATATCAGTCTGAAATAGGACAACGTTGGGGACAGCAGCGCGGATTAATTGCTTTGGGGCTATTTGAGTCAGAAGAGGAAATCGCGCATAGCCCGATTCAACGCTATGGCGATGTGATACGTCCCGGTGATGTAAAATATCGGGACATCAATGGAGACGGCGAAATTACAGAAGAAGATAAAGTAGCGATAGGTGATACAGATATGCCGCAATGGAATTATGGATTTGGCGCCAGTGTATCTTGGAAAGGATTTGATCTATCGGCTTTTTTCCATGGCGTTGGACAAATATCCCGGATTATAGCGGGAGGACCTCTATATGGTCAAACTGGCAACATCTGGGGCTATGGACAGATCTATTCGGATGTCGCTGATCACCGCTGGAGTGCAGACAACCCTAATCCAAATGCAACTTATCCACGGCTCTCATTTAATATTGCCAATAACTCTCAGGCTTCCACTTTATGGCAACGCGATATGAGCTTTATCCGTTTGAAGAATCTAGAATTGGGCTATACGTTGCCAAAGCAGCTCACGGAAAAATGGAAAATGTCAATCGTGCGTATTTATGCACAAGGCGTAAATGTGTTCACATTCAGTAAGTTCAAGTTGTGGGATCCTGAACTGGAAACAGTGTCAGGAAGCAGCTATCCTCAAATGCGTGTATTTAATGTTGGTTTAAGTGTAACACTTTAATCTGAAAGATAATAATGAAAAAGTATATATACTCGATTTCCTGCCTATTACTGGTATTTTCCCTCGGGGCATGTAGCAAATATCTCGACGTGGATCTAGAAAATCAAATGACTTTAGAAGAGGTTTTTAATAAACGGAAAACCACGGAACAATATCTGGCTCAGGTGTATGGCTATTTGCCTATAGAACATGATATGTTCAATGGTGAAGGCGGAAATGTTCCGCTGAGTGATGAAGCCTTATTTTCATGGGTAGCCTGGGTTCCATGGCTTAACTTTGCGAATGGGGCATGGGGCGTGACAACCCAGGATTATACAACTTGGGAACAGAATTATAAAGGGATTAATCAGGCAACCATTTTCATTGAAAATATTGATAGAAATGTGGAATTGAGTGCTGCTACTAAAGATATTATGAAAGCCGAAGCCCGTTTCTTAAGAGCCTATTTTTATTATCTGCTTTTAAAAAGATATGGACCTGTATTTGTATGGGGCGATCGTGCTCCCGATAGTAAAATTGATCCAACAACAGTAGATCGTATGTCTTTGCAGACAAATGTGGATTTCATAGTTTCTGAATTTGATAAAGCAAGTGCCGTATTGCCACAGGAAATAACTGATCAAGCCTGGTATGGTCGATTGACAAAAGGGGCTGTGATGGCCGCAAAATCTGAATTACTGCTGTATATGGCTAGGCCGCTATTTAACGGAGCGAAACTTTATATAGGAATAAGGAATAAAAGCGGTGAATTCTTATTTCCACAAACCGCAGATCCCAATAAATGGGAGCTTGCGGCCAAATCTGCCAAAGCGTTGATTGACCTGAATGTGTATGCACTTTACCAAGATAACAAAGAGACGAACTCTTTTCGACGTGCAATTAAATCCTACATGGGTATTTATTTTGATAAGTGGAATTCGGAAATTATTTGGGGAAGATGGTCTGATGACGGCTTCAATTATAACGTCCGTACGGCTCCACCGCGAGTTGTGACGATGGGCTGGGGCGGTTATGCACCTTCGCTAAAACTGGTCGACAGCTATCCGATGGCAAGTTCAGGACGCTACCCGATTACAGGTTACAGTAGCAATGGACAGCCTATAATTGATGAAAAATCAGGATACCAAGAAACGGGATTTACAGATAACTATGTACATCCGTTAGACAATTTTGCCTCCTTTAAGGCGCACAACAGTTGTGTCGGAAGGGATGCACGTTTCTACGCATCCATTTTGGCAAATGGAATGTATTGGACCAATCCAAAACCTCAACCCAGACAGGTGACATTCTTTGACGGCGGAACATCTTCGTATACGAAAACAGGCGACTGCGTAAAGTCAGGTTACTTGTGGCGGAGAATGAGTGATCCAACAAATGATATCGAAGCAGGTAACTGGGGGCAGTTTGCATGGCCATATTATCGTCTGGCTGAGATCTATCTAAACTACGCGGAGGCTTGCAATGAAAAACCTGCTCGTGATGAAGTGGAGGCGTTAAAATATATCAACCTGGTACGTAAACGGAGCGGCTTGAACGACTTGGAAGTTGCTTATCCAGAGGTTCGGGGAAATAAAGAACTCCTGCGGGTATTGCTGCGAAAAGAAAGAATGGTCGAATTGGCATTTGAAGGCCATCGTTACCCCGATCTGAGAACCTGGATGATTGCAGAGGAAGAAATGAATGAGCCCTATTATACCCGTAATGTTGCCGCAACTTCTTATGAATCCTCTTGGGAACGGACCAAAGATGTTTTTCCTGGAAAGCGAAGTTTTCAGGCCAAACATTATTTCTTCCCGATACAGCAAAAGCAACTGAGCGAGATGATCAACATTACACAGAACTATGGATGGTAGTACTTATTAAATAATACTGAAAACGATGAGAAATTATATATCCTATTGTGTTCTCCTGTTGACACTTTTCCTGATGAATGGATGTCAAAAGGATGATCGAATGAACAACATGGTCGACGACACCATTTATTTCAGAGATTTCAAAGAGAATAAAATAACGGTATTTGACTGGGGAAAATTTGATTATAATGTAACTGTTGTTAAGGCTGGAATTGGACAACAGGGAGCAAAGATAAACTTCAAGATTGACGAAGCGTACCTAGCAGCCTATAACGCGCAGCAAGGGACAAATTATAAGCTGCTTCCTGCTGACTGCTATAAAATTGCAAATACAACACTAGCCTTTGAAAAAAAGGATTATCTGCAGGATATTGCAGTTGCTTTTGATACTGAGCGCATAAAAGTGCTGCAAGGAAAATATAAGGAATTATATGTGCTTCCGTGCCGCATTGAAGCAGAGGGAGGGGGGGTACATGCGCTGAAACCTGAAATGGCAACGACATTGTTGATTCCTAACGTTAAAGACCCATTTTTGGAATTCACTTCACCGGGTCTGCAGCTTGATCAGATCAAACTGAGCCCCACAGGAGCTGAACAGGTCGTAGGAAAAGCGACATTGGTCACCAATTATCCCAATCAATGGAATCTTGACTATGAAATTGAAGTGGATCCCGTGATTTTGGATAATTACAACGGAACGGTATCAGACGATAAGAAGTTGAAATTACTACCAAAAGCGGCCTATCAGCTTTTACCTGCGCCTTATAAAATTGCTGAAAAGGAGAATAAAACGAGTTTTTCATACACTATTCTGAAAAAAGGACTTATTGATGGAACAACCAATTTATTTGGGGAGTATGCGTTGCCTTTACGGATTAAGTCTGTTTCAAAAAATGGTATTAACCCCGATGCTTCGACAATATTGGTTCCAGTGTCCTTTCAACCGCCAGATATCCCCCGTAGTGGCTGGAAAGTAATTGCGGCTTCTTCCGAATGGATTGGCGGTGGTGAAAAGGAAAATATATTGGACGGGAATCCCGATACCTACTGGCATAATGTCTGGATGGGAGGAGAACCCCCATTACCGCATTATGTCATAATAGATTTTGGAAAGGAATATAATGTGATGATGATTGAATTAACAAGAAGGTTATGGAATAATGACCTAAAAGTCGTTGAGTTTTCGACTAGTAATGACAATAAAACATATAATCCAATAGGGAAGATTGATTTCGGAACAAACAGTCCCAAATCGACTTTGGCCGTGAATGTTCCGACGACAAAAGCCCGTTATTTAAAATGTACGGTAACAGCAAGTAATCGTCCGCCTTCATCCGCTATAGCAGAAGTATATGTCAAAGGATTATAAAATGCATCCGAGATTAGACATAATACAACTTCAAGTATAGTCTAGCTTGCAATCTGGTAGAGCTGAAAGTCACTCCATTTTCCGGAGTGACTTTTTTGCTTTTTTAATATTTGTTCCTAAAATAAAAAAAGCGACTCTTTTGAAGTCGCTTTTTGTAGCCCGTAGGGGAATCGAACCCCTGTTTCAAGAATGAAAATCTTGCGTCCTAACCCCTAGACGAACGGGCCATATCGTTTTCGATGATGCAAATATAGAAGCTTTTTCAAAAAGCACAAAAAAAAAGTGCTGTCTGTGTGCTAATTCATTGAAATTGAGAAAAATTATTTTTTTAAAGGACCTATTCTACAGCGTAGGCGAGCATATATTCATTGAACTTCTCGTAATGTACGTCATATAGATGTGTATGTTGATCGCTGTGGAGTTCGAGTTTTAATATACCCTGCACCTGATAGTCGAATGGTTGTATGGTCATGTTATTCAAGAAGGAGACCCTTGCATTTCCCTGAAGTTTATAAATCGCTTCTTTAGCGCACCAGCAAGCATAAAGCTGCTCATATCGGTTCTCATCCTGTGCGATGAATGCAAGCTCCGCAGGTTTTAGAAACTTATGTTGGATACGCTCTACTTTTGTTTTGATGATTTCCATGTCGATACCCACCTCTCCTTTTGTACTGATCATAGCTGCGGCATAATCAAATGAGTGTGAAAGTGATATTTTTTGGGGGAAATTGGCGAGATAAGGCTTGCCATTTGCATCAGATGGACATTCTATATAACGGGATGTGTTTAATAAGGTGCGCAACAGCACACGGGTGGCAAGCCAATGTAACCGTCTTTTCCCTTTGTTGAAAGACCCTAATTTCGCTTTTTCACGTTCATCCAATTGAAGTTTCGACAGTAAATCGTCGTCCGATTCCTCAATTCGCCAAATTGCAAATTTGGTTTGGCTATCAATTTCACGTAGATACACTAGACTCATACCCAAATTTAAAAAACAAATCGCAGATTTTTGTTTTGAAAAATGAAGTAAAATTAGTGGGAGAACTGTATTTTTGAATTTGTATAGCATTGCCTGATGCTTTTGCTATTTTGATACACATGATTTTATCTGATAAAAGAATTCTCGAAGAGATTGAAAATGGCAGCATTGTCATTCAACCATTTGATCGTAAATGTTTAGGAACAAATTCCTACGATGTGCATTTGGGGAAATATTTGGCAACGTATGCAGACCGTGTACTTGATGCCAAGAAGCACAATGAAATTCAGCATTTTGAAATCCCGGAAGAAGGTTTCGTCTTGGAACCCAACACCCTTTATTTAGGTGTTACGCAAGAGTATACCGAAACGCATAAACATGTTCCTTTTTTAGAGGGCAAATCGAGTACTGGTCGCTTAGGGATAGATATTCATGCAACTGCAGGAAAGGGCGATGTCGGTTTCTGTAATACCTGGACCTTGGAAATTTCGGTTGCTCAGCCTGTTCGGGTTTACGCGGGAATGCCAATTGGACAATTGATCTATTTTGCTGTAGAAGGCGATATCGAGACATTTTATAACACCAAAGGTAACGCAAAATACAATGGCAAGACCATCCGTCCGGTGGAGTCGATGATGTGGAAGAATAACTTCTAATGAAAACGATTGGATGGATTGTATTAGCGACGCTATTGATTGCGCTCATCAGTAGCGTGCTTTATTATTTTGTTCATCCAATGTTTGGCGGAAGTTTCAAAGGAGCTCGGCTTGAACGTATGAAACAGTCCCCCAATTTTAAAAATGGTATTTTTCATAACCTCGAAGTAACGCCATCGTTGAAAGGCGATGTGAATATGGTCTCTTTGTTGTGGGATTTCCTTTTCAACAAGAATCCCCACTTAAAACCTATCAGTGTATTGCCAGCTATGGAATGCGATTTAGCACATCTTCCCGCAGATGACGTACTGATTTGGTTTGGTCACTCCTCCTATCTATTGAAGTTAGATGGAAAATTAATAGTGGTAGATCCAGTATTCAGCTCAAATGCTTCTCCCATACCAGGTAGCAATAAAGCATTTAAGATGTCGGTCGACTATGCGGCGATGGTTTTTCCGAAAATTGACTATTTGTTTATCTCGCATGATCATTACGATCATCTGGACTATGAGACTGTTGTGAAATTGCGGGATAAAGTCGGTCAGGTGATCTGTGGTCTCGGAGTAGGGGCGCATTTTGAATCTTGGGGATACAAGGCCGATCAGATCATCGAGGGTGATTGGTATGACCAGATAAAACTGGCGCCCGATTTTCAAGTAACCTTCACACCCGCAAGGCACTTTTCGGGACGTAGATTTACACGGAATAATACCTTGTGGACATCTTTTGTGTTAAAAACTTCTAAGTACAGCATTTTCTTGGGGGGAGATAGTGGGTATGGTAAGCACTTCAAAAAAATAGGTGACCAATTTGGTCCATTTGATTTAGCGATCTTGGAAAATGGCCAGTATAACGATGCCTGGCATTATATCCATTCTTTACCTGATGAATGGGCTGCTGAAACGAAGGATCTGAAGGCCAAAGCTATTTTACCCGTTCACTCTTCTAAATTCGCGTTGGCGATGCACGATTGGAAAGAACCCATGGAGAAATTTTACGATACGGCGAACAAAGAACAGATCACACTGCTTACGCCAAAAATAGGGGAAATGATCCATTTGAATAAATTAGATACCGTATACGCCCCTTGGTGGCGGGAAGTTAACTAAGGATCTATTTATTTTTTTCCTCGATCCATAAAGACATATATTTTGTGCTCTGCATCGTGTGGTGCAATAATATCTGACTAATAAAGTTTTGTTGACGATGCCTGTCAATCTGTACTTTTAATAAAGATAGATTAGTCATAAAATCGGACTGATACTTTCGTTTTTCATAACGTTCGTTGATAATACGGATACCATGTTCTTGGGCCGTTTTCCAAAGATCTTCATTTTCGTAGAGCTCAACAGTCTTTCGGCAGAACGTTTCGGGATCGTCTTCGATAAAGCCATTCCAGTCCAAATTGCCCTTCATGGCTTCTGCACCAACTTTCGTGGTGACAGATGGTGTACCTGTCTGCATGGCGTCGATAAACTTCCCTTTCACACCGGCACCAAATTGAATTGGAGCCACCAGTAGACGGTAACTTTCCATGGTCAGACGAGCAGATTCCGCTCGGCCCTTGATCAGGAAATTCTCTTTTGGGTTGTTTAACTGTAGTACTTTTTGGGTTGCATAGGCGCCATAAATGTGTAATTCTACTTTTGGGAGCATCTTCCGTAATTGCGGCCAGATTTGTGTTTTTAGGTATTGTACCGTATGCCAGTTCGGCTCATGGATAAAATTTCCGATAAATAATAAGTTCTTGCGCTCTTCGAAGGTGTTCCATTGCTCCACATCGGCAGCAGTGATCTCATCTTCAAGAAAAGGGAGATAATAAAGGATATCGGGTGAAATGCGAAATTCTTCGATCAGAATCTTCATTTCGGATTCGGAAATGATCAACGAGAGGTCACTGCGCAATATCGCGGCAATTTCCCGTTTGGCCGTATTGGTAAATAACTCTTGAAAGGAAAAATCACCGTTATTTTTGACGGATGTCTGTCTCGCCTGACGCAAAAAATGCAAATCTTCCGTGTCAAGTACGCGGAGTGCATCTGGACAATGCTGTGCAACACGCCAACCATATTGCTCTTCTACCATAAAGCGGTCAAATACAACAATGTCGGGCTTAAGCTGCGCAATAAATTCATCAAAGCTGTTGCTATTCAGTACGATGGCCTGTTCCTGGATCCCGAGAGACTGTAAAGGTGCACTATACGGCGATTTGGCAGCAGCAGAAGCAAATGTAATCTGATAAGAGCGATTAACAAACGTCTCAATTAATTGCATCATACGGAAGCCCGCTGCTGAAGATGTTGGCTCTGGCCACACCAGTCCGATGAACAAAACCTTTTTCTCTTTCATGCCGGAAAATTACTGATTAATGTGAAAAGAATTGACGAAAAATTAACAATTAGTCATTTTCAAACGATTAGCTTTATTTCGTGTTTATACTATATCTCAAGGTTATTCATCATTAAACGATTATATGGCCAAAACTATTGCGCAACGAATTCGACATTTTTCACCAAAGACCTATTGGAAGGAACTAATAGCTGTTTTGGTTATTTTGTTGGCCTTTGTATTTTTTAGAAATGAACGAAAAGAGCTTGCTGCCATCATTCCACATTTGCGTGCGGCCAATCTAACCTGGGTTTTGGTCGGCGTTGGAATTACTCTCGTCTATATTGTACTTCAGGGATTGATGTATGTGCAGAGTTTTAAAGCGATAGGCCTTTCTATTAACCTGAGAATCGCTATTGATCTTTTCCTCAAGCGAAATTTACTTAGTGTGTTTCTGCCTGCGGGTGGGATTAGTTCTTTGGCATATACAACGACGCAGTTGCGAAAAAGAAATTTGAATACGACGCAAATTCATCAAGCAGGGGCGCTGTATGGCTATGTCGGACTACTGACGGTCTTTCTGATCGGTGTACCTGTTATATTGTATACGATTTGGCACAATAAAAATTTTGGTGATGCCTGGATCTCATTGGTGGTTTTGGGGCTGCTTCTGGGCGTCGTATTTTGGCTCGTTTGGTCTTTTAGAACACACAAAGGCGTCTATCGCTGGGTTGAACTAAAATTTCCTGCTGTAGCCTCTAATATCGATGAAATATTCTCAGGAGAGGTCAAGCTAAAATATTTGTTGGGTACCATGCTGGCATCGATGGTCGTTGAATGCTGTGGCATTGCCCATGCTTTTGTAAGTATGTATGCCCTTGGTTTGGACCACTCTTTCGAGGCTGCGGCTATTGCCTATACTGTTTCGGTGGTATTGATGATTGTTTCTCCTTTTCTACGGGGGCTTGGGGCTGTAGAGTTGACTATGCTGTATATTTTTAAAGTGTACGGCTACTCGCAGGCAGAAGGATTGGGCATTACAATTCTCTACCGGGCATTCGAATTTTGGTTACCTTTAGTCCTGGGGCTTCTGGCTTTTGCATGGCGTGGGAAACAATTGCTGGCACGTATTGGCCCGGCGCTGCTTATCTTCTTCTTGGGCATGGTAAATCTCGTATCTGTATTGACGCCTCCTTTGGCCGACCGGATGAAACTTGATCGTTTCTATTTGCCTTTAGAAGCAATTCACGCGTCCAAATTTATGGTGTTAGTGTTAGGCTTAGGGCTGTTGGTGACCTCGGCTTACTTGATCAAAGGTTTCCGAATTGCATTTTGGATCGCCGTAGTGTTTAGCGCCTTGTCGCTTTTTGGGCACGTGTTTAAGGCATTGGACTATGAAGAAGCTTCGGTTGCTTTATTGACCTTGATTTTACTGGCCATGAGCTATAAGCAATATCGGATCAAGAGTAATATTCGTTGGGTGCGAATTGGGTTTATCACATTTTTTGTCGCTCTCCTAGCCATATGCCTTTTTGACGTAATGAGCTTCTACTTCATTGATAAACAGCATTTCGGTGTTGACTTCACCTGGCGACAATCCATCTATCATACAGCACGGAGTTTCCTCTTGTTTGCCGATGATGAATTGATGCCCCAAACTGTTTTTGGTCAAGAATTTCTGCGGATCACCCAGGTACTTGGACTTTTTTGCTGGTTTCTCCTAATCTATGCGTTAGCCCGCCCCCGTCTCTTGGCAGATGAAGACTCCAGCCAATCTGAATTGGAACGTGCAGAACAATTATTGATTGAGTTTGGTCAGTCTCCCATGGATTTTTTTAAATTGGGAAAAGATAAGAGTTTGTTTTTCTCAGAAGTATCCGAGGGATTTACCGCCTATCGCTTGGCCAATGAATTTGCCATTGTATTGGATGAACCTGTCTGTGAACAGGGGGATAAGGAAGAGCTAGTCGAGGAATTTGATCAATATTGTTATGCCAATGGATTAAAGGCCATTTATTACCGCGTTGACGAAAATAGTTTGGTTCATTTTTCATCCCTGCGCAAGCAAAAGATCACCATTGGACAAGAGGCGGTATTGGAACTCGATACATTTAAGTTGGAGGGCAAAGACCGAAAGTCTTTGCGTAACGGGCTGAATGCGATTCAAAAAAAGGGCTTTGCTACGGAAGTTTTGAAGGCACCGCAAAAGAAAGAAGTTATAGCCGAATTGAAAGTGATATCTGATGAATGGTTGAGCGCATTTGATAAAAAGGAAATGGTTTTTTCGCAAGGGATGTTTGACGAAAATGAGCTTATTTTGCAAGATATCGTTGTACTGAAAAATGAGCAGAATACTATCGTAGCCTTTCTGAATATCATCCCCGATTATGCGAAAGATGAGTGCACCTACGATATGATTCGGAAGTCTCTTGATGCACCGGGTGGTAGCATGGATGCATTGATTGTTGAGCTTATTGCGTATGCTAAGGCCAAAAAGTACGTCTATCTAAATTTGGGCATGGTACCGATGACGGGGTTGGGGGCGACAGATAGTCCCGCAGAAAAGATTATGAAATTTGCCTCAACACGATTGGGTAACTTTAAACATTACCATAGCCTGCGCGACTTTAAAGAGAAGTATGCGACATTTTGGGAAAATAAATACCTTATATTTGATAATGATTTTGATCTCATACAACTTCCTGTAGCACTGGTCAAAGTAATGAAACCGAACGAATAGCTTCATGTAGATGCTGTACAGATGAAAAAAATAGCTACCTTATTAATAATTGCTGGCATGGCGTTTCATGCGTTTGCACAACAGCGTTTGATTGACATGAAATATTGGAACAATAAAGCTGCATTACCTTTGGTTCTCTATCTGAGTGGCGATGGTGGATTTAATTCATTCTCTAACAAGCTTTGTGAGCTGATTGCTGGAGTAGGATATACTGTGGCAGCGATCGATTCGAAAACCTATTTCTGGAAGAAGAAAAGCCCGAGTGAGATTGCTGCCGATGTTTCGAATACACTGAAAAACGTACTCTTAGCACGGCAAAATATGCATCTTTTTGTAGTGGGGTATTCATTTGGCGCAGACGCGGTTCCTTTTATTATTAATCGCCTGGATCCCGTCATTAAGAAGAACCTAAAGAGTGTTGTCCTGCTGGAACCATCTGTGTCAACAGATTTGGAGATTCATATAGCGGATATTTTGGGTCGGAGTAATACAAAACGGAGTCTTGACGTGATCGCGGAAATCAATCGAATGGGTGCAGTCAAAACGGGCGTTATTCTTGGTGATGATGAAGCTGATTTCCCGATACAGAAGATAACACTTAAGATTTTTACAAAAAAATACCTCTCCGGCGGGCATCATTTTAGTGGCAATGCAGACCAGGTCGCGAAGAATACTGTTGCACTCTTTTAGCCGAGGAGCCTTGTATAACTTTGTTAATGGTCAGATCAAGTAAACGACCAAATAGACAGCTCTTTATTTTTTTGTGACCCATTGTATGGTGCGGTATCATTTTCTTATCCTAGATCAAATAATTTAGGGAAAGAAGGTGTTACTTTTGAATGACTTATAAAATAGATAAAATGGAATTAGGAATAGGAATGTTTGGCGACTCAAGGATAGATCCTGTTACAGGTCAAATCCAGGCAGCACAAGATAGAATGAAAGAAATTATCGAAGAGATCAAGCTTATGGATCAAGTAGGATTGGATTTCTTTGGAATAGGAGAGCATCACCGTGCAGATTATGCGGTTGCAGCACCCGAAATTATCTTGGCTGCGGCTTCTACCGTTACCAAAAATATTAAATTGGGCAGTGCAGTTTCGGTATTAAGTTCTGCCGATCCGGTTAAATTATTTCAGGATTTCGCAGCCGTCGATCTTTTATCCGATGGACGTGCTGAGATCATGGCAGGAAGAGGATCCTTCATTGAATCCTTCCCTTTATTTGGTTATGATCTAAAAGATTATTCCGAGTTGTTTGAGGAAAAACTAGAGCTTTTGCTTCGCCTGAATAAGCAAAATCCAATTACTTGGCGCGGTAATTTTAGAGCACCATTAATCAATCAGGAAGTTTTCCCACGACCTAAAAATGGATCACTACCGATTTGGGTTGCAGTAGGTGGCACAACATCTTCTGTGATCCGTGCCGGAAAGTTGGGCTTACCGGTTATGTTTGCCATCATCGGCGGGATGTATGAAAGCTTCGATCATTTATTTGACATGTACCGTCAAGCATATGAGGATAATGGGCATGATATGGCTAATTTTCAGGTCGGAGTACACATGCATGCGTTCTTTGGCGATAACAACGCGCAGGTAGCAGACTACTATTATCCGATTTATTCGGCACAGATGGATCGTATCGGAGCAAGTCGTGGATGGCCGCCATACCAACGCACACAATATGACTTCGGAAGGTCTTCCAGAGGACACCTTATTGTTGGGGATGCTGCTTATGCCGTAGATAAAATATTGCAAATACAGGAGAAATTTGGATTGACACGCTTCTCTGCACATATGGATGTGGGCGCCCCTGGGCATAAAGAAATGCTGCGTTCTATAGAGATTTTTGGTGAGAAAATAGCACCTGAAATTCGAAAGGCTCTTCATAAAGATGCCTAAAGAGCGATTATCATTTTTTTAACGCTGAGATATTCGCTACCTTTGTGTCGTAAATCATTTTAGAGAGTAAGATGCTTGGATTAAAGTTGTTGACAGATCCGCGATGGGCAAACATTGCAGAAGGAAATTTAGAAGAGATTTTGACAGATCATGCCTGGTGTGAACAAAAGGCTGCTTCAAATGCCATATCCTTAATTACCAACAACTCAGAACACGAAGATTTGGTGCATGAGCTGACAGCAATCGCAATCGAAGAAATGGAACATTTTAAGATGGTTATTGATATCATCAAAGAACGTGGCTATACCTTGGGTCGTGAACGGAAAGATGATTATGTCGGTCAATTGATGAAATTCTCTAAAAAAGATGGCAGTAGAAATATGGCTTTTATTGACCGTTTATTATTCGCGGCGATGATTGAAGCCCGTAGCTGCGAACGTTTTAGAGTACTTTCACAAAATATTCAAGATAAAGATCTTGCGAAGTTTTACTATGATTTAATGGTGTCTGAGGCAAATCATTACACCACATTTCTAAATTTTGCACGCAAATATTCCGTAGACGTCGACGTAGAAAAGCGTTGGAAGGAGTGGTTGGAATTTGAAGGGAAGCTAATTCAGTCGTACGGAAGTAAAGAAGCCATTCATGGCTAATTGAACCTCGCTCCTACCTATTTTAAAACACATACATAACAGTTGTCCCGTTCTATTTCTTAGAACGGGATTTTTTGTCACTTATTTATTCTTATCTTTGTACCGTGATTGAAAAAAGTAAAATAATAGATATCAGGAGTTTGTCTTTGGATCAGATCAAAGATCAACTTACCGCGTTGGGGGAGCAGGGCTTTCGTGCGAAGCAGATTTATGAATGGATTTGGGTGAAATCTTGCGTAGATTTTGATCAGATGAGTAATTTGAGTAAGCCCCTTCGTGAGAAGCTGAAAGCGAATTTTACGATCAATGCAGTTACAGTCAAAGAATCTCAGATCAGCTCAGATAAAACAATTAAAAGTAGTTTTTGGCTCTATGACAACAACATCATTGAAGGGGTGTTAATACCTGCTCCGGAACGAATGACCGCTTGTGTCAGCTCACAGGTGGGCTGTAGCTTAACCTGTAAGTTCTGTGCAACAGGTTATATGGACCGTAAACGGAACCTTAATGCCGATGAGATCTATGATCAAGTCGTTCTTATCAGCAAGCAAGCCGAAGAGTACTATGGGCAGCCACTGACAAATATCGTTTATATGGGGATGGGCGAGCCCTTGTTGAATTATGCCAATATGATGAAGTCTGTTGAGCGCATTACAGCGCCAGATGGATTGAATATGGCCGCCAAGCGGATCACGGTGTCCACAGCGGGTATCGCAAAAATGATTAAGAAATTGGGTGATGATCAGGTACGTTTTAACCTAGCACTTTCTTTGCATGCGGCAAATGACAAAAAACGGAATGAAATTATGCCTATCAATGAGCAGAACTCACTGAAAGCATTGGCAGAAGCACTCAAATATTTTTATGCGAAAACAAAGAGCCCAATTACATTTGAATATATTGTCTTTAACAATTTCAATGATGAGTTGGAGGATGCAAAAGAACTGGCCAAGTTCTGTAAACATGTTCCTTGTAAGGTCAACCTGATTGAATACAACCCTATCGCACTGGCCGATTTCCTGAACGCTGAAGCAGATAAAATCGAGGTATTTGCAAATTATTTAAAAAGCCAAGGTATCATCACGAATGTGAGACGTAGCCGTGGTAAAGATATCGATGCAGCCTGCGGACAATTAGCAATTAAAGATAAGGAAAAAGAGGAATCCGAAGCATAATCTGAAGGATAGTTCCTATCTTTAATAGGGAATTAACCAGATGAAATCCGAATTAAATAAGGTTTTTAGCGATTTTATAGCCATATTTTTTCCAAGGGAATGTGGCTGTTGCGGCTGTGTGCTAAAATATCAGGAAAAGTTTGTCTGTACAGCATGCGATTTCCATTTGCCTTATACTAACTTTCACGAATACTCGGATAATGATACCGCAAGACAGCTTTGGGGGAAAGCTCCTGTGGAAGAGGCCTGTTCATTCTTATTATTGCAAAAGGATAGTCGCGTAGAGCGCCTCATTTATCAGATTAAATACAATAACCAACCTTTTCTTGCAGAATATTTTGGTTATCTATACGGCTTAAAATTAATCAAAATAAAGGCCTATCAGGATATCAATTGTATTGTTCCTGTGCCATTGCACCGTAGCAAATTCCGAAAAAGAGGCTACAACCAATCCACTTACTTCGGAAGAGGGTTGTCCAGAGCAATGGGAATCCCCTTGCGGGAAGATATTTTAGTCAGGAAGAAAGCGACAATGAGCCAAACGGGTAAGGGGCGGATCGACCGGTACGACAATGTAAGTGATATTTTCGATTACAAAGGCACTATGTTGCCGGCTAACGTACATATCCTTGTGGTTGACGATGTATTGACCACGGGAGCAACGGTTGTTTCAGCAGCATTGACACTCTTAGATGCAGTTGATTGCAGGGTATCTGTTGCTACGCTGGCAAGAGCCTAGTTCGAAAGTCTATCCCATAACTTATACCCTTCTCCGTCCGGATAAAGCGAATTTCAATAATTACGGTAACCACTATTACGAGCAGGCCATGCCTTCAATAGTAATGACCAGGTCAAAACGAATTCAACACGTTATTTGCGACGTCGGTTGACATAGTTTAGGAGATAGGCAAATCCTGCCATGCCGATTCCGATGCTGTCTGCAAATAAATCCCACCAGTCACCGCTGCGATACGTAAAAATATAAAGCTGAAGTAACTCTGTCAGTCCTGCAAATAAAAAACCAAGGATGGAAACGACAAAGATTGGAAGCCAACGGGTCGGTTTACCATGGAATTGCTGGATTACACCGTTGTATAGCAATGTACAGAAAACAAAGAACATCCCACAATGGACTAATTTATCCATACCTGGATAGGCGGGAACTGCATCAAAATTATTGCCCGGGAGGGTGCATAAAACAATAACTATTATGGCCCAAATAAAACACCACTTATAGTCTAATAAGATTTTAATCATGGCGATAAATATCCAAAAATTTCCTGATAGAAATAAAAATATTATTTATTTAAAAATTATTTCACTGTAAATCAGTTGTTTAGTTATATTGTTTTGTTTTATATGGTACTATGTATTGCATGGTACCATAAAATACATATATCTTTGTATTGTTATGATAGCTGAAAATACACAAATCCAAATGAGGAAGGGGATACTTGAATATTGTATCCTATCCATAATTTCTCGAGGAGAAATTTATGCCTCCGATATTATCAGCGAACTGAAGAAAGCTCAATTATTGGTTGTGGAAGGAACCTTATATCCGCTTCTAACACGTCTAAAAAACAATGGACTGTTAAGCTATATATGGAAGGAGTCAACTTCAGGTCCGCCTAGAAAATATTATGAAATTACCCAAGAAGGGTTAGAAGTCCTTTCGCGACTAGATGTTACCTGGAATGAGCTCGTGTTTGCTGTAAACACGTCATTGGTGGGTAGAAACAATGATTCAACTAAACCAGTTAAAGATAATAACGATGAATAAGACAATAATTATCAACATAAATAGTATCGTCTTCCATATTGAAGAGGATGCTTATGAGGTGCTTCGCTCCTACATGATTGATATAAAGAAGCACTTTGGACAATCGGAAGATAGTAAGGAGATTTTGGAGGACATCGAAAATCGTATTTCTGAAATGTTTACCGAGAAGATTCAGGCGGGCAGCAAAGAAGTTCTGAATATGGACGATGTTAATGCCGTTATCGAGCAAATGGGGAGCGTCAGCGATTTCGAGTCTGAGGATCAGGACGGTTATGCGTCTTTTCAGCGCCAGCCAAATGCAGATGGTTTTAAAGTAGGGAAAAAGCTGATGCGCGATCCCGATGACAAAGTTTTCAGTGGAGTATGTAGTGGATTGGGGCACTTTTTTGGTATTGAGGCGAAATGGGTACGCTTACTCTTTGCTTTATTTGTTGTGATCGGTGGATCGGGCGTATTGGTCTATGTTATCCTATGGATCGTAATGCCGCTCGCTGTAACCCGTGCAGATAAGATGGAGATGCGTGGTGAAGCACCGAATATTCAGAACTTCAAACGTTCTTTTGATGAAGAAATGAGCGGGGTAAGGGACTCGTTCTCGAGGGGAATGGACCGCACCGGAGATGGTGTTGCTAAATTATTGCAGGTCTTTGTGAAAGTTATCGGCGTATTCTTTGTTATTATCGTCGGGTTAACGCTCATCGGATTGATCATTGGACTTATCTTCTTTGCACTGGCTATTGTGAACGTAATTCCTGACGTCATGGACGATTCTGGTCCTTTCTACCTCATGAATCCGAGCGATGTACCTTTCGCTTTGATCGCGGGTTTCTTGGCCATTTTTATCCCTTTCGCCGGGTTGTTCTATTTGCTTCTCCGTGTTCTCTTCGAGAAAAAACCAATGAACAATTATTTGACAACCACCTTGTTTTTAGTCTGGTTGGCATCGATAGGCGGTATCATCTACTACGCTACATCGGTAGCAAAGGAATTCAAAGAGTCTAGTACAATTGTCGAAGAGAAACCGCTGCAAAAACAGGCTGTTTATTACTTAAATGAAAATGATATTCGGGTAATCCGCTTAAAAAATGGTGTGAGAAGTGGTATCGGTATTAAAAATGAAAACGTTTCAACCTATTTGAGGCGTAATATCCGTATTCGAATTGAGCGTATTGACTCTTTGCAAGAACCTTATGTACGTTATGAGTATTCGGCTAAAGGAAATTCCTATAAAGTTGCAACAGACAGAGCGGGTAAAATTAATTATGCGTTGAGACAAGATAGTACGTCATTAACATTTGACAACGCGTTTCAATTGAATGAAGGCGAACTTTATCGGGATCAAGAAGTTAATATTACTTTATTCCTGCCTGTGGGCACAAAATTGGTCATTAATGCTCGTCTGGAAGATAAATTAAGAGATATATCATTCTACGAGTGCAGAGATCGCTATAAGGAAGATTTAAATGATGTAAAAGACGTCGAGTTTGTGGTCACATCACTCGGGTTGAAATGTGCCTTGCCGCCTGAAAAGTCAGATGACAGTGACGAAACAGCCACTGAGGGGAATGAGGTAGTTGCACATGATACGTCTGTTGTCATCCGTCGGGATACCATTATTAATCTCAAAAAAGATGGTGTTACCATAGAGACAAAAAAGAAATAACATAAACCAAGTCTTCCGCCTGAAGGCGGAAGACAAATTATTACCGCTATAACCAATCGAAAATCAGTACTGACCTTCGTGTTATAAGCCTATTTAATACCATTAAAAGTAAATGCTATTACACCTATTTATAAACGAATGAAAAGATATTTTTACCTCTTACTCTTAAATTTTTTAATTACTTCATTTGCCTATGCGCAAGTGAAAGTTACAGGCAAAGTACATGTAGAAAATAATGTGCCTTTGGCCTCGGCAACTGCTTATCTGATGAAGGCAAAGACGACTGTCATTCTGAAAGCCGTTGTTACTGATGAAAATGGAGAATACCAATTTTCGGATATACAAGCTGGAAGTTATTATGTCGAGGCGAAAATGGTCGGGTATACCACCAATAAGAGCAATGTTTTTGATATCAGCAAATCAGACCACAAGGTCCCGGCGATCCTGCTGAACACGGATACACGAAAATTGCAGGAGGTCGCCGTAGAGGGTAAGCGGCCGATGGTTGAAAGCAAGCCCGGTAAACTGGTTTTAAATGTGGAAAATTCGCCTTTAGCCGCAGGGAATAATGCCTTAGATATTGTACAGCGGGCTCCTGGAGTGAGTTTAGATAACAATAATAACCTACAGTTGATGGGGCAATCTGGTGTATCCGTGACCATCGATGGTCGGCAGACCTATATGTCCGGTGAACAGTTGGTGAATTTTTTGAAGAGTACGGATGGCAATCAGATTAAGTCCGTCGAAGTGATTACTACGCGTGCAGCAAAAGATGACGCTGAGGGGGCAGTGGGTACAATTAATATTGTACTCAAAAAAAATCGTATGGAAGGTTTTAACGGAACCTTTAACATGACGGCAGGGAGGGGAGAAAAATTCAGAGGGAACAGCTCCTTATCCTTAAACTATAAGAAGAACAATACGACAGTATTTGGATCGTATGCGTATTCGGATGAGAAAAGCCACCGGAAGCTTCTGCTTGATCGTGTTATTCAGAATAAAGGTGAAAAGACCTATTTTAAACAAAGGTCGATATTGGACGAAAAGGAACAGAACCATTCCTATCGCTTCGGTGTTGAGCAAAGGACATCGGCCAGAAACACCTTAACCGTGCAGTTTAATGGATCGAATAATATCGAATACAACGATAACGATAGTAAAACCAATGTAGGAAAGTCTTTTACAACATTGGATTCGCTTTTGATTTCAACATCGCAGTTCAAAGAATTATTTGATCGTTACTCCGCTAATTTAAACAATGAGTTTAGAATTGATTCGAATGGCAGAAAACTTACCCTTGACCTGGATTGGAGTAAATTCAAAAGCAGCAAACGCGTAGGTTATAATAACCAATATTTTGATGGTCAGATGAATGCGATTACGCCCGAAGAGATCCAACGCAGTAGAATGCCTATCGGAATCGATATCTATGTCGCCAAACTGGATTATGAACAACCGCTATCTAAGGTCTCCAAGCTTGAGATGGGGGCTAAATATTCTAACGTTACGTCGGATAACGATTTAACCTTTGAAGACTTTTTGAACAATTCCTGGATTAATAATGAAAAGCGTACGAATCATTTTGTGTATAAGGAGCAGATCGCCGCTGGATATATAGACTATAATAATACCATAGGGAAATGGGGCCTGAAGGTCGGCGCGAGGGGAGAATATACATTTTCTGACGGGAACTCGCTTACGTTAAATAAGCAAGTGAAACGGAATTACTTTAAACTTTTTCCGAATGCAAATCTGACGTATACACTCCATGAGAATCATATCCTTTCCTTAGGTTACGCAAGGAAGATCACGCGTCCTAATTACCGACAGTTGAATCCTTTTGATTATTTTATTGATAAACTAACCTTTGAACGTGGTAATCCTTACCTGAATCCGCAATTTTCCAATGAATTCACCCTAAACTATACCTTGATGCAACGTTATAATGTGACATTGGGTATTAACGATGTGCGGGATGCGATTGTAGAGAGCATGGGGCAAGATTCGGTGCTAAAACAAACGTGGGTTATACGTGAAAATTTAGGTAAAAATTTGACGGCTTATCTGAATCTGAACATCCCGGTTACGGTATCCAAGATTTGGAGCATGAATAACAATATTACAGGCATCCACTTTAACTTTGATGGCATGGTGAGTGGTTATCCGCTGAAAAGGACCTCCTTTCTTTTGCAGGCTACATCGATGCACAATTTAAAACTGGCGAAAAGTCTGTCCGCTAATGTCAATTTGAGGTATTTCTCGCCGTTCAACTATAATGTATACGATATGAAGGCCCGTTGGGATATGGAGGTAGGAGCGACCAAGACATTTAAAGATCAACGTAGTTCGTTGAAGCTGGCGGTGAGCGACTTGTTTAATACAGGGAATCAGAATCTGAAAACCAATTTCGGCGATTTTGACTCCAGTATCAGGCAATACCAAGATCGTCGCGTGGTTCGATTGACCTATTCGTATAAATTCGGAAATTTAAAAAACAACTATCGTAAGAAAGATACAAGTAATGAGGAGAAAGAAAGAGCGCAATAGGCCCTTGAATTTTCTAAAAAAAGCGACACCGCGAGATGATCTAAATCATCCTGCGGTGTCGCTTTTTTTTATAGACAATGCTATTAGAAAATGTATTTGGTACTTAAAAAGTTCGATTCATTTTCACTAACAATGTCATTCAACAATTTCTTGTTTTCTTCGGTGAACTTTGCCGCGACCAGGGAGCGTATCGAGAATGAACGCAAAGCATCCACAACGGATAAAGTTCCCTCAGCGCTATCTTTTCTTCCGGTGAAAGGGAAGGTATCTGGACCACGTTGACATTGGCAGTTGATATTGACACGACTTACCTGATTGACCAATGGATCGATTAAAGACGACACAACAGCCGCATTGTTACTAAAGATACTGACCTGCTGTCCATGCGAAGAGCCGATCAGGTACTCGATAGGTTCCTCAAGGTCATCAAATGGCACAACAGGGATAACTGGACCAAATTGTTCCTCTCTGTAAAGTTTCATTTGAGAATTGACCGGATAAACGATCGCTGGGTAGAAGAAAGATTCTGCTACTTGTCCACCATTTTCGTTAATCACCTTTGCACCATACGCTTTTGCATCTTCGATACATTCCGTCAGATAAGCTGGTTTGTTAACCTCTGGAAGAGGTGTCAAAGACACGCCTTTTTCCCAAGGCATACCATACTTTAATTTAGCAACTTCCGCAGAAAGACGTTTTAGGAACTCTTGTGCCAAGCTGCGGTGTACATAGATAATTTTAAGTGCGGTACAGCGTTGGCCATTGAATGAAAGAGAACCCAGTACGGTTTCAGAAACAGCAAGATTTAAATCGGCATCCTTCGTGATGATTGCCGCATTTTTTGCGTCAAGACCAAGAATTGCGCGTAGACGGTTAACTTTAGGATGTAATTTCTTAAGTTCGTCAGCAACACGGCTTGAACCGATCAACGTCAACACATTGATCTTTCCAGACTGCATAAGACTTGGAACGATCTTGTTTCCACGACCATAAATTGTATTGACAACGCCTTTCGGGAAGCTTGTTTTGAAAGCCTCTAATAAAGGGTAATGTAATAATGTACCATGTTTAGGTGGTTTGAACAACATCGTGTTCCCCATGATCAAAGCAGGGATCAACGTTGTGAAGGTTTCATTCAATGGATAGTTGAATGGTCCCATACATAAAACAACTCCTAGTGGAGATCTTCTGATTTGGGCTATAATACCTTGTTCGATCTGAAAACGGGAAGAATCGCGGTCAATATCTTTCAATGCGTCGATCGTTGCGTAGATATACTCTACCGTACGGTCAAACTCCTTAACAGAGTCAGCATAGGATTTGCCAATTTCCCACATAATAAGCTTGACAACAATGTCCTTCTTGGCAATCATCTTTTGTGTGAAATTTTCAACACAAGTAATACGATCGGCAACGCTCATTGTCGGCCATTCTCCACGGCCATTGTCGTATGCTTTTACAGCAGCTTCCAAGGCTTCCATGGACTCTTTTTCAGTACAAACAGGGAAACTACCGATGCGCTTACGTTTCAAGCCGTCCTTAGTCTTTACACAGATAGGTGAAAATACTTCGTTTACTTGACCCGTCCAAGAAATCATTTCTCCATTGGAAAGGAACTCTCTTTGATCGACCTGTTCGTCTAGCGTAAATTCTGCGGGAATGTCTTTCTCCTCGTAGAAGATACCTTCTAAGTTTAAGCTCATTGTTTTTAAAAGTGGTTTAGATTGATATTTATAAAGATATTGCTAATATACTGTAAATATTACAATATTTGTTAATTTTTTATTAAAATAAGTTTAGGTACTAGTGTTTTCATTACAATCCATGCAATTAAATATGCGATTGAACAGAACGAAAAAATAATAAAATATCCCGCTTCTTCTCCCTTGAAACCCATAAAGACAAGTTGAGTCTCTTTGGCATAGTCGAATAGCCAGCCCGAAGTTTTATTGATAATAAAGGCTCCTACACCGCCCGCAAGCCCGCCGATTCCTGTAACAGTGGCAATGGCACGTTTTGGAAAAGAATCGCCAATAGTGGAAAAAATATTGGCCGACCACGATTGATGTGCCGCACCTGCAAAACCAATTAAAATAACGGGTATCCAATAGGAAATATGCCCCAAGGGTTGTGCAAAGAGTACGACTAATGGGACGAAAGCAAACAGCAACATAGCTTTCATTCGACCTTCATAGGCATTCATTCCCTTTTTCTCCACAAAATACGTCGGCAACCAGCCGCCGTAAATTGACAGCATGGTGATCGCATATAAAACAAATATGGCCAATTGCCCTGCTGTATCAGAAGACTTTATGTCGTAAACGGCTGATAGATAGGCTGGCATCCAGAATAAGAAGAACCACCAGACGCCGTCGGTCATGAATTTTCCGAAGACAAAGGCCCAGGTTTGCTTGTACTTGAGGCATTCTGCTATGGTGGTTTTGGGCTGTTTTGTTAAGGCAGAATGCTCCGTTTGGTGTTCATGGTCATCTTGGTGAATGTAAGCCAATTCAGCCGCATTTACTTTTGGATTCTCGTGCGGTTTTTTATAAAGAAAGATCCAGAAACCCATCCAGACAAACCCAAGGGCTCCTATTATGATGAAAGACATCTCCCAGCCCCAGTGTGCTGCGATGACCGGAATGGTCAATGGAGCAGCCAATGCTCCTATGGTTGCCCCTGAATTGAAAATACTGGTGGACAATGCACGATCTTTCTTTGGAAAATACTCTGCGGTAGCTTTAATGGCCGCTGGGAAATTTCCAGCTTCCCCGACAGCCAATACAAACCGGGCGAAAATAAATAAGTTTACACTAACGCTGATGATTAAACCGGCATTGTTCACATGAGAAATAGCTTCTTTTGCGCCTTCAAATCCAACAAACCACTCGCCAGCGACAATTCCTGAGGTTGCAATACCACAAAAAGCATGTAATATGGCGCCAATGGACCAAATAGCAATCGCCCATAGAAAACCTTTTTTTGTATCCATCCAATCGACAAAACGTCCCGCGAAAAGCATGCTGATGGCATAAAAAATAGAAAACAAAGCGGTAATATTTCCATAGTCTGTATTTGTCCAGTGGAATTCAGGGCTGATAAAATCTTTCCAGGTTAAGGATAATACCTGGCGATCCAAGTAATTGATTGTGGTAGCAAAAAATAGGAGGGCACAGATTACCCAACGGTAATTACCCTTTTTCTCTGTATTAATCATAATGGGTTTAATTGTTTATTTTTCTTGAACCTATCGCTTCAAATGACGAATAATGAACGCTGTATGCCTTCCTTTTACGATGCTCGTGGAAGGCATACAAGCAATCTTATTGTTTTTAACGTGCTTTTGAGACAAGATCAAGTGCTTTTTGTGTATTTTCGAATAAATTGCTGGTGTCCTTTGGATCAATCAGTTTACTGCCCATACCTACCGCACATACACCTGACCTGAACCATGCTTTTAGATTTTCTATTTCGATGTCTACACCCCCCGTTGGTATAAAGTTCTGACCTTTAAAAAGATCCCGAATAGATGACATAAATGCTGGTCCCAAAATATTTGCAGGGAATAATTTTATCAATGCGGCCTGTTGCTGTTGAGCCGTGTAGATTTCGGTCGGTGTCATGCAGCCTGGAATCCACAACTTATGGTGCTCATGTACAAGCGAGCCAACCAAAGGATTCACTAAGGGGGCCACAATAAAATCAGCACCGGCCTGGAGAAACTGTTGTGCATCGTCCACCGATTTGATGGTGCCAATACCCAAGTAGAGGTCTGGCATCTCAAGGTCCCTCGTTGCAACAAGGCGCTCAAAAACAGCCAACGCCTCGGGGCCACGATTTGTAAATTCAAAAACGCGTACACCCGCTCGGTATAATGTTCGTAGAATATCGATACTTTCTTCCTGATCATGATGGAAGAATAAAGGAAGTGTTCCTTGTTCGATAATTTTATTTAATACAATCTCTTTTAAATTCATGTTGTTAATCTCTTTTTAATATCGTCCACTGTACTTGTTGTTGCATCGCTGGCGATAAATAGTTTATCGAATGCCGCGCTTGTTGCAAATTCTAGCGTCTCCTGCGGCGAAAGGTTGGAATACAATCCATAAATCAGACCCGCCATAAAGCAGTCGCCACTTCCTACTTTATCCAAAATCTCTTCCGCTATATAGGTTGTGGATTTGATCAAACGGTCTTTATCAAATAATGTGCTGTAGTATTCTATCCCTTTGGTATGGTGGTCAAAACGGAAGGTATTGGCGACATACTGGCACATGGGGTTGGAAGCAATGATTTCTCGGCTGGTTCGATCTGCTTGCGCGAGTAACTCTTCTTCGGTGTATCCTGACGTGTTTGTTAAGAATTGTTCGTCAAGCGGCGTGCCCAGCATCTGATGCGCGGCCCATATATTGCCCATAATTAAATTGCAGTACTTGGCAATCCGAGGCATAACCTCTTTCGGTGTTTTACCATATTTCCAAAGCTTCGATCGGTAGTTAAGGTCTAAGGACACAAAAATTCCTTTTTCCTGTGCTTTTTGCACAGCTTCAAGACAGAGGTCTGCAATATCCTGGCTAATTGCTGGGCAAATTGCCGAAAAGTGAAACCATTTCACGTCCTTCAAGGCTTTGTCCCAATCAATACTGCCGACTTTGAGGCTTGCAAAAGATGAATTGGCGCGATCGTAGATAACCCCCGCATTTTTAAGATCTTTACCTTTGGGGAGATAGTAAATGCCCAAGCGCTCTCCGCCCCATTGCATCGCCGATGTGTCTATGTTTCTACGTTTCAAATAGACATCTATACCTTCACAAATGGCATTTTGCGGTATCGCAGATAAGTAGGATGATGGCACGTTCCATAGGGCCAAAGCTGTAGCGACATTTAATTCTGCTCCTCCAACGTAGAAAGGCAATTGGTGCTGTTCAATCCAATTGTCTTCAATATCCGGACAGATCCGTAACAGCAATTCCCCAAAGCTTAAAACTTTACCCTGCATGTTCATTTATTAAAATTCAAAATATTCTTTTGCGTTATTGTAGCTGATATCCTGTATGATTTTCCCGACCCATTCGATATCATTTGGTATTTCTCCTTTTTCGATGTCCTGTCCAAAGATGTCACAGACCAATCTTCTGAAGTATTCATGTCTTGGAAAAGAAAGAAAACTTCTGGAATCGGTCAACATGCCTACAAGACGACTTAACAAACCCATATTCGACAAGGTATTAATCTGTTTTGTCATGCCGTCTTTTTGGTCCAAAAACCACCAAGCTGAACCAAACTGAATTTTTCCTTTGATAGAACCATCATTGAAATTCCCAATCATTGTCGCAATAAGTTCATTGTCGGCTGGATTGAGATTATAGATAATTGTCTTGGTTAGCTTATCTTGGTTATCTAATTTATTCAAAAACTTTGATAATGCACGTCCCTGACTAAAATCCCCAATGGAGTCCCAGCCTGTATCAGGACCGATCAAGCGATGCATGCGGGAGTTATTGTTACGTAAAGCGCCCAAATGGTATTGTTGCACCCAGCCTTTTTCATGATCCCATTCTGCAAAATAGACTAACATGGCCGATTTAAACTTCAGGCTCTCATCAAAAGTTATTTCTTTGCCTGCACGAATTTTATCAAAGATGAATGCGATTTCAGTTTCGGTGTAATCTTCAGCATAGATCTGTTCCAAACCATGATCTGAGACTTTACAGCCGTTGGTCGCAAAGAAGTCGTGCCTTGCTTTCAAGGCCTTGAGGTAGTCGCTTAAACTGCTTATCTGCATATTGCTGACTTCTTCAAGCTTATTGATGTATTGGTTCAATGCAGGCAGGTCATCGCAATTCATTGCTTTATCCGGACGAAATGCCGGAAGCATTTTAAATGATTCACGCTCTTTCGCAAACTGCTGATGAAATTCCAGACTATCGATTGGGTCGTCTGTTGTGCAAACGACTTCAACATGCATCATCTTGAGTAGTCCGCGGACAGAATGACTATCTTGTTGCAGTAAAGCACTGGTATCTGCATATATCTTGGCCGCGGTTTTTGGAGACAATACATCTGTTATGCCAAAATAGCGTTGTAATTCAAGGTGTGTCCAATGGTGTAGTGGATTACGCAAGGTATAAGGGACAGTTTCTGCCCATTTGATGAATTTTTCTTCATCTGAAGCGTCTCCGGTCACATAATGTTCGTTGACACCGTTGGCACGCATGGCCCGCCATTTGTAATGATCACCATGTAACCAAACCTGACTAATATTATCAAACTTGACATTATTTGCAATCTGTTCCGGGATTAGGTGATTATGGTAATCAATAATCGGCAGATGTTTTGAATAATTATGGTACAGCTCTTCAGCCGTTTTTGTGTTCAATAAAAAGTTGTCGTCTAAAAAAGTTTTCATACAATGTATTGATTTGTAGGTTCATCTGTTTTCTATCCTCTTTTGCTTGTCAAACTTTTTATTGCTGAAGTAATCGGACATAAAAAATGCAAAAAGGGGTGAAAGTACGGTCGCCTGAATTTCCCAAACTGTTTAAATGGTCAATGAAATTACCAATATTCAGGTCATACTTAAAGGAAATTCAATAAAATAAATGCGCAAACGTTATCGGTAGCGTTTAAGGCAATCGGGTTATACCGCATTTTCTACGTTTTCTAAGCACGTTTTCGCTATCGCAGATTGCTTGAAATTTTGAATAAGTCCCGAATAATATGATCTGCTAAAGCGTAATTGTATTGCATATAAAAAGCAATTTCTCTAAGTTTGTTCAACAAATTGCTCAACATGGATATCCAATCACTTTATCAGATTTATAAACAGTATCCGAATA
Organism: Sphingobacterium sp. 40-24; assembly: GCF_001899705.1. Taxonomy (NCBI): domain Bacteria; kingdom Pseudomonadati; phylum Bacteroidota; class Sphingobacteriia; order Sphingobacteriales; family Sphingobacteriaceae; genus Sphingobacterium; species Sphingobacterium sp. 40-24. The sequence continues at coordinate 377,340 of NZ_MKWH01000021.1, read as the reverse complement.
TTACAACAGATACACGTAAAATTGAAAAAGATAGTCTATTTTTCGCCTTAAAAGGGGCCAATTTCAATGGGAATACTTTCGCCGAGAAAGCGCTTGAAATGGGTGCTAAATATGTTGTTATTGATGACGAGACCTACCGAAAAGGAGAAGCGTATATTCTTGTTGATGATGTTTTAAAAACATTACAGCAACTAGCGAATTACCACAGACAGCAATTGGATATTCCAGTTATTGGAGTGACGGGAACCAATGGAAAAACCACGACAAAGGAATTGTTGTACGCTGTTGTTTCGCAGAAATACAAGGCCTATGCAACAAAAGGAAATTTGAATAATCATATTGGTGTTCCATTGACATTATTGGCCATAGATAATTCTGTTGAGCTAGCAATCATCGAAATGGGGGCAAATCATTTGGAAGAAATTGCTTTTTTGTGTGGGATTGCCGAACCGACACATGGTTTGATTTCTAACGTTGGCAAAGCACATCTAGAAGGTTTTGGATCTTTTGAAGGAGTAAAGAAAACCAAGGGCGAGCTGTACGATTGGCTGCAGGACCATCAAGGGGTATTATTTTTGCAGGCAGATAACCCACATCTTAAAGAGATGGCTTCCGCCCGCAAGATAGCCAACATTGTCACTTATGGTTTTTCGGAAGGTAATGATGTGATTGGAAAGCTTCTTAGGGCAAATCCCCTTTTGCAAATTGAATGGCACAAGAAAGGCACGGCCGAATCTTATGTTGTCGATACCCATTTAACAGGATCTTATAATACCGAAAACTTTCTTGCAGCTATTGCAGTAGGTTTGCATTTTGGCGTTTCTTCTGCGTCAATCAATCGGGGTATTGAAGGATATACCCCTACGAACAATCGTTCGCAGGTTATGAAAACTGCCCACAATACGCTAATCTGCGATTATTATAATGCAAATGCAACAAGCATGGCTGCTGCATTGGATAATATTCGGATTATTGAAGCGGATAAGAAGGCTATTGTATTGGGTGATATGTTTGAATTGGGGACAGAATCATTTGAAGAACATAAAAAAATTGTCGAGAACGTAAGAGCTATTCCTGCAGATCGCAAAATTTTTGTAGGAAAAGAATTTTTCGCACATCGTTATGAAGGTGGAGCATTTTATGAAACTACTGCCGAAGCAAAACAGGCAATCAGCGGAAATCCTATTGTGGACAGCACGGTCTTATTGAAAGCGTCAAGGGGTATGGCCTTTGAAAATCTGGTCGAACTACTGTAGCCTTTTTAGCTTTATGCTATGCACAACGAGGGGATAAGTTCGGGGTGCGAACATATGGCGACCATGGTGCTCCCGCATTGAATGTACTTAAAAAGGTGGACTCACTGTGGACTTACCGTGGTTGCGGGACGAAGTTGATAGGATGTTGCGGAAACCTTCGTTCCACTGAATCCCGAATGACTCGCCCAGTAGCATCGAGCGAAAGGAAGTGCAAAACAAACAGTTTTGTCATGTAAGGATTAAATAATAAGGAAAATGAGCAAATTCGTTCTACGGAGAAATGATGCTCATTTGGAAAAACGTACCTTTGTTGCATATAATGGATAAAAGACGTTTTTTTTTAGAAATAGCCTATTTTGGACAGGCTTATCATGGTTGGCAAATTCAGAATAATGCAATTTCCGTGCAGGAAGTGCTGAATAAGGCGCTTGAAACCCTGTTGCGGGAACCCATTGAAACAACTGGAGCTGGCCGTACAGATACAGGTGTTCATGCCAAGCAATTGTATGCACATTTCGATGCAGCCCCTGTGGGTATTCTACAAAAAGCTGATCGTTTTATTCATTCGCTCAATGCACTATTGCCCTTTGATGTGGCCGTGAAGCGCCTGATCGAAGTGGAATCCGAAGCACATGCTCGCTTCGATGCGACACAAAGATCCTATGAATACCATCTTCATTTTCATAAAGATCCTTTTATCTATCCCTATTCATGTTTTATGCGCGATCGTCCGGATGTTGAAAAGATGAATGAAGCTGCACAATTTTTATTGGGTAAACAAGATTTCGAATGCTTTAGTAAGTCTCATACGCAGGTGTTTACAAATATTTGCGATATTCGTAGAGCCGAGTGGGTATGGCATACCGAACAACATTTGGTCTTTCATATTACCGCTGATCGCTTTTTGCGCAATATGGTCCGTGCTATTGTGGGTACATCGTTGGAAATAGGCATAAAAGGTAAACCTGTTTCATTTATGCAAGAGGTTATCCAAAGCAAAAACCGGGGGAAGGCAGGTGTTTCCGTGCCGGCACATGGGTTGTATTTAACAGAAGTAGCATATCCTTATATATAGAATTTAACGTGAGTCAAGATAAAATAACTGGTAAAACCTACGATATCAATTTGGTGAAACGCATGAGTCGCTATATGCGTCCATATCATATGGCATTTTGGATATCGGTCGTCCTAACGATATTGCTGGCTGCAGTAGCCCCCGCTTTACCTATGCTAATCCAGCATACGCTGGATAACTATATCCTAAACTTCGATACCAATGGATTGTCCCTCATGCTGATTGCAATGTTGGCATTGGTCATCCTGCAGACTTTGATCCGTTATTACCATACCTTAATGACAAATACTCTGGGGCAGTCGGTTATCCGTGATATTCGGATTCAGGTATTTAACCACATTGTTCAACTCAGGCTGAAGTATTTTGATCGCACAGCACTGGGAAAATTAATTACCCGTACCATCTCTGATTTGGAGACTCTTTCCAATATTTTTTCTGAAGGTTTGATTCAGATTATCGGCGATTTATTACAGTTGGTCGTTATTCTGGTTGTGATGTTTTACTCCGATTGGAAGCTGACATTGATTGTTTTAATTCCGATGCCTTTGATGGTGGCAGCGACTTACGTATTTAAAGAGGCGATGAAGTCTGCCTTTATCGATGTGCGGAAATGGGTTTCTAACTTAAATACCTTTTTGCAGGAACACATTACGGGCGTCGGTATTATCCAATATTTTGCGCGTGAAAAGCAGGAAATGGATAAATTTAAGGAAATTAATGCGCAACATCGTAATGCCCATATTCGGACCAATTGGTATTTCTCCATCTTTTTCCCTGTTTTGGAAATTATCATGGCCATTGCTTTGGGATTGTTGGTCTGGTTCGGTTCCAAACAAATTATGGGTGATGTGATCTCTCCGGGTGTAGTGGTGGCCTTTATCATGTATATCAATATGATCTTTAGGCCCATTCGGGAGCTTATTGACAAATTCAATACGCTTCAAATGGGCATGGTTAGCGCTGAACGGATCTTTGAAGTGTTGGATACCGATGAAAAGACCCCAAATTTGGGTACATTGAAACCTGCACACATCAAAGGTGAGATTGCGTTTCGCGATGTTTGGTTCGCCTATAATGAGGAAAACTGGGTCCTAAAGGATGTTAACTTTAACGTTAATCCGGGTGAGACGCTGGCTTTAGTTGGGGCTACTGGTGCTGGAAAATCTTCTACCATCAATATTCTAAGCCGTTTTTATGAAATCAATAAAGGTGAAATTCTGTTGGACGGCCGTAATATCCGCGATTATGATCTCGATTATCTGAGAAATACCATTGCGACGGTATTGCAGGATGTATTCCTCTTCTCGGATAGCGTCATCAATAACATCACATTAGGTGATCCAGCGATATCTAGAGAACAGGTCATTGAAGCCGCAAAAGAAGTGGGGGCGCATGATTTTATTATGCGACTACCTGGGGGCTATGATTATGATGTGAAAGAGCGGGGTGCAACCTTATCCGCGGGGCAGGCCCAATTGATTTCTTTTATACGAGCCTTGGTACACGATCCCCGGATTCTAATTTTAGACGAGGCGACATCTTCAGTAGATACCGAAACGGAAGAAATGATCCAGCATGCAATCGATAACCTCATGAAAGGAAGAACATCGATTGTTATTGCCCACCGCTTGTCCACCATTCAGAAGGCGGACAAGATTATTGTGTTGGATAAAGGCGAAATCAAGGAAATTGGAACGCATCAGGAATTGCTATCTTTTGATGGGTATTATAAAAAACTATACGACTTGCAATTTCACTCCGCGGGGATTTAATTAAGCGATTATACTCTCTTTGGGGATCGTTTCTTCATCTTCGATCCGTGTATTTGCTTTAATCTCTGAACCTCGCCCTACGAGAACGTTTGCTCCGATTGAGACATTTGGTCCGATGTTGACAAAATCTTCAATAATGGTATTGCTTTCGATAACAGCAGAACCGGCGATAACGCAATGGTTGCCTATCTGTACATCGGGGGCGATGGAAGCGCCGGGGAGGATAATGGTGCCTTCACCAATCTCCGCTCGTTTTGATACGTAGGCTTTGGGATGGATGAGGGTCTGGTAATTCCAGTCTGCATTTTCCGATACAATCCGTTGGCGAAGGCCTGGGTTCTTGACTGCAATAAAGAAATCTTCCTCCGTGCCTTTTACTTGATGGTGAAGTTGAACCTCATAATCGAATACATCTTCAATGAGCAATGATTTGTCAATAAGACCACCAATTTCAATCGCTAAATCTTCTGCTACATCTACCGCAGTTTTAGCGTGAGCAGTTGCACCGTATATATATAACATGGTATTTTTTTTCGCAAAGATAAAACTTTCTAAAATGAAGCCCTTTGGTATCGTGTAAAAAAATCCAACAAAATATAGGGTTTGATTGTTTTGCTGTTTAATGAGCTGTAAGGTTGATTGTTTTTTCGATCGCAATTATATTGCATATAAAAATCAATTTATCTAAGTTTGTTGGTATACAAAAATTAAACTATGATTCAACGTATCCAAACTGTTTATTTGCTGATAGCAGGATTAGTCATATTCGGCTTGTTTCTATTTCCCTATGTTAATTATAGCGATTTAGTTGGTTTAGGAAAGAATGTGAAGGTGACCGGTGTGTATAGTGTTGCTGCGGGTCAGCCAGTACACGAGGGGGGATTTGGTTATATTCTCCAGACTGTGGCCACCGTATTATTAGGAGGGCTTCCCCTGTTCACGATATTTAAATTTAAAAAGCGTAAAGTCCAACTTTTGCTTATTTGGGTAGAGGTTGTCGCAATTATCTTATTTGCAGTATGGCTATATTCTTCTGCAAGTACTCATCTCGCTACGGTGAACCAATTTTTGGGTGCTGGGAATATCGGCGTAGGATTCTTTTTGTTGCCTATCTCGATTATTTTCTGTGCGTTGGCCATGGGCGGAGTACGTAAAGATGAAAAGTTGATCCGTTCTGCCGATCGATTGAGGGCATAATTTTGAAAGAATAATCCAATAATAGTTAAAGCCACGAAGACCGTGGCTTTTTTAAATATAATATGATATGAACGTTTTTTTTAGATATGTTGTTGTCTTGATGCTCTTCCTTGTCGGTGGGTTTGTAAAGGCGCAGTCGGCAGATTCATTGTTGGTTGTTGATGATATTCAATTCGATGTAAAGGAATTTCACGTAGATGAGCCTAAGCATGAATTGGTGATCAATTTGTTTGCTATATCGTATAGTAAGAATCCTCGGGAATATAAAATGAACACCTTTTCCACGCAAGTGTTGGATCAGAAGAAACAGCCCCATTTCTTTTCCACGATTCGGATGGGAAATGTATTGGTTAAATTTGAAGATAAGCAGAATTATCTGCACTATTTGCTAGAAGAAGATAAGCCTGTGGATATACAGGTCGTTGTAAAGGATTGGAAGAAAACGGATAAACCGGTTATGGTTAAACTGGTCTTTGAGAGCAGTACAGAAGAGGGGGAGTTTTTGGAGGTTCCTATTTCATTAAAGAAATAATTGATTTTGTCTCTTGACAAAAAAAGCTTCGAAGTTATAACTTCGAAGCTTTTTTTGATTATTCAATATTATCGATTGTATCTGATCTGCTGTTTGTCCATCATGCCCATCTGGTCTTTCATCATTTTGATCTGATCAGCTAATAACTTATTTTTATCTGCTTTTTTAGCTTCTTGAAGAAGTTTTTCGGCTTCACGTTTATTGCGCTTCCCCATGGCTACACCGGCTAGGCTCAATTTTGCTAAGGCGATGTTATGGTCCATATGTAGACCCAATGCCAATGCTTTCTTAAAATATTTTTCAGATTGCATAGGTGCACGTTGTGATTCGATCAGTCCGATCAGCATGTTGTAGTAACCATGCTGTTGTGGGATCAATTGCTTTTCGTAGTTGGTGATTTTACCTAGCCATTTTTCAGCTGCGGCCATATTTTGTTTACGCATATGCCATTGCGCAATCAGCATATATTCATGGAAAAATACAGTAACAAAACCCAAGATCGTGATCAAGATCCCTAAAATTCCCCATCCCCAATTTCCGGTCCAGAATAAGGCAACTGTTCCGATAAGCAATGCACTGCAAATAATGATTCTAACGAGATTTGACATAAATCTTTGTTTAAAATATTTGTATTCAATTTAATTCTGCAAATATCCGTTAATTTCACCGTTTAAGCAACTCGTTCAGGTTGTTATTTTGTAAAAATGTGTTTTTCTAGAAAATGGTAGCTTTTATGTTAATCGATGTGTTCTGATAATCTTGCTTTGGTACAACGCCGAATAGGTGGGCAGCCGGATAAATTTGCCTTTATATGCAACTTTGTCTATGTTTGAATTATGGAAAAGCAATACGATGATTCTTGGGCTCCTGTATTAAGGCCTTTGTTCGCTCAGCCCTACATGAAACAGTTATCTACTTTTGTGCAAGCAGAGCGTCAGAAAACGAAAGTGTTTCCACCGGCAGATCTGGTGATGAATGCTTTTAAGCTGACGCCATTGGATCAGGTGAAAGTGGTTATTTTAGGGCAGGATCCTTACCACAATGACGGGCAGGCACATGGGCTGTCTTTTTCAGTTCCGGCAGGGATTGCCTTGCCCCCATCTTTAAAAAATATTTTTAAGGAATTGCAAGATGATATCCCTGGTTTTGTTGAGCCGCATGCTGGCGATTTGACTTCTTGGGCCAAGCAGGGGGTATTATTGTTAAATGCGACCTTGACAGTTCAGGCGCATTTGGCTGGTTCTCATCAAAAGAAAGGCTGGGAGATTTTTACAGACAGTATTATTCATGCCATTTCGGAGCGTTGTGAACATGTGGTGTTTTTGTTGTGGGGAAGTTATGCCCAAAAGAAAAGTGTGCTCATTGATGCGAAGAAGCATCTTATTCTAACGGCGGTTCATCCCTCACCGTTGTCTGTCTATCGTGGTTTTTTTGGTAGTAAGCATTTTTCACGCGCAAACCAGTATTTGACGGCACATGGTAAAACCCCAATTGATTGGCGCCTGATTTAAGTTGTGGCTTGGGTTAAATTTTGCGAAGCGTTTGCTGTCTAATAGCTAAAGTAGATAAACATCATTGCCGGTGATTCGCGCATGGCGCAAATGCGTCCAAGAGCGAGATTCCGGTAATGATATTTTTGATTGGGCTTAATTCCCTCGCTTAATATTCTAAAGGAATAATGGGTTCTTTTTTGCTGGTCGACATAATCATCATGGTTTGGAATGTCTTTACAAAAGGTATTTTGGATATTTTTTCCATGATGACGCCTTCATAAGCTTTGATATCTTTTACGTAAACCTTGAGGATGAAATCACAATTGCCTGTAACGTGATGGCATTCGGTTACTTCAGGTATCATTTTGACTGCAGCTACAAATTCAGGAATAGCGTTGTGGGTATGGAAATCGAGTGAGATCTGTATGAACGACTTGATCCCAAGCCCCAGTTTCTCCTCGTCCACAAAGGCATGGTAACTTTTGATGAAGCCGGAGTTTTCCAGTTTTCGCACACGCTCTAAGGTTGGCGCGGGGGACAGTCCGATGCTAGATGCGAGTTGCAAATTAGTTATACGACCATTCTCTTGTAATAGTTTAAGAATTTTTAAATCTGTTTTATCCGGTGCAAAGGGCATATCTTAAGTCTTAATAATCAATAGTATTTGTAAATATACAAAATTATATTTGGAAATTTAAAAATATACAAAATTATTGGTGATAAATAGATTTTAGCTATATCGTGTTTTTATAATTATAATTTTAATCGATGCAAAATCATTTGACTGTCATAATCGATTGAAATGTGCTCATTTTAATGAAATGGAGTGATAAATGTCATTTTTTTATTAAAAATGCCTTCGTAAGGTGCTATTAAATGCTGTTTTATTGGCTTTGAAATTGTAACTTTGCAGTTCGATAGGTGCGGAGGTGAAGCCCTCCCAAATTAGTTAAACCGTGAGAGCGCAATATGAGTACTAAAGACGACGATTTGTTAAAAGAGCTAGAGCTCGAAGAATATAAATACGGGTTCACGACAGATATCGAAATGGAAATTGCAGCCAAAGGCCTTACTGAGGATACGGTTCGTTTTATTTCGGCAAAAAAGAATGAACCTGAATGGCTATTGGAATGGAGGTTAAAAGCTTTCCGTCATTTCTTGACGTTAAGAATGCCTACTTGGCAGAATTTCAAAGCTCCCGAGATTGATTTTCAAGAGATTTCCTACTATGCAGCCCCGAAAGCAAAACCGCAGCTTAATTCGATGGATGAGGTTGACCCTGAGTTGATTTCCACTTTCGAAAAGTTGGGAATTCCTTTGGATGAGCAAAAAATATTGGCGGGAGTTGTGGCTGTAGATGCTGTCTTCGATTCGGTATCTGTCAAAACAACGTTTCGTGAGAAATTAAAAGAGCAAGGAGTTATTTTCTGTTCATTTGGTGAGGCCGTGCAAGAGCATCCTGACCTGGTGAAAAAATATTTGGGTACAGTGGTTCCGCAGACAGATAACATTTATGCAGCATTAAATTCTGCAGTGTTTTCGGATGGATCCTTTGTTTACGTTCCAAAAGGCGTTAGATGTCCAATGGAATTGTCTACCTATTTCCGTATCAATGCACAGAATACTGGGCAATTCGAACGCACGTTGATCATTGCGGATGAGGGGGCTTATGTTTCTTATTTGGAGGGATGTACTGCACCTATGCGTGATGAAAACCAGCTGCATGCGGCAGTGGTTGAATTGATTGCCGAGCGTGATGCTGATATTAAATATTCTACCGTTCAAAACTGGTACCCTGGTGATAAAGAAGGAAAAGGTGGTATTTATAACTTTGTAACCAAGCGTGGAATCTGTAAGGGCGATAACAGTAAAATCTCCTGGACACAGGTAGAAACCGGTTCTGCAATTACATGGAAATACCCGGGTGTGATCTTAAAGGGCGATAACTCTATTGGTGAGTTTTACTCTGTAGCCATGACGCGTAATCATCAGGTAGCTGATACAGGAACGAAGATGGTTCATTTGGGTAAAAACACAAAATCTAAAATTATTTCTAAAGGTATCTCCGCCGGTAAGAGCCACAACAGTTATAGAGGTTTAGTGAAAATCGGTCCAAATGCCGACAACTCACGTAACTTTACACAATGTGACTCCTTATTGATCGGTGATAAATGTGGGGCACATACATTCCCTTACATCGAAAATAGAAATAAGACGGCCAAATTAGAGCATGAGGCGACTACTTCCAAAATCGGTGAGGACCAGGTATTCTATTTGAATCAACGGGGTATCGATTCTGAGAAAGCTGTTGGTTTAATTGTCAACGGGTATGCAAAAGAAGTATTAAATCAATTGCCGATGGAGTTTGCTGTAGAGGCTCAAAAATTATTGGCAATTTCATTAGAAGGTTCAGTAGGATAGATAAAAAATCATTGGGAATGTAGTTTAAGTCGCTACATTATACCATACTCAATACGAATAAAATGTTAAGCATTAAAAATTTACATGCGTCTGTAGAAGACAAACAAATATTAAAAGGGTTAAACCTAGAAGTAAAAGCTGGCGAAGTTCATGCGATTATGGGACCAAATGGTGCTGGTAAAAGTACATTAGGGAATGTATTAGCAGGACGTGAATCCTATGAGGTAAGTGAGGGTTCCGCACTATTGGACGGTGTGGATTTATTGGATCTTTCCCCTGAAGACCGTGCGCGTGAAGGGCTGTTTTTGGCTTTTCAATATCCTGTTGAGATTCCGGGCGTATCGAATATCAATTTCTTGAAAACGGCTGTAAATGATATTCGTGAGTACAAAGGTCTTCCGCCAATGGAAGCGAAGGAATTTTTAAAAATGGTAAAAGACAAGCAAAAATTGGTTGAGTTTTCAGCTAATTTGGCTAACCGCTCTTTAAATGAAGGATTCTCCGGTGGTGAGAAAAAGCGTAACGAAATTTTTCAATTGGCGATGTTGAACCCGAAATTATCTATTTTGGATGAGACAGATTCTGGTTTGGATATCGATGCACTTCGTATCGTTGCAAATGGTGTGAATCAATTGCGCTCTAAAGACAATGCTTTTATTGTTATTACACACTACCAACGTTTGTTGGATTATATCGTTCCAGATTTTGTTCACGTATTGTACAATGGCCGTATCGTGAAATCGGGACCTAAAGAATTAGCTTTGGAGCTCGAAGAAAAAGGATACGATTGGTTAAAAGAATATGATACACAAAACGCCTAATCTTTTACCTGAGTAAATAGGATTAGAGGAGAATTTTGGCGATTTGATTAAAAAATAACATGAGTACATTAGTTTCAGAATCATTACTTCAACAAGTGTTGGGAGCTTTCAAAGAGCAAGGCGTTTCAGACGAACCTTCGTTTTTCGTGGAGGCCCGCCAACTTGCATTCGAGCGTTTCGAAGCAGCAGGCTTTCCCACCGTTAAGAATGAAGAATGGAAATATACAAACATCCACAGTATTATCAATAAGCCTTATGCGCTTGATGTCGATGTGGATATCGAAGGCTTAGACTTTAGTGCAGGTGAGATTCCGCAGTTGGATGCCTACCGCATTATTTTGGTGAATGGTCAGTATGTATTAGCAGTAAGTGAATTAGAAAATGTAAAGGGACTGTCGGTTATTCCAATGGATGAAGCCGCTTCAGAGCCTGCATTTGAGTCCCATTTTGCTAAATATGCGGATAAGTCAGACAATATTATGGTCGCATTGAATACGGCTGCTTTTACCAATGGTGTTTTTATCCATTTGAAAAAGGGAGTTGTACTTGATAAACCAATCCAGATTATTCATGTCGCTACAGGGAAAGAGGATTTCTTTGCGCAAACACGTAATTTGATTGTTGTCGAGCCAAATGCAGAACTTGAATTGATCGAAAGCTTTATTACTGCAGAAGGTACCGCAAATAATGTACACAATAAGGTCTCTGAGATTATCGTCAAAGAGAATGCTAAAGTACAACATTATTATTTGCAGCTCGCGGAATCTGTAAGCCGTTACTTTAATCATACAGAGGTTTATCAAGAAAAATACAGCCTTTACAATAATTACAACTGTAATTTTCCAGGCGCTTCGTTTATCCGTAACAATATCAACGTCCGTTTGGATGCCGAGCATGTGGAGAGCCATTTATATGGAATCAACTTAACGGCTGCCGATCAATTGGTCGATAATCATACCATCGTAGACCACCTGAAACCACATTGTGAGTCTTATGAATGGTATAAAAATATTACACAGGACAAGTCCGTTGCGGTTTTCAATGGAAAAATCTTTGTGCGCGAAGATGCGCAGAAAACGAATGCTTTTCAACAGAATAATAATATGTTGATGTCAGACAATTCGGCGGTTTATACCAAACCACAGTTGGAAATCTTTGCCGATGACGTAAAATGTTCACACGGGTGTACCATCGGTCAGTTTGATAATGAAGCGCTGTTTTATCTGAGAGCAAGAGGAATTGGCGAAGAGTCTGCTCGTATCCTGTTGGTGCACGCATTTGCATTTGACGTAACGACACGTTTCTCAAATGAGGTTGTTCGCAAATATGTTGAAGAGCTTGTAGAAGAAAGCCTAAGAACAAATTAAATCCATTTAGGATCATATAGCTTTTAAATATGGCGTTTACTGAATAAGTAAACGCCATTTTTTTTCATAGACCAATACATCGTAGCCTTCGTATCAAGCGCCAAGTTGCTTCTTGTTGCTCTTGCTTGGACGGAAGAGCGTTTAATTGTATTGGGAGAAGCGCTTAAAGTTATCATTGTTTGCTGTGGGGTAAACCCTAGTAATTTTTGGATATCAACTTCGTCATTTTCACGGTATAACAACGGATCTTAATCGGAGCTACAACGCTATTTGTTCGCTCACAACCGAAGAAGGACCGAACAAGTACCGAACAAGCTCCGAAGAAGCTCCGAAGAAGCACCGAGGAAGCTTCGAATTTGGTCCCTTTTGTTTGGTTCCTTTTTTCGTAAATGGAACGAACGTTGAAACTAATTCTTGGTACTTGCTTTAAATTGTGCTAATAATTTTTTCGACAATTTTAGTTAAAATCAAACAAAGATAAAGGTGCTGAAGGGCTGAAATGTAGGGAATAACAGAGCACTATTAAACGAAAAAAGCTTCCAAATTTTGGAAGCTTTTTTTGAGCGAAAGACGAGATTCGAACTCGCGACCCCAACCTTGGCAAGGTTGTGCTCTACCAACTGAGCTACTTTCGCGTTGATGTTACAAAAGTAAGGCATTTATTCGTATTCTGCAAGAGGAAAAGCAAAAAATATTAACTTAAATTGATCGCATCAACACAATTAATACCGTCTATAGCCGCTGAAATGATACCGCCGGCATAACCTGCCCCTTCACCACAAGGGTAAAGTCCTTTGACCTGAGGGTGTTGTAAATCTTCTTTATTTCTAGGAATCCGAATCGGTGAAGATGTACGTGACTCTACACCGACTAAAATGGCTTCATTGGTATAATACCCTTTCATCTTTTTGCCAAAGATGGGCAACGCACCGCGTAATGCTTCGTGAACAAAAGCAGGTAGCACTTCGGTGAGATCTGCAGATGCTGTTCCGGGATTGTACGAGTTTTCTGGCAGATCCATAGACACACGTCCTTCGACAAAGTCGACCATGCGTTGCGCCGGAGCCACGAGCTTACCGCCACCTACGGCAAAAGCCTTTCGCTCGATCTCTTTCTGAAAATTCAGTAATGCAAATGGATCCTTATGTGCATTGGCAACGTCCTCAAGGTTGATCTGAATAACGGTGCCTGAATTGGCGTGCGGATTATTTCGTTTGGATGGCGACCATCCGTTGACAACGATTTCATCTAAATCTGTTGCACAGGGAGCAATGACGCCGCCTGGGCACATGCAGAATGAAAATACACCACGGTCATTCACCTGTTCAACCAGGCTATAATAGGCTGGCGGCAAATGCTCGCTTCTTACCTGGCAGTGGTATTGCGCCTGATCAATGATTGCCTGCGGGTGCTCGATACGCACACCCAAAGCAAATGCTTTGGCTTCGATCAGCCAATTGTTGCGATGAAAAAGCTCGAAAATATCCCGCGCAGAGTGCCCTGTTGCTACAATGACATGATCTGCCTTAATTTCTTCACCATTGGCTAATTTGACACCGCGTACTTGACCGAAGGATTCTAAAATGTCATCGACACGTTGGTCAAAATGAAATTCGCCCCCAAATTCAAGGACGCTCTCGCGCATGGCCTCAATAATATGCGGCAATTTATTTGTACCGATATGTGGCCGTGCATTGACCAGAATATCCGTCGTGGCCCCATGGGAAACGAAAAGTTTGAGTACTTTATCGACATCACCTCTCTTATTGGAACGTGTATATAATTTTCCGTCTGAGTAAGTTCCAGCTCCACCTTCACCAAAGCAGTAGTTTGACTCAGGGTTTACGATGCCTTCCCGGTTCAACTTGGCTAGATCGCGTCTACGGTCTTGGACCTTTTTACCGCGTTCGATTACAATTGGTTTGAGACCACGTTCAATACAGCGTATTGCTGCAAACAGGCCGGCAGGGCCCGCGCCAATAATAATAACGGGTTTACCGTCTTTAACGGACTTAAAATTATTTTCGTAGATTTCTGGAACAGGAAGCTCGTCAATGTAGTAAATAACCCGAGCTCGATAAACAACCTGCTTGCTTCGGGCGTCAATGGAACGTTTACGGATTTTATAACCTTTGACTTGTTGAGGTTGGACTTTCAGGGCTTTGATCCCTTGCTGTAGAATATACTGATCGTCCTCGATTCTTTCTGGAAGTATCGCAATTTCAATTTCTTTTTGCATAGTATGAGGGCTGGGTTTTTATCCCAAAACCGGGACAAAGTTAATGAATATTGGCTATTTGGAGATTTGGAAATAAAAATATTCTTATCTTAGTAAGAGCTTGGTATATGCTTTGATAGTGTAACCGTAAAATTTGAATAGTATTTAATTCTTTGAACAATGAAAATTAAAAGATTTTTGGTCGCCCTATGTGGTTTATTTGCATTAGTATCATTAAACTCCTGTGGCTACAATACGATGGTCTCACAAGATGAGAATGTTAAAGGAAAATGGGCACAAGTTGAAAATGCGTATCAACGTCGTGCGGATCTAGTTCCAAATTTGGTTAATACAGTAAAAGGAGCGGCAAAACACGAAGAAAGTACATTGACAGCTGTTGTAGAGGCAAGAGCTAAAGCTACTTCCGTGACGATTAATGCCGATGACTTGTCTGAGGAGAATATTGCCAAGTTTCAAAAAGTTCAGGATGAATTCAGCGGTTCGTTGAGTCGTCTTTTGGCGTCTGTTGAAGCTTATCCTGATTTGAAAGCCAATCAGAACTTTTTGGAATTACAAGCACAGCTGGAAGGTACTGAAAATCGTATTTCAACAGAACGTAGATCTTACAATGAAGCGGTACAGCAATATAATACCACCGTACGTAGCTTCCCGAATAATTTAATGGCGGGTATGTTCGGATTTAAGGCAAAAGGTACATTTACTGCGGCCCCGGGTTCGGATAAAGCGCCAACGGTATCATTCTAACAGCAAATTGTTAGGAATGAACAGGATGATGGATGATGCGGCTTTCGTAGAAGCACATCATCCATTTTTTTATCGTGTTTTAATTAGTTTAGACCCTTTGAATCTGGAATAACCGGTATGGTAATCTAGTTTTGGAGTGCAAACGTATACAAACTATGGCATTAAATTCTGAAGAACAAGAGAAGATCGTTCACGCTATTAATGTAGCTGAAAATGAGACTTCTGGTGAGATTCGTGTAGTGGTCGAAAATCATTGCCCCGACGAGGTACATGATCGTGCAACCTATTATTTTTCCAAATTGGGCATGCACAAGACTACATTGAAAAATGGTGTTCTTATCTATATCGCGCTTGAAGACCATAAATTTTCCATTATTGGCGATAAGGGAATTCACCAACGTGTAGAAGGTGATTTTTGGAACAGTACCAAAGATCTTATGGTGGCGGAGTTTCGGGTGGATCGCATTGTTGAGGGCTTGGTCAAGGGGATCGAACATGCGGGTAAACAATTGGCAAAATTCTTCCCGCGTGAACACGATGACATCAACGAGCTTCCAAATGATATTGTTTTTGGAGACCGTTAGTTGTTAAGTGACCAGAAACAGTCCCGAAAAGCGATTCCCTGTCTCACAAATAAACTGATAAAGATCGTGATAAACCCGATTTCGGGATTCACCGAACGCCATTTGCATGAAAACTGCTCAAGGCAAATAAAAATGAATAAAAGAGAATTATAGGATGAAATTTGTATCGAGATTATTTTCTCGGGTTCGAATCCCTGCTATGGCTATGTTGCTTTGTTTGCTGTCGGTAGCCACAGTATTGGGCCAAGATTTCCCAGAAACATCAAATAGGCTTGTCAATGATTATACAAACACATTGACCGCAAGTCAGAAGCAATTATTGGAGCAGAAGCTATTGGCATTTGAGGATTCCGCATCTACGCAGATTGCAGTGGTTATGATGAATTCTACCGGTGGCTATGATATTTCTGATTATGCGGTTCGTTTAGCGAAAAAATGGGGTATTGGGAATAAAAAGTATAATAACGGTATTCTGTTGTTGGTCGCTCTGGGAGATCGGGCGGTGACCATTCAAACAGGTTATGGTATAGAGGGCGCTGTCCCGGATGCCATTGCATATCGTATTATTGAAAATGATATCAAGCCGGCTTTTCGTCAGGGCAATTACTACAAAGGAGTGGACGATGCGACCAGTTCCTTAATTTCCTACACAAAGGGTGAGTACAAAGCTGATCCAAAACAACCGAAAGGAAAGGGATCAGGTTCGGTGATGTTTGTTGTTATTATTGTGATAGTCTTGGTTGTTCTTTTCTCCAATCGCGGTGGACGAGGTGGTGGCGGTGGTGGCCGTGTGATGAATGGACGCGGCGCTTCTGATATCTTTTGGTGGACATTGCTGAATGGTCTTGGCGGCGGTGGCGGCCGAGGTGGCGGCGGTGGCTTCGGCGGAGGCTCTGGTGGCGGATTTGGCGGTTTCGGTGGCGGTGATTTTGGTGGTGGCGGTGCTTCCGGACGTTGGTAACATCTTTGCTAAATAATGTTAAATAGGACGACAGTGAAACGGAAATGTTTTACATTTATGGGAAGTATATAATTATGAAAAAGGGAATATTAATGGGTTTAAGCTTTTTACCAGCCTTGTTAATGGCACAAGAAAGCTTCACGGTTACAGGAAAAGTAAACACGACGTCAGACAAAGCGAAAGTGTTTATGCAGTATGCTGCGAATGGCACTCGTCAGACTGATTCAGCAACGGTCGTAAAAGGCGAATTTAAGTTCAACGGACAGGTAGCTACACCAACAAAAGGTATGATGATCTATTCGCCGGAGGGCTTAACTTTTGCAGAACTTAGAAATAGTCAAAAGCAACCTGAGACAGCACAGTTATATCTTTCTAAAGGCGTTATCAAAGTCGATGCAACCAAAGGGTTTAAAAATGCAACGGTCTCAGGTACGGCGCTTAATGACGATCTGACGCAGTACAAGGCTTTTGTGAAACCGCATACAGATGCGTTCGAGGCATTGAACCAACAATATTATGCGGCTTCGGAGACGCAAAAACAGGACCCTAAATTCATCGAAGGCTTACAAAAACAAGCTGGTGAGATTTCCGAAAAAATGGAAAAAGCAGATGCTGAATTTATTAACAAAAACCCAAAAAGCTGGTATACGTTGGATTTGTTGTCTGAGAATGTCAGCGGTGAAAACGTCAATGAATATGTAGCTTCTTTTGAGAAAATGTCTCCTGAACTGAAAAATTCTGAAAAAGGGAAGGAATTGGCTGAGCGTATCCAGAAATTGAAAGCAATAGCTGTTGGTTCCGTAGCTCCTGACTTCACATTGCCAGACACAACAGGAAAGAATATTTCCTTATCTTCCTTAAGAGGAAAATATGTTTTGTTGGATTTTTGGGCAAGTTGGTGTGGTCCTTGTCGTCATGAGAACCCGAATGTCGTTGCGGCTTTCAATAAATTTAAAGATAAAGGATTTACCGTGTTTGGTGTTTCTTTAGACAATCCCGGTAAAAAAGATGCTTGGTTGAAAGCTATCCATGATGATAATTTACAACAATGGCCACACGTTTCAGACCTACAGGGCTGGAAGTCAGCTCCGGTAAAATTGTACGAAGTACGTGGTATTCCGCAAAACTTCCTCATTGATCCTTCTGGTAAAATTGTCGCATCAAATTTAAGAGGTGAGGCTTTGGAAGCGAAGTTAGCAGAATTGCTAAAGTAAACTGATATTTAGTTGCCATTGGGCATGAATAACCCCTAATTGTTATACTCATGTGAACTGAGTCTGCAATTAGGGGTTTCTTTTTATAGTCGTCCTCATCCAATCGCTTTTTTGGCGCCGCAACTAATTGACGACTCTAAAAGGCGAATAGCGTGACGACTGCAAAACATTGAATGAATTTGCTAACTTCGTCTGCTGCTATAGCAAATGATTGCGTGAAACCGCTATATCCTCGTAACAGCCGGATTAGGGGATGATGAATCCTAGGTATTTAAACATGGTGATCAGCGCTATTGGGGTTATAAAATTGTAAAGATGAAGAAAACAGTAATTTTGGGTATATTCTTGGGGACGGTGATTGCTTCCTGCGGTGGCGATCAAGATAAGGGAATTCCTGTTGTCAACCTAGAGGCGTTGCATGCCATACCTTTGGATCACCCGATTGATCAATTGGCTAAAGACACGACATTTATCGATGTTACGTTGCCGCCTAACGCCAGAATCGATCAGTTGTCACAACAGGAGCTGGGTCAACTAAAGGCTGCGGCATATCGTTTTTATCAGCATGTTACACTGGAAAATAATCAATACCGTGTTGATCTCAAAGATCCTAAAGTCCTACACCTATCGGAACAGGTTATTAAGGCGTATGAACAGGCGATCAGCAATACGAATCATTTTGCGGACTCGATGGCCAAAGCAGGCCAGGCCATTCAGCTGCCGCCGGTATCTGAAGAATACCGCAATAATTTGCTTAAATAACAATTGGCAGGATATGATGCTCATATGCCTTTATGGAATATGACCGTTCAGGTATCAGGCCTTACCAAAGAATTTGGACAAATCTAGCAACGCAAGGCATAAAAAAAGAGTATACATCACGATGTATACTCTTTTTTTATTGTTAGTCAAGAATAAACTAGATCATTTACAACGAAAGGATTTCAATGATACGAAGCAGATCTTCATTCATTTTTACGTTATGCTTGATGGCGCTCTTAAAAGGAGTGAATCTTACTTCACTGCAAATCAGTCCGGCCATTTCACCTCTGCGGCCTTGTAGTAAAGCCTCTACCGCCGCAATTCCAAGCCTGCTGGCCAGTACACGATCCATGCAAGTAGGGCTTCCGCCACGCTGAATATGTCCTAAAATAGATAATCTAACGTCGTAGTGCGGGAAATTTTCCTTGATTTTTTCCGATACCACCATCCCGCCTTCTTTGTCGCCTTCAGCGACAATAATAATGCGGGATGATTTATTTTTACGGCTTTTGTCAAGTCTTTTCATAATCGCATCATAGTCTACCTCGAACTCAGGAACCAGAACTGCTTCAGCACCGGTACTGATACCAGAACGGACGGCGATAAGACCAGAGTCGCGGCCCATCACTTCGATCACAAAAAGTCTATCGTGAGACTCGGCGGTGTCGCGAATTTTGTCTACGGCTTGGATAACTGTATTAATGGCTGTATCATAGCCAATAGTGAAGTCTGTGCCGGCCAAATCGTTATCGATTGTGCCCGGAAGACCGATGATAGGAAAATCGAATTCTTCGATAAATTTGGATGCGCCGGTAAATGTACCATCGCCACCGATAACAACCATGGCATCAATACCGTGGCTGCGTAAATTTTCATAAGCCTGCTTACGTCCTTCAATTGTTTTGAAAGCCTCGCTGCGGGCTGTTTTTAGGATAGTACCACCACGTTGTATGATATTGGCTACAGATTTAGCATCCATAGGGATAATCTCACCATTAACTAGACCATCATAACCTCTGCGTACCCCAAATACTTCAAGATTATTGTAGATCCCCGCTCTAACAACAGCGCGGATACCAGCATTCATTCCTGGAGCATCTCCTCCAGATGTCAAAACAGCAATTTTTTTAATGTTACTCATACGTACTCAAACTTAGCTATTTTTAAGCGTATATACAATTATATTTCCGTTATTAGAAGTCGCCAATATCGCTATTGAGAACAAGCAATCGCTTTTTTAACTGCAATTCATCTAAGTGTGAGCTAAAGATAATGCAAATTTAATAATCGCATGTTCTCTGCTGTTATTCTCTAAGCATACCTTCTGCTGTATACAGACTATTTTTTTGCCTTAAAGGCGTCAATTCCGCTCTGTAAAAACGCAGTGTACTCCGCAATATTATAGTTTGCACCAGTTTTTGGAACCAATACGGTGCCCGATGCATCGACGATAACATAGAGTGGTTGCGAATTGCTGTCGAAAGCTGAGGCTTGGAAATCACTGTTTTTATTCCCTATCGTTTTGATTTTTTTGCCACTGTATTTTGAAACGAATTGTTCGTTTGCAGGTAATTCTGTTTTATCATCGACAAACAATTCGGCCATTATAAATTCTTCCTTCAATAGCTTGGCAACGGCAGGATCAGTCCATACATTTGCTTCCATTTTTCGGCAATTGACACAATTCCATCCTGTAAAATCTATCAATACAGGTTTATTCTGTTCTTTTGAAGCCGCAAGCGCCTCATCATAATCATAATATGGATCAAATCCTTTTGGTGTACCGCGTTCGTGAAAAATCTCCGCATATTTTTTGACTTTACCATCACTGTGTGCGGGAGCGGCTGCTATTCCTGCCGACAGGTCAAAATCCTGTGTTGCCGAAGGTGGCAAGAAAGCTGAAATTGATTTTAGGGGAGCCCCCCATAGTCCCGGTACCATATAGATAACGAAGGAGAATACAATGATAGCGAGAATAGTTCTCGGTACGGAGAGGAATTTTAATTCGCTGTCATGTGAAAACTTAATCTTTCCAATAAGATATAAGCCCATCATACTAAAGATGGCAATCCATAGCGATAAGAAGACTTCCCGATCCAGCCAATTCCAATGGTAGGCCAAATCTACATTTGATAAGAATTTCAGTGCCAGTGCAAGCTCTAAGAAGCCGAGTACAACCTTCACCGAATTTAACCAGCCACCAGATTTTGGCAGGGATTTTAACATCGAAGGGAACGCCGCAAATAAGCCAAAAGGAATTGCAAGTGCTATAGAAAAGCCAAGCATACCGATTGCAGGACCTAGGCGTTCTCCTTTTGAGGCCGCTTCGACCAATAAGGTGCCAATAATGGGGCCAGTACAGGAGAAGGAGACCAGTGAAAGGCTGAATGCCATAAAGAAAAGCCCTACGAGACCGCCTTTGTCGGATTTGGCATCCATTTTATTGACAAAAGAACTCGGTAACGTGATTTCAAAAGCACCAAAAAAGGATGCGGCGAAAACAACTAATAAGAGGAAGAATAGGAAGTTAAATACCCCATTTGTGGATAAAGCATTCAATGCATCCGAACCAAAGGAAATGGTAATAATCATTCCTAAAGCGACATAGATCACAATAATAAAGAGACCGTAGAGGAGTGCCTTGCTGATACCGCTTGCGCGGCTTCCAGCCTGTTTTGTAAAATAACTTACGGTAAGTGGGAGCATTGGAAATATACATGGCATGAGTAGCGCTGCGAAGCCGCCAACTAATCCTGCGATAAAGATACTCCAAAGTGATTTTTTACTTGATTCTTGCCCGGAGGGAGCGTTTGCCTTAACAGGAGCTATTTTGCTGCTGTCCTGACTAACCATTGTGTCAGGTGAAGCTGTAAAATTTAGATCCTCAGGTACCGCTTCAACAGCGGTAGCTGTATCCGGTGATGATTCAAATTGAAGTCCTTCTGTACTTGTTAAACTATCTTGTGCGGAGGCAAAAGTTGCTGTCGTTAAAGAAAGACTGAAAAAAGCAATTAAAAATAGAATGAATGTGTTTTTTAACATGCGTATGAATTTCTGATGTTATGGTCAAAAATAAAAAAAGGCGATGAGAATCGCCTTATTAATTTATCCGTGTAGAATCATTTTTACTATTTGATTGTCACAGCAAAAGCATATTCGTCTGGAGGAAGACATTGTGATGCATCACATGCTTGCCATTCAACAGTGCCTTTAACGGTGGTAGTTCCTTTGTTTAAAGTTACTTTTTGTTGGAAAATTACCTCGTTTGTAAAATAACCAACATCCATCTTAAATACATCTTCGTGTTTTACCTTAGGTTTCGGCTCTGCAGTTTTACCTACCAATGTATAATCTGCCGCTTTAGCAAAGTTGAAAGAAGTTGGAATTGGGCCGCCATCTTTCACATTTTGTGAATAAATGTGCCATCCATTTTGGATTGTAGCTTTCACATATACTACAGCTTCTTTGTTATTTAACTTTTTGCTCGCCACAGTCCATTTTACAGGTTTGTGAATCTGAGCGAATGCTCCCGTAACTGCAAAAATTACCACAGTCATTAACAGTATTAACTTTTTCATCAGAATTTAATTTGTTCTTTCCTTTTTCACTACAATGATTGCAGTGTGTTCTTGTTCTTTGATGCTTCGGGTGAATAAAGGTTTAATCACGCTGTTGACAAATTTAGAACAAAGGTTTGACAATTCTAAAATGGGTTATCCTTTTTTTGTAAAGATTAAGTAATAAGATGTGTAATTTCTTTGATATCAAATTCGCGCAAGGTGTCTTCCAAAAGAACAAGTAGCTTCCCGTCATTAGACACCTGTTGGATAATACCGGTCTTCTTGGTGCCGTCGACTAGGAATGGTCTTTCTTCACCTCTCCAAAACAATAACGCGTTGTAGCGGTTTAACTGATATTGAGCGCCCTCCTTATACAGGTTCAGGTACTCCTGTTGGATCACTTGGAATAACTCCTGTGCCAGTTCCTTCATGTTGTAATCCTGTCGATCGGTCAGGCAGGCGAGCGAGGTTATTGTTGTTGCTGTGTCAAAATTAAGTTGATTAATATTTACACCAATGCCAATAATTGCGTGCTCTATTTTACTGCCTTTTAATTTATTTTCTATTAAAATGCCTGTTATTTTCTTTGAATTGACGTAAATATCATTGGGCCATTTCACGGCTACAGGCTGCTCGGTTTTGCTTTTCAGCCAATTGACGGTTGCAATGGCGATTGTGGCGGAAAGTGCAAATTGTTTCGCTATTGGCAGGAAATGAGGCTTTAAGAGGATAGATGTCGTTAGGTTTTTCCCTGGTTCACTGACCCAGGAGCTTCCGCGCTGCCCCTTGCCCTGAAATTGTTCTTCTGCTAAAATGGCAGTCCCCTCAGCTAGTGGCTTGAAATTTGACAATAATTCCCTGAGATAATCGTTTGTAGAGGCGACTTTGTCAAGATATATTGCATTTTGACCGATGATAAGTCCCGAAATATTGTTATTTTGCAAACTGAAAGTATTAAATAAATATTAAGTCAAAACTATCACATTTTTTAATGAGTAAAAATAAAAGTTCAGAATTGTCCCAACGTCTATCAGAAATTATCGTTTATGGTATGCAAGAAAAGAAAGCAAACGAGATCGTTCGCTTGGATTTAAGAGATCTTCACAGTTCTGTTTCCGATTATTTTGTGATTTGTCATGCCGACTCTAACATTCAGGTGAATGCGATAGCAAAGAGTGTCGAAGAAGAAGTCTATAAGGCATTTGGTCAAGAACCCCAATATAAAGAAGGACAATCCAATGGTGAATGGTTGATTTTGGATTTTGTGGATGTGGTTGTACATATCTTTAAGACCGAAAAAAGAGCGCATTATGGTATCGAGGATTTATGGGGAGATGCAGAAGTACAGCATTTCCAAAGCGCTTAATTGTTCTCAACGAAAAAATTTATAAAGAAAATATAATTACGATATAATGAAAAAAATCCCGAGTAGTAAGGTAAGCCCGAAACCGCCAAAATTCAATTTTGTGTGGCTTATGATTGCCATGTTTTTAGGTTTTTTTGCCTTACAGTACGTTTTTGGAGAAAGCCCAGCTAAGGAAGTTAGCTATAGTGATTTTGAGACACGTATGTTGAATACAGGCGCTGTAGAGCGTCTCGTCGCCTATAAAAAGAATGATCTTGTCGAAGTGGAGGTCTATCTAAAAAAGGGCTGGAAAGATAACCCAAGTTTTAAAGACGCTACAAAAGCTGCTGATCCGCTTCCAAGTCTATCAGGACAGGAAGACAAGGGGCCACAATATATTTTTAAGGATGCCTCTCCCGATGTTTTAGAAAAGAAATTAGCTGCATCGCAAGCGGAATTAACGCCAGGTACACCAAAGGTCCAGTTGACTTATGATGATCGTTCCAACCCTTGGGCAAGCTGGTTTATCACGTTTATGTTGCCGTTGTTGGTATTGGCTGCCATCTGGATCTTCTTGATGCGTCGTATGGGCGGTGGTGCTGGCGGCGGTGGCGGTGCGATCTTTAATATAGGTAAATCTAAGGCGACGTTGTTTGATAAAGAATCGCAGATCAATATCACATTTAATGATGTTGCTGGTCTTGAAGAAGCGAAACAAGAAGTTATGGAGATTGTGGATTTTTTAAAAAATCCACGTAAGTATACCAATCTAGGGGGTAAAATTCCGAAAGGCGCTTTGCTTGTAGGGCCTCCGGGAACGGGTAAGACTTTATTGGCTAAAGCTGTAGCCGGAGAGGCTCAAGTGCCATTTTTCTCATTATCCGGATCTGACTTTGTCGAAATGTTTGTGGGTGTAGGTGCATCGCGTGTTCGCGATTTGTTTAAGCAAGCGAAAGAGAAAGCGCCATGTATCATTTTTATCGATGAGATTGATGCTATAGGTCGTGCTCGTGGTAAAAACTCGATGATGGGCGGTAATGACGAGCGTGAAAATACATTGAACCAATTATTGGTGGAGATGGATGGTTTCGGTACGGATTCAGGCGTTATTATTTTAGCGGCTACTAACCGTATCGATGTACTGGATACAGCATTGTTGCGTCCCGGACGTTTTGACCGTCAAATTTCTATTGATAAACCGGATTTGATTGGCCGTGAGCAAATTTTCAAAGTGCATCTAAAGCCGTTGAAATTATCGGCTGAGGTCGATGCAAAAAAATTATCGGCGCAGACACCTGGTTTTGCGGGAGCTGAAATTGCCAACGTGTGTAACGAAGCAGCCCTTATTGCTGCCCGTAAAAATAAACCCGAGATTGATATGCAGGATTTTCAGGATGCCGTTGATCGTGTGATCGGTGGTCTTGAGAAGAAAAACAAAATCATCTCTCCGGAAGAGAAACGTATTGTTGCTTATCATGAGGCTGGACACGCTATTGCGGGCTGGTTTTTAGAGCACGCCGATCCTTTGGTGAAAGTGTCTATTGTGCCACGTGGTGTCGCTGCTTTGGGTTATGCACAGTACCTTCCCCGTGAGCAGTTCCTATATACGACAGAACAGCTTATAGACAGTTTATGTATGACTATGGGTGGTCGTGTCGCTGAAGATATTACTTTTGGAAGAATTTCAACAGGTGCTCAAAATGACTTAGAGCGTATCACGCAACTTTCTTATGCGATGATTGCAATTTACGGTATGAATGATAAAGTTGGCAATGTTTCCTTCCGAGATAGTTCTGAGGCATCTTTCCAAAAGCCGTATTCTGACAAAACGGCAGAGCTTATTGATGCAGAGGTACGTAACTTAATTAATGACGTCTATGCACGTACCAAACAGTTATTGCTGGATAAACGTGAGGGTTTGATTAAAATAGCAGAAAAGCTATTGGAAAAAGAGATTCTTTTTCAGTCGGACTTGGAAGAGATATTAGGTAAACGTCCATTTGAAACCAAGACTACTTACGAGGAGTTTGTGAATGGTGCTGATGGTGGTGGAGTTCCACAGACAGATTTACCGTTGGATGTTCATCCGGACGAAGCGCGATCTAACGAAGGGCAGAGTTCAGAAACACCCTCCAATAATTTGAATTAATTTGAATGCTGCAGCGCTAGATCACTCTAGCGCTGCATTTATATATATTTGCGCCATGAACGTGAAGAACGCAACAGCGAAAGAGATAATGTTAAAACGGGTACGTCAGGCATTACTACAGAAAAACGATAATCCACATCCCAATTTCAAAGAAACGCCGCTTTATAAAGAAGAGGATGAGTTGGTGGATATTGTTTTTGTTCGCGAATTGACTGCTGCGGGAGGCAAGTTTCTGTATTGTGATGGCGAGATCGGTCTGATTGAAAATCTGATTTTATTGACCGAGGAGAATAATATCAAAAATATATACGCTTGGGAACAAGGTGTTCAAAATTTACTCAGTCCATATGGTTTCCCTTTTTTAAAAACAGCGGAGGATTTTGAATCAGCAAATGCGAGCATTACTTCATGTGAAGCATTGGTTGCGCGTAATGGAAGTGTTATGGTGAGTAATGCAAATGCTTCAGGACGCAGGTTGAGTATATATCCTCCAATTCATATTGTTATTGCCAAAGCTTCACAATTGGTTTGGGATCTAAAGGATGCTTTAGCCTATATGCAGAAGCGTTACGGTCAGGAAATCCCGACAATGATTTCGACAATTACCGGCCCCTCCAGGACGGCTGATATCGAGAAAAGATTGGTTTTGGGTGCACATGGACCAAAAGAACTTTACGTTTTACTTTTAGAGGATCGATTCTAGGAATTACTATGCTATTATATTATCTAACAGAAATGCCTGTTGCGAGTATTATTTTCTTTTTTACGCTCGCTACCAGTATCTATACGTTTTCACATGAACAACTTTACGGTAAAATGATGTTGCATCCGTATAGTATCGCACGTAATCGAAAATGGTATACCATCCTTACCAGTGGCTTTGTGCATAAAGATTGGGGGCATCTGCTGTTTAATATGCTTACCTTCTATTATTTTGCATTTGGTTTGGAGCGCATACTTGCAGAAGCAAGTCCATACGGTCATATTTTATTTGCCGTAATCTATATCGGTAGTTTAATCTTGAGCGATATTCCAACAATCATCCAGCAAAAAAATAACCCCGGTTACTATAGTTTAGGCGCCTCAGGTGCGATTTGTGCGGTTCTGTTTAGCTACATTCTTTTCGATCCGAAAATTACCATTGGTGTGATGATGATTATACCGATGC
This sequence comes from Sphingobacterium sp. 40-24, assembly GCF_001899705.1. Lineage (NCBI taxonomy): Bacteria > Pseudomonadati > Bacteroidota > Sphingobacteriia > Sphingobacteriales > Sphingobacteriaceae > Sphingobacterium > Sphingobacterium sp. 40-24. The sequence goes on along the minus strand of NZ_MKWH01000021.1, from coordinate 350,680 downwards.
CGGCTTATCTGTTTGCATTTTTGTTTTTAGGTTACTGTGTGTGGGCGTCAAAAAAAGCGCAAGATGGTATAAATCACGATGCTCATTTCTTTGGCGCATTGTCGGGTCTGATCTTGACGATTATCTGTTTCCCTTGGGTTATTAAGCATTGTTTGGCTCAGTTTTAAAATTTTCCACCCCAGGTTTCCCGATCTAAATTTCTATACTGGATCGCTTCGGCGAGATGATGATTTTCGATCATTTTACTTTGCTCCATATCAGCGATTGTTCGAGCAACTTTGAGTATTCTATCGTATGCTCTTGCAGATAGGCTCAGATGTTCAATAGCCGTTTTGAGTAACTTTCTTCCGGGCTCATCAATCTGACATATTTCTCGGGTCAATTGTGTACTCATCTGGGCATTACAATGGATGTCTGGAAAAGAATCGAACCGTTCTTTCTGAATTTCTCGGGTTTGAATGACTCGAGTTCGCACAGTACGGCTGTCTTCGGCTATACGTGTCGTACTCAGTTGGTCAAATAGTACAGGCGTCACCTCAATATGCAGATCGATACGGTCTAAAAGAGGTCCCGATATTTTACTTAAATAACGTTGTACAGTATTGCTGCCGCATATGCATTCTTTTTCGGGGTGATTGAAATAGCCACAGGGACAGGGGTTCATGGCGGCAACGAGCATGAAACTCGCCGGATAATCCACCGTGAGTTTTGCCCTTGATATGGTAATCTGCCGTGATTCAAGAGGCTGCCGCATGACCTCGAGTACACTCCGTTTGAATTCTGGTAATTCATCAAGAAACAGCACGCCATGATGCGCTAGTGAAATCTCACCTGGGAGCGGATTAGAGCCTCCACCTACCATGGCTACATCGGATATGGTATGATGCGGAGAACGAAACGGCCGTGCCGTCAAGAGAGACTCTTTGGTTTTCAGGTTTCCAGATACAGAGTGTATTTTGGTGGTTTCTAAAGATTCAGTCATATTGAGGGGCGGGAGGATCGTCGGTAGCCTTTTTGCCAACATGGTCTTACCCGCGCCGGGAGGACCTATTAAAATGAGGTTGTGACCACCCGCAGCTGCAATTTCCAGGGCCCTTTTGATATTCTCCTGTCCTTGGACATCCGAGAAATCGACGTCGTAATTATTCGTGCCGGTATGAAAGCACGTTTGAATATCAACTTGCGTTGGTTCAATTTTTATCTTATGATTTAGGAAATCAACAACTTGGCGGAGGTTTTCTACTCCGATCACATCGACACCTCCGACGATAGCGGCCTCCTTTGCATTCTCTTGGGGTAGAATAAGTCCTTTAAAGCCATCTTTTAGGGCTTGTAAAGTGATGGGTAAAATGCCACGGATGGGCTTAATGCTTCCGTCTAAGGATAGTTCTCCTAGAATAAGATAATCTGCCAGAAGCTCATTTGTCATTTGTCCAGAGGATGCCAATATGCCGATCGCGATTGATAAGTCATAACTGGACCCTTCCTTACGCATGTCTGCGGGTGCCAAGTTGACAACAATCTTTTGGCGTGGCATGTGAAGTTGACAGGAAGTAATGGCACTTTCGACACGTCTTAAGCTCTCTTTAACGGCATTGTCAGGCAAGCCTACAATATAATAATGCAAGCCTGTAGATACGATTACCTCAACGGTAATTGTGCAGGCATTGATACCATAGACGGCACTGCAATAGGTTTTATTTAGCATAATTTTTATAATGGGTTGATTTAAAGATACTAAAAAACTGAACGGGTTAATAATTGTTTGGTGAATTATTGAAAGTCAATCGAATTTTATCAAAAAATGATTATATTGGAAAGTATAGTTTCTCGTAAATAATGGATTAAATGCCGCGTTTGGCAAACGATTTGCTTTGTGAATTGTATTATTAACGAGGACTAGTTTCATCGTAATAGAATTAGAAATTAAAACGAAAAAGAAATGAATGACACAAGTAAAGTAGCTTTGGCGTTGTTAGCGGGTCTTGCTGCAGGTGCAGCTTTGGGAGTTTTATTTGCTCCGGACAAGGGGTCGGATACGAGAGATAAAATTAATGATTCATTAAGCGATTTGAGTGATGCTATTCGTGAAAGAGCGGAAGAACAGTTCGATCAACTGAATGATTTTAAAGAGAAGATTGTTTCTACATTGAAAGGGAAATTAAATCAGAGCGAAGAAGTGCTAGATGATGATATCATCGAACATGCATAATCCGCAGATTATTCATTGGAATAATTGGTGTAGAATACATATTATCAGGCTATTTCTAGGGATAGCTGTCTGACGAACTATTTACTCCTTATGCGTAGAGAGTGGATTTGTGTTGGCATCATCGGATGCTGCGTTTTCGTTTTTTAAGCTAGAAGTTGAAATAGCCTGAATAAATTTTAGATGCATGGAAGAAGAAAAATTTTCACTTAGCGGTACGTTTCAAAAAACCAAAGAGTATGTTGACTCTCAGTTTAAGCTTGTCAAATTAAAGACAATCGAACGGTCGTCCAGATTGATCGCCAGCCTTGTTGTTGATGCGACAAAGTTAATTTTCACGTTGTTCGTTCTGTTTTTTTTGTGCTTGGCACTGGGTTTTTGGCTCGGGGAGCTATTGGGGAGCTATTCACTGGGCTTTTTGGCTACAGCAGGGATCTTTTTAGTGATTATCATCTTAATACGGGTTTTTGAGCCTATGCTGGAATCCAAATTTATGGATCTTTCAATCCGCCGTTTTTTAGCGAAGTGGAACGACGAGATTGAGGAAGAAGAGGAAGAACTGCACATGGAAAAACTTGATAGAGAAAGGGCTACAAATGAACAATAAACAGACTAAAATACGTAATCTGCAGGAACTTAAAGCTGAGATTTCCCGTTTAAAGACACTAAAAAACGAACAAGAATCTTATCTTAAGGCTCAATTTACCTTGCTCAACAATAAAATAGAGGCTCCGATTCGTTTTTTCAATACCTTAAAAGATAATATACCGGGGGTAAATATCGTTCAGCAGTTGTTTGCGAAAAGCAGCAATCCAGATTCCGATTGGTTAACAAAGACCTTACGTATCGGCGTGCCCTTTGTTATGAATAGGTTGTTCCTAAAAAATACGGGCGTTTTAAAGAAAGCGCTGATGTTGCTGTTATCAGAGCGTGCTGTCGGCCAGATCAATCAAGATAAAATCACCGGTCTCATCGGTAAATTAACGAGCTTTATTCGTCCCAAGAAAAAGAAGAAAAATAAAGCTGCGCAAGCTGAAAATGCAGTGATCAAGGATGAGGTTAACGAGTACGGAATTCCTTCCTATAGCGAGACTTACTAATGCAATCGTGTTGGATTTATTCGGAAGCGTTTGCTTCTTTCTTTAAAAAATCCGCATAAGCTAGTTGAATGCCTTCCCGGAGGTTAACTCGATGTTTCCAGCCCAGCGCATGTAGTTTTGAGACATCCATGAGTTTTCGCGGTGTTCCGTCAGGTTTGGAACTGTCGAAGGAAATAGTTCCCTGGTAACCAATGACGTCTTTAATCAATTCGGCAAGTTCCTTAATGCTTAAATCTTCGCCAATGCCAATGTTGACAAATTGTTTCTCGTCATAATTATTCATTAAGAAAACGCAGGCATCTGCCAGGTCATCGGAAAAAAGAAATTCCCGTAAGGGGGTCCCTGTTCCCCAGATCATAACTTCAGGGAGCTGATTGATTTTAGCTTCATGAAATCTTCTGATCAAGGCCGGTAAGACATGTGAATTTTGCGGATGGTAGTTGTCGTTAATTCCGTAAAGATTTGTTGGCATAACGGAGATATAATTGCATCCATACTGATCCCTGAAAGCTTCCGCCATTTTTATTCCCGCGATTTTAGCAATTGCGTAAGGCTCATTTGTAGGCTCCAGAGTACCCGTGAGTAGCATGTCTTCATTCAAAGGCTGCGGAGCCATTTTTGGATAGATACAGCTTGAGCCTAAGAACATTAATTTTTTAACCTTATTATCGTAGGAAGATTTGATGACGTTATTCTGTATAGCCATATTCTCGTAGATAAAATCAGCGCGATAGGTGTTGTTCGCCATGATCCCGCCAACTTTGGCTGCGGCTAAGAAAACATAGTCCGGTTTTTCCTGATCGAAAAAATCAGCCACTGCTTGCTGATTGCGCAGATCTAATTCGGAAGATGTGCGTGTGACAATGTTGTTGTACCCAAGCTCCGATAATTTGCGATGAATTGCCGATCCGACCATTCCACGATGGCCTGCTATATAAATTTTAGCGTCTTTCTCCACGATAAGTTATTGATTCCTGCAAACTTAGATAAATTGCTTTTTATATGCAATATAATTCGCCCGTGTGGATGCAATTTATGCATTCCTGTGTCTGCTACAGGACTTCAGATTGTTCTGTAATTACCGGTATTCGTGCTGTCTCTCAGATTTATTTTTTTTAGCGGGAATATAAGGTTATTTTTGCGGGATATTTATTAAAAAATGGGAAAGGACAAACTACGTAAATTTGCTGAAGTTGCTACTTTTGAAAATGTAATCCAACTCGACGCAGGCAAAGAATATAAAGGAAAATGGGCTGAGAAGCAATTTGGTAACAATAATCCAGTTGTTTTGGAGCTTGCTTGTGGTAAAGGTGAGTATACTGTTAATCTAGCGAGATTGTTTCCGGAGAAAAATTTCATCGGTATCGATTTTAAAGGTAATCGTATTTGGCGAGGAGCCAAAACAGCTTTGGAGGATGGAATTCGGAATGTTGCTTTTCTTCGGATACAAATTGAGACTATCCTTGAACATTTTGCTGAAAATGAAATTGATGAGATCTGGATTACCTTTCCGGATCCGCAACCGCAAGATAGCCGAGAAAAGAAACGATTGACCGGGCCAAAGTTTTTGGATCGTTATAAAATCATTATGAAGCCTGAAGGGATGATGAATTTGAAAACAGACAATGACGGTTTTTATGCTTACACACTAGAGCAGATCGATTTACAGGGTTTGAAAAAATATAAGGAAACGACAGATCTTTACCATTCAGACTTGGTTGATAACGTTTTATCCATTAAAACATACTACGAACGGAAGTATTTGGCGCATGACAAGAACATTAACTATGTGAAGTGGAATTTCGAGAAGGCTTAAGCCTTAACGCTTCTATTGTAATAAAGAGCCCAACGAAAGTTTGGGCTCTTTTTGTTTTCTTCAGGATCAATTGAGTGTTGTTTTTTATACTAATATTGGTTTTTAAATAATTTCGATTTATTTCGTTTTTTAAATATTATTAATTATTTTCGATTTGTAAATATAAAATAACCAAAGAAAGATCGCTTAAAAGCGTGCCTAATGCATGATAATCCCTTCAGGGTGAACTTCAAAGCATTTTATTAAAACGGTAATAGTATGATAAAAGGAAATACTATTCGAAACAATTGTTAACAAAAAGAAAACATTAAGTTAAAACAAACTTTTTGTTAAGAATATATTTTTGTGCCAAATTGAAAATTAACAATTTACACCAATAACTATGTTTAGTATTAACCCTATCCAAATTAATCTAAGGCACTCCTCCTCGAAAGTGCTATTTGTGGCATTAGCAATTGCCTGTAATATGGATTTTACAGCAATGGCGGCTCCACTAGGATCTGATCAAGCTGTGCATGCAGTTAAGCAGACCAAGATTAGAGTAAAAGGGCAAGTTGTCGATAATCAGACGAAAGAACCTTTGGCATCCGTATCAATCCTTGCAGCGGGTGTAGTTAAAGGAGCGACGGACAGAAATGGTAATTTCGATATTGAAGTAGAATCAGGGACAGCAATCCGTTTTCAGCTAATCGGTTACGAAGCTGAAACGCAAACTTTTTCGTCAGCCCAATTGAATGCTAAAATTTTTTTAAGTGCGAGATCGGAGGCGCTCAATGAAGTCGTTGTGACAGCACTAGGCATACAGCGAGAAGAGAAGGCATTAGGCTATTCCATAAGCACGGTCAAAGGCGAGGAATTGACGAATGCAATTTCAAACAATTGGACGGATGCTCTAACAGGAAAAGTCGCTGGTTTGAATTTGGTAAAGTCGGGTGCGGGGCCATTGGGATCCAATCAGATTATTTTAAGAGGGGAAACATCTTTTACGGGCGATAATTCCGCATTGATTGTTGTGGATGGTGTTGTTATGGGAGGAGGGACGCGGATGACCGGTAATGGTAGTTCCAATTATTTGGATAGTGATTCTCCTGTAGATTTTGGAACATCATTGGCGGATATTAATCCGGATGATATCGAGTCCGTTTCAGTATTGAAAGGACCAGGCGCTTCAGCGCTCTATGGTTCCCGTGGCGCACATGGCGCTGTGATTATTACCACAAAAAAGGGAAAAGGGGCTAAAAATAAAATTGGTGTATCCGTTAATTCGAATACGGCAATTGGGACAATTAACAGATGGCCCGATTATCAATACGAATATGGTCAAGGTGCGATTGATCAGGATCTTTATTATTCCTACGGACAGTCAGAGGATGGTGCAAGTACTTTAAGTACGTCTTCTGCTTGGGGACCCAAATTTGATGGACAGTATTATTACCAGTACGATCCTAATTTCTATCGTTTGACACCTCCAGAGCGGACATTATGGAGACCCTATGAAAATAACCGAAAGGATCTTTTCCAAACGGAGCTCACGTCTACTAATTCGATCAGTATTTCTGGTGCTACTGAAAAGACCAGTTCACGGTTTTCATATACCAACGTAACGAACAAATGGATTATTCCCAACATGGGTTATAATCGGAATACCATCGCTATGCAGTTCAATAACAAGGTGACGGATAAACTGAGCCTCTCAACAAAAATTAATTTTAATAATAGAGGATCAGACAATTTACCAAATAGCGGTTATAACAATCAAAGTTACATGTACTTTGTACGGGGCATTGTGCCGAATGTGAATGCAGCTTGGCTAGAGCAGAATTGGATTCCAGGAAAGGAAGGAATTGAACAGATGACTCCGTTTTCAAACCTGTTGGATAATCCAAGAACCATATCTTATGATATGATCAATGCGCAGGATAAAAACAATATTATTGGAAATTTACAGGCCGATTATAAATTCAATAAGGAGTTGAATTTGATGGTGCGGACAGGAATCGATTGGAGCTATGATAAACGCAAACAATCCAGGCCATTTGATACCTATAAATATGCTTATGGCTATTACCGGGAGCAGTCCATCAATAACCAGGAAATTACTTCCGACTTTTTATTGCAATATAACAATCAACGGAACAATCTTCACAAATTTGGCGCATCGGTTGGAGGTTCATTGATGCACAATAAGTATATTAAAGATGATGCTTACGCTAATAGTCTTATTTATCCAAACCAATATAATTTTGCCAATGCGAGGGAAAAAATCGTTTATTTACCTTACCGCGAGGAATATGCAGCCAATAGCTTATATGCCTTACTAAATTATAGTTATAAGGATATGATTTTTGTCGATGCAACGAATCGTATCGACTGGGCGAGTACATTAGCATCTCCGAAACGGAATGAAGTTAAACCATTTATATACCCTTCGCTTAATACAAGTTTTGTTATTTCCCAATTGCTAAACCTGCCAAAAGCGATAAATTTTTGGAAAGTCAGAGCATCGATTGCTCAAGTCGGAGGTGGAGGAAAACGGGCTTATCTAAACTCTTATGGTTACCGTAGTGTTGAAGGGACCACTGGAGGGCTTACAAATCCAACCACCGTTCCAGATGAAAATCTGACGTTCGAAAGTACGCGTTCTTATGAAGTAGGAACAGATTTTAGAATGTTCAGAGATCGACTTAGATTAGATCTTACTCTGTATTCAAACTCGACATTTGATCAGATTATTGAGTCTCCGCTGGATCCTTCAAGCGGTTTCAGAAATCAGATTACGAATGCTGGCGAGGTACGGAATAGGGGGATAGAGATTGCGCTTTCTGGCGATATTATCAAGAAGAAAGATGGCTTAAATTGGAATATGTATGGAAATTTTACGAGCTATGATTCGAAAGTTATTTCCATACCTGCAGATCTGCAAGGAGAATTAGTGCTATCCACGTTGTTTGGAAGTAGAGGAACAATTGTGGCCATACCTGGTAAACGATTTGGTGATATCTATGGACTCGGATATGAGCGAAATCAGGATGGTCAAATTATTTATGAAAATGGACTTCCTGTATTGTCCCAACAGAACATGTATATCGGTAATCCAAATGCAACGACCAAATTTGGTTGGGGGAATGAATTTAAATACAAAGGATTTAGATTTAATTTCTTATTTGATGGTCAATTCGGCGGAGTGGGATATTCGTTGACGCATGCCGTATTGATGGAAGAGGGAAAATTAAAAAAGACAATTCCGGGACGATATAATGGTATTATCGGCGATGGTGTTGTGAAGAATAGTGATGGAAGCTACAGCAAGAATACAGTTGTTGCGTCTGCTGGAGATTATTATGCTAAACATTTTAACCGGGATAATATAGAATCAAATACGTTTTCCACGGACTTTATAAAGCTTCGTGAGGTCAGATTTGACTATACATTACCTAAGTCTTTTGTTGAACGCTTGAAAATTGAGCGCGCATCAATTGGCGTGTACGGAAGAGATCTGTTTGTCATGACCAAATGGCCTTCATTTGACCCAGAGTTTGGATCGCTAAATTCAAGCGGTATTGAGAAGGGCGCAGAGATTGCCCAGTTCCCTTCAACCCGCACAATGGGTGTCAATTTATCATTCTCATTTTAAATCCAGCGTATTATGAAAAAGAATATAAGAAAAGCTTTTATTTTGTTGGCAGCCTGTGGGATACTACAGAGCTGTACAAAAGATTTTGTCGCAATAAATACAAATCCAAATGCAATTTCTGCGGCAGCGCCACAAAGTCTCATCGCGCCAGCTTTACTCAATGTGTTAAACACAAATTTATCACGGAATATGCGCATCAACAACGAGCTTATGCAAGTGACTGTAACGGTGAATGATGCATTGGAGATTCAACGGTATGAAATCAGACCGTCAGAAGCGGAATCTACCTGGTCCGGATGGTACGTACAGTTGACGAATATACGCGACATTTATCAGAAGGCAGGGGAAGGGCAGCAGAAGGGTTACCAGACATACCAGGGTATTTCGCTTATATTGGATGCTTGGGTGAGTTCGTTAATAACTGATATGTATGGTGATGTACCTTATACAGACAGCAATAAAGGGTATAGTGATAGTAATTTAACTCCTGTATTTGATAAACAGTCCGATATTTATGCGGATATCTTTAGAAAATTAGAAGAGGCCAATACGCTTTTGAAAGGTAAGGTTGCTGTCGAATCGACCAATTTAGCGATGGATCCTATATTTAATTCAGATCCTGGAAAATGGCAGAAATTTGGTAATTCTTTATATCTCCGATTATTGCTACGTATAGCACATAAGTCAGAAACCAATGCCGTTGCAAAGATCAAAGAAATATTAGAAACGAATGCCGCTGAATATCCGGTGATGCAAAGCAATGCAGAAACGGCTGCTTTATACTACACCAATGTACAGCCTTATATGAATCCTTATTTTAATAGCCGTGACATAGATTTTAATGGAAACAAAGGCTATTCAGAGTTTTTTATCAATAATCTGCTGGACCTTTCAGACCCACGATTAAAAATTTGGGCCACTGAAGCCACATTAGGAGTATATGGCGGTATGCAGTCCGGATACCAGAGAGGAAATGTCCCCGAGCAACAATCAACGCTTTTAACAAGTCTAAAAGCCGACTCGCATATGGGGAATATCATGAATTACGCCGAGTTGCAATTTATTATTGCTGAATGTGGTATGAGAGGGTATGCTCAGGTTGATGCGCCTGGAGCCTATTTAAAGGGGGTGAACGCGGCTATGGAATACTGGGGGCTAACAGCGCCAGCATCTTACCTAAGCAGTGCAAAGGTTCAGTTGCTGCCCACAGATAGTGATCATGCGAAATTGAAAAAGGTGCATTTGCAAAAATACTATGCGATGCTATTTACGGATTTCCAACAGTGGTACGAATATCGTAGAACCCAATTATTGGATTTATACAAAGGTCCGGGCTTGTTGAATCAAGGGAAAATGCCAGTACGTTTAAATTATCCAACAATTGTACAATCTTTAAACAAAGTAAATTATCAGGATGCTGTGAGTCGTATGGGGGGAGACGGGATAAATGAAAAAATGTGGTGGCAACCTTCAATCAACTAATCAATGAAAAAGTTAAAATCAATACTATGCAGTATGTTGGCGATGTCAGCATTGCTGTCCGGCTGTATCAAAGACAACGTCAATGAATCGATAGGGACGCTAAATCCTGAAATATCGTTGTATGCGCTACGCAGTCTATATAAAAATGCCGATTTACAGCTTAATGCGTCTTCGCTACAAGGGGCAGAACATATCAAAGCAGTGGTCGTTTCGCATGCGGAAAATAAGAATTTACCAGAAAATACACTTGCTGTACAGAATATTTGGCGAAATCAACGCCGTGGAATATTAGTTCAGGTACCCAATGCGTCTGAATTTAAATTTGGAGATTCGGTTCAGATCAATATTAGCGGTTCGAAACTGATTAAAAAAGATGGCTTATTAGTTCTTTCAGTCGATAATAATCAACAGCTTAAAGTCTACTCATCTGGTAATACTATTGCCCCATTACCTGTTGCTGTTTCCAGTCTAAAGTCGAAGTTTGATGAGTTTGAATCAACCTATATCGATATTACAGCCGATGTTGAACCTGAACCCGCAGCTGGGACAGCGTTGAAAGGAGATAAAATCTTAATGGATGGTGATAAAAATGAGATTATATTGCATACACAAGATAATGCGACATTTGCTGGGGAGTCCATCGCTCCAAGTGCATCATTCAGAGGAATTGCATTCAAGGAGGGCGAAAAGCTACAAGTTAGGATGCAGAGTTATGCTGATATGGCTTATGCCAGCGGTAAGTTATATGCAGGTTGGCCTGAAACTTTTGATGCTGTAGATGCGAGTGTGAAAGGTAGCTATGATATGAAGGATAAAAACGCGGTCTCCTTTCCAACGGGGCAATGGAACCTGTATCAGGCTATTCTAGGAACAACTGCTGGTCGTGATCGTATCGTTTCTGGAAAAAATGCCATCCGTATGCAGCAGAACTTAAGTGTTGATGGTTATGTGCAAATGAATTTTGATGTGCCGAATGGGGCCTCAAAAGTAACGCTTTGGTATGGTTCGTATTACACCGATCGTTCGTGTACGTTCAAGTTGGAATACTCGACCGACGGAGGAACGACATGGAAGCAAACAGGCGAGCCTATTTCGGACGCGCATACAACGACAGAGAGCATGAATTCAAAACAGGCTGTATTCTTAATGAATATTCAGGGGCCGGTTCGTTTTAGAGTTACCAAACTTGGATTAGGGACAAGTAACAATGTGATTAATAACGGAAGGTTGGGATTGGACGATATTGCTATTTATAAAAGTTATTAATTTGAAAAATTGATTTTCAAATGGCCCCATTGGATTGTGTAATCCAATGGGGCTTTTTTATCATCAGCTATTATCTCAACTCATCAAAAAAAATCGTTATCTTCATTATATAACTATAAACGAAGACTTATGAACTTAACAGATTTAGTTACAGGTGGAGTAGGCTCTAAAGCGATAGAGACTATTTCAAAAATTACTGGTGTCAGTGAAACTAAAGCCAAGTGGATTGTAGCAGCGGCAGTTCCTTTGATGATTGCGGCATTGAATTACAATGCGAAAAACAAGGGGCAGGCGGAGAACATTGATAAGGCTATTGACCAGCATAGCAGTAGCGGGATTCTCGATAAAATTGGAGATCTTTTTGGACAGGGAGGAGCGGAGCAAAATGTTTCTGAAGACGGTAATAAAATTGTCAACCATATGTTCGGCCAAAATACCGAAGTCGTGACACAGCATATAGCGGATAAAGCAGGCTTGAGTTCTTCTCAAGTGACGGGTGTACTGGCCACACTTGCTCCTATCGTAATGGGATATTTAGGGCAACAAAAGCAGGCTTCAAGCGGCGGTGGGATTGGTGATCTGATCGGCTCTGTGCTTGGTGGTGGAACACAACAAAATGCAGGTGGCGGTATGTTGGGTGGTATATTAGGCTCTTTTTTAGGCGGTAGCCAAGAAGAACAAGCGCAAGCAACTGAGCAACCGGCATCGGGAGGTAGTGTTACCGACATGTTGGGTGGATTGGCAGGTAGTTTTTTTGATAAAAATAACGATGGGCAGGCAAAGGGCAATATTCTTGATTCAATCGCCGGTATGTTTGGCAAGTAAGCTGTGTTCGGTTATTATTTTTCTTGATAAAAAGCTAGTATGGGATTAAGCTAAGATGGTGCAGATCCTAAACAGGAAGCGGTCGGAAGTTCTGCACTTCCGACCGCTTCCTGTTTGTTCAATTTGTATTAATCTTCGGCCGATACTTTCGGTGGAAAATTTTTATGTTTTCTTTTGCTGATTTTGTCAATATTGACGGGTTGAGGTACCTTGACATAATATCCTGTTCCGTCATATTCACGTTTATTGGGATTTTCCTTACATGCTGGCGAACAGCATCCATCCATCTCCCAGCCGCACTCTTCACATTGTGTGAAATGTTCATTACAAGTTGGGTTGGCGCAGTTGATCATTTTGGTGGTTTGCTTGCCACAGTTAAAACAAGTTGATACCACGGATGGGTTGACAGAATTTACATCGACAGTAACACGATTGTCAAAGACGTAGCATTGACCTTCAAAATCTTCACCACCTGCTTCCTTTCCGTATTTGATAATGCCGCCATGTAATTGATAAACATCCTCGAAGCCTTCTTTTAACAAGAGAGCAGATGCCTTCTCACATTTGATACCCCCTGTGCAGTACGTTAATATTTTTTTTCCTTTATATTGTTCGAGCTCTTTGATTTTCTCGGGGAACTCGCGGAAATTATCAATATCGAGGGTAACAGCATTTTTAAAATGACCAACATTGTGCTCGTAATTTGAGCGTACATCCAATACAACCACATCCTCTTGGTCTTTCATGGCTAAGAAATCCTTCGGTTCAAGGTGCACACCGGTTTGACGGTTGGGGTCAATTTCTTTTGGATCTCTCAAACCAGAGTGAACAATTTCGGCTTTGTAGCGGCAATGCATTTTAATGAATGATGGTTCATCTACATCGTCAATTTTGAACTCTGTTTTATTGAAACGACCATCGGCATAAATGGCATCCATATAGCTTTTACAGGATTCTACAGTACCCGAAACAGTTCCATTAAGACCTTCATCAGCTACAATGATACGGCCGACTAAGTCCAGTGATTTACAAAATTCTAAATGATCTGATGCGAATTTTTCGGCATCCTCGATAGGGCTGTAACAATAGTACAGCAAAGTTTGATATTGTGTCATGATATTCATTGATACCGCTGCAAACGGCGTTTAATGCTAAAAATAAATTTAGTGCAAAGCTACGAAAAATAATAAGTGGAATAAAATGACCCTCGTCACCTTTTCTTCAAAGGTTCGAGGAGGTATTCCAAGCCATTCAGCTTTATTTCATAGAGTGTTGCTAACTGCTGGCCTAGTTTTCCCTTTGGAAAGCCTTTTTGGTTATACCACACGAGATAGGGCTCAGGAAGATTACATAAGGTGTATCCCTGGTATTTGCCAAATGGCATCTTGACTGTAACAAGTTCGGTTAAAATTTCAGGATTCAACATTAGTCTTGAGGTTTTCCATAATTGAGACGGTACCAAACTGCTTTTAGCGCAATGACGCCATGATTGAATAAATTGGGAATGGCTCCATAGTAGCGTTTGAATATCGCAAAACGCTCTTTCAAGGATTCCTGATGTCTTTGTTTTGACATCCCGCCCACAAGATACCGGGCAACATATTGCTGTGCATTGACCGTTTTTTTTGCCTTTTTGGCACAACGGATAACCCAGTCAATATCAGCGCATAATTTATAATTGAGATCGTATGGCTCGGCGATTTCCCGCTTGATGTAGATCGCCTGATGACAGATATTCATGCCGTAGCGAAAGCTTTTCCAGTCGAAATGAGCCGGAACCTTGTGCCGCCGTTCACCAATAATATTCCTGTTGTCGTCCACGAGGATTGTTTCGCCGTAAAGAATATCTGCGTTATCGCTCAGTTTGGCGAGGTTCTCAATGCTATTCAGATCATAGATCTCGTCTCCAGAATTTAAAAAAAGAACATAATCGCCTGTTGCTAAGGCTAAACCCTTATTCATGGCATCATAGATACCCTTATCCTTTTCGGAGAGGATGACGGCGATTTTATCCTTGTATTTTTGGATGATCTCTAACGTTCCGTCGGTTGATTGTCCATCAATGACAATATACTCTATATGACCATAGCTCTGATTGACAACAGATTTCAGGGTGTGTTCTATGTCACGCACATTGTTGTAAACGACAGTTATAATCGAAAATTTAGGATGAGCAGACATGTTTTTTATGTATTGAATTTATTTATTTTCTTCTTCAGGAATCGGATGCCACGGTTGAATAAAGATCCTTTCCGATGGGCGTAGAAATACTTGATGGCTTCATAAGCTTGCTTGTTTTCTGAAATTTCCGTCGGAAAATACCGTATAGGACTTTCCGCTAGTGTAACCTGATACGTAGCTTCTGCAGCTGTATGTGTACCCGAACCATCGTTACCAATATTTTGCGTCATTGAATTCCTTGGATACAAAACTAAACCATTTTTTTTGAATACAGAAGCATACCAGCGTATGGCCCAAGAGTTGATCTTTCCCGCTTTAAATTCCTGCACTTGTTTCCAAAAGTTTTCTTTTCCCTCGATACTGAATTGGTGTATCTGCTCGTCCGTAAAATCCGATACAAGTTCATCGATATTAGGATTGAAATGTTGCCAGGCGCGGTCCCAGGTTGCCCAGCCCCAACTATTGGCGACCCGAAAAAAGAAGGTTTCTGGCAGTTTATTTAAATCTTTTAACGGATAGCCATAACCGCTGATCTCCATGACCCGATCTTGATCTTTATAGCGCTCCAGTGCCTGGTTGAAATAGTCTAGTGCAAACACCGCAGTTTCCAGATCGTCTTCCAAAACAATAATTTTTCCATGTGCATTGACCACTTTTGTAACACCATCGATCACATTGGCCGCTAAACCCCAGTTTTCTGTTCGTTCGACAATAATAACCTCTTTGAAGTTCCAGGACTTATTGATAATCTTTCGGACTTCAGTAACGGCGGGAACAGATTTTTCGTTTTTTGCAGCATCCGAATAGATGTATAGCGTGGTCTGGTCTGCTAATATATTATTTTCTAAAGCTGAGAGTGTTTTTATTGTATGATCAGGACGATTGTACACAAAAAGTATGACGGGAGCAATATTGTTCATTTATCAATAGATTTTGTTGAATACTTTTTTGTTGGTCATACGGGTACGATAAACGGCTCCTGTTTTGCCCAGCAATCTAAAAGCAATGTTTAAGTAGCTTTTTGCTTCAAAAGTATGACCTTTAAAAAATGAAGACGCCATTTTCTTTAGACTTGCCAATATTGCCATGGAAAAAGCTTTTACAAAAGTATAATTGATATTGCAATATTCTGTCAAATGATAGACAAATTCGCTTTTCAGAAAGGCCCTGCGGTCTATTTTACGTTGTTGCCTATCGTGGTAGGCTTTGGCTCCTTCAGCGAGAACAATGTTTAATCTGTAGTACCTGATGCGGTTGGCATAATCTTTATCTTCTCCATAATGAAAAAAGATCGGTGCGAAACCACCGACTTTTCGGATCACCGGATTGGGGATAAACCAAAATGCAGCATTGACGAACGTGCAAATTCGATTAGAATTTTCGATTATAGCATTTTTTGTATAGACAGCAAAACCGTAGTCCAGTGTTGTTTCGGTTCCATCGTAGTGAATAGGAGAGATAATTCCGATATTGTCTGTGTTGACCTTCAATAAGTTGGCAATACAGTCCCGATCCAGCCAGGCGTCCTGATTGACCAAAAATGCATAATCATACTCTTCTTTCAAAACAATGTCAAGTCCAATGTTGTTAGCCTTTCCAAAACCTAAATTTTCGGAACTTTCTATCAGTCGTATTGTTGGATACGTTTCTTTTATGATCTGTGTTGTGTTGTCTGACGAATTGTTGTCTACAACTAAAATATCTGTTGGGTAGCTCGAATCCAATAAGCTGGGTAAGCACTTGTGAATCCAAGGCTCAAAATTATAAGAGACGATTATGGTGAGAATCCTGGCCATCTATTTTTTTCGGATAACTGTTAGGAAATAGTGGTACAATTCCAACAAAATACTGGGTTTAAAGATTCTATTTACGATGATATAACTGCATACTGCAATTCCAATTGTACTTGCAAACCGAAGATAGAGGTTGGCGATGGCTGCGGTGGCATAATGTGCTGCTAAGCAGCTTATCGCTGCCAATAGTGCATAAGCAAAAATATCTGTTAGCAGATAACGAAATGAATAGTTCATATAAGGTTTGGCTGATATGTACCAAACGAATATCCAGAGGGCATTTAATGCCGAGGTCAATCCAATGAGCAATTCTAGGCCTAATGATTTGCCGAAAAATAGGATGGCAATTTGGAGCAGACCAAAAACGATGATATTGCGCATGTAAACTTCAGGTTTCCCCTTGCTAATGATTAAGTTGGAGAAAACATTGCTTACAGAATCAAATGCGGCGCCGATACAGAATATTTGAAGAAAAATAGCGCTTTTCGCCCATTTGTCGGTGATCGCAATAGTAATAAAATCTTGTGCTACCGTGGTTAAACCCAATAACATTGGAAAGGCTAAAAAGGCTGTAAAGGAAATCAGTTTGCGAAAAACCCGAACTTGTCTATCCTTATCATCTTCTATTTCCTTTAAAATAGGCTGTGTCACGTTATTGACCATATTGGTCAATATATTTTGGGCCATGATGCTCCAACGATTTGGATTCACGGTATACCCCAGTTCTTCAGCGGTATAATGCCGGCCTAAGATCGCTGCATATATATTTTTGTTGATATTGATAAAAATATTGGTGACCAGTATTTTGCTGCTAAATCCTAAAATGTCACGAATAGGTTTAAAATCGAACTGGAAAGTAGGCCTGAATTTGGAAAAATACCAGAATCCGAGCATATTGAAACCACTATAGGAGACAATTTGGATCGCGTATGCCCAATAGGCATAGTCCTTATAGGCTAAATAAACGCCAACTATATTTGATGCGATAAGAGCAAAGGTGCCTGTGATGACCCTTTCTTTGATTTTTAAATTTCGGAAGAGGTAAGCATTGTGTGCAATACCAAAGCTACCTAACCAAAAGGATAAAAAGGTAAATCTGCTTAGTTCTACAAGTACTGGCTGATTATAGTATAAGGCGATAAGAGGAGCTGCAAAAAATAGAACGATATAAATAAATGTTCCAATCCCTACACTTGTCCAGAATACCGCGTTATAATCTTTATGTTCAACATCTTTTTTATTGACAATCCCATACACAAATCCACTTTCTTGGAACGCAGAAGCGAGAACAGAAAAGATGGTGATCATAGCGACTAAACCATAGTCTTCTGCTGTTAGCTTACGGTTTAGAAGGATGCCGAAGCCGAAGCCCAAAAACTGCTGGATGATACTGGCCATACCACCCCATAGCAGTCCTTTTGTTGTTTTTGATTTTAAAGAGTCATTTTTCGTTTGCGATGACATGCTAAATTAAATGAGCGGCAATATTAAAGTATTGCAATTGTATTCGCAAATTCTTTTAGGGAAACATCAGTTGGATTGACATCGGTAATCAAATAGGAAATATCACGTAACGGAACTACTTTCATTTTTTGAACTGAATTAAGTTTTTCCGCAATGCTCAGAATAGCTACTTTTTTTGAGCATTTAATCATCGCACGTTTGATTTGCACCACTTCCCAGTCTGAATCGGTCACCCCATCTTCTACGGAAAGAGAATTTGTTCCCAACAAACAAAGATCGACTTTAAGATCGGCCAGTTCATTAGCTACCTGGGCACCAGAAACAATGTTTGTATTGCGTGAAAGCTTA
This sequence comes from Sphingobacterium sp. 40-24, assembly GCF_001899705.1. Taxonomy (NCBI): domain Bacteria; kingdom Pseudomonadati; phylum Bacteroidota; class Sphingobacteriia; order Sphingobacteriales; family Sphingobacteriaceae; genus Sphingobacterium; species Sphingobacterium sp. 40-24. The sequence continues at coordinate 332,562 of NZ_MKWH01000021.1, read as the reverse complement.
CCACCAACAAGGATGACTTCAAGATTTGGCTTTTCGGCCAATTCTAATGCAACTAGCGGACTTATGGTGAAAAACGTACACTGCAGGTGATCGGGTATTGTTCTTGCTAATTCAATTAAGGTTGTCCCGCCGCCGACTAAAACGGTCATACCATTAGAGATTAAAGTGCTTGCTTTTTTGGCAATTTCTTTTTTTGCCTCTTTGGCATAAACGTTCCCATCCTGAAAAGGGAACTGAAATGATTTTGATAATGCTCCACCATAGACTTTTAGAACTTTACCATTCTCAGCAAGTTCGTTCAAGTCACGTCTAATTGTATCTTCAGACACATTCAGCTGAACACTGAGGTCTGAGGATAAAACTTTATTATGTAGGTTGATCTGATGTATGATGAATGCTTGTCTTTCTTCCTTTAACATTGGTCTTTTGGTTTTTAATCGGAATTTTAAAATTAATTGAGAAATCAGTCTAAATGTAGTGAAAATTATTCTTCCTTTTTATCAATTTTTGTTAGACCAGCTTTGAACCTTGGTTTGAAGCCTGTAGGCTTGCTGGCAGCAGGTTCCTGTGTTTCTGTGCCGTTGTTTTCAGGTTCAGCCTTTACGCTCGCATCTAACTTAATTTCGTCTTTCGTATCGGGCAGCTGTGTCTGTTCAGCAGTTTCTGTTTTGGTTACTCCGGCCTTGAACCTCGGTTTGAAGCCTGTTGGTTTACTGGCAGCAGGTTCCTGTGTTTCGGTGCTGTTGTTTTCAGGTTCAGCCTTTACGCTCGCATCTAATTTGATTTCGTCTTTCGTATCGGGCAGCTGTGTCTGTTCAGCAGTTTCTGTTTTGGTTACTCCGGCCTTGAACCTCGGTTTGAAGCCCGTAGGTTTTGGAGCGGATGTTGTCGCCTCGTCAGTCGTTTCGTCGGATGCAGAAGTGCTTGCCGCTGCGTCAGGAGCTTTGGTAACTCCGGCCTTGAACCTCGGTTTGAAGCCTGTTGGTTTTGGAGCCGATGTCGATGCTTCGTCGGTCGTTTCGTCGGATGCAGAAGTGCTTGCCGCTGCGTCAGGAGCTTTGGTAACTCCGGCCTTGAACCTCGGTTTGAAGCCTGTCGGTTTTGGAGCCGATGTCGATGCTTCGTCGGTCGTTTCATCGGATGCAGGAGTGCTTGCCGCTGCGTCAGGAGCTTTGGTTACTCCAGCCTTGAACCTGGGTTTGAAGCCTGTTGGTTTTGGAGCCGATGTCGATGCTTCGTCGGTCGTTTCATCGGATGCAGGAGTGCTTGCCGCTGCGTCAGGAGCTTTTGTTAATCCGGCCTTGAACCTCGGTTTGAAGCCTGTCGGTATTGAATCTGAAGTGGATTCCGCTGAATCAGCTATTTCCTGTTTGGATGTTGCCTGAGCTTCATCTACTACAGTTGTAGAAGGAGCCTTGAATCGCGGTTTAAAGCCTGCTGGTTTTGCCGTAGGAATCCTGGAGGTCTCGGATGCTGTATCTGGGGTAACCTGCTTTTCAACAGGTTTTGCAATAACAGTTTCCTCCTCTGCTAAATGGAAACTTTTTCGAAGCTTGTTGAACCAAAACTTTTTGCTGTGGTCAAAACTCTTTTCTCCCATAGCAGAATAATGTGCTTTGAACTCTTCAAATAAAGGTTCATCTGCAGCTTTTAAAGCTTTTAAATCAATTTTCTTTTTTATGAAAAATTCTTCAAAAGTCATTCTGGTACGAGTTTGATTTAGTCTATTACAAATGTAGTAATTTTTCTGACGGGGCTAGGCGGTGCTTTTAATAAAAAAGAGCGACAAGCGCTCTTTTTTATAGTTTTATAGGTTCAATAGCTTAAGCCATGTTATGGTAAACTGCTTGAACATCGTCATCTTCTTCGATTTTATCGATCATCTTCAATACATCAGCAGCTTGTTCTTCCGTAATATCTGAATGCGATAATGCGATACGTTCCAATTTTGCAGATGTTACTTCAATTCCCTTTTCTTCCAGTAATTTTTGCATATTACCAAAGTCTTCAAAGGAAGTTTGAACGACAGCAATATCATTGCCTTCTTCATCAGATTCTACGTACAATTCTTCTAAGCCTCCATCGATCAACTCTAATTCAAGCTCTTCTAGGTCCAGTTCATCTGTTGCAGCAAAACGGAAAATGGATTTACGATTGAAAATAAAATCCAATGATCCTGTTTTCCCCAATGAACCACCTGCTTTTGTGAAATAGCTACGGATGTTTCCTACGGTGCGGTTGGTGTTATCTGTTGCAGTTTCAATTAATACAGGTACGCCATGAGGGCCGTAGCCTTCGTATACATATTCTTCGTAACCTTTTGAATCTTTTTCCGAAGCACGTTTGATTGCGGCTTCGATACGATCCTTTGGCATATTTACTGCCTTGGCATTGTGTATTGCTGTACGAAGTCTCGAGTTAGTTTCAGGGTGAGGGCCGCTTTCTTTAACCGCCATAGCGATTTCTTTACCTAAACGTGTAAATTGAACGGCCATTTTGGCCCAGCGTTTGAATTTCCGCTCTTTTCTGAATTCGAAAGCTCTTCCCATTGTTATATTTTGTTTTTAAGATTTTCAATCATGTCGACTGTCATCTTCTGGATGTCAAATTCCGGCGTCCAGTTCCAGTCTTTTCTTGCATAAGAATCGTCTAGACTAGCAGGCCATGAATCGGCAATCTGTTGTCTTGGATCGTTCTCGATGTAAGAGATTGCAAAATTAGGAAGAATTTTTTTAATTTCTTGTGCAAGTTCTTTTGGAGTAAACGTAATTCCACCAAGGTTATAGCTGTGGCGAATGCTTAGGCTTTCTTTGGGTGCATCCATTAATTCGAGTGTACCACGGATGGCGTCTTCCATATATAACATGGGTAATGCCGTGTTTTCAGATAAAAAGCACGCATAAGTCCCGGTTTTCAATGCTTCATAAAAAATATCGACTGCATAATCCGTTGTGCCACCCCCTGGTTCTGTTTTCCAAGAAATGATACCTGGATAACGGACACTGCGAATATCCAGACCACGGTGTTCTTGATACCATTCTATAAGGCGCTCACCTGCAAGCTTGCTGATGCCATAAATTGTGTTCGGATCCATTACGCAATATTGTTCGGTATTTGTTTTCGGAGAATGCGGTCCAAAAACAGCAATCGAGCTTGGCCAAAATATCTTTGAAACTTTATAGCTCACGGCTAGATCAAGCACATTCAACAGACCATTCATGTTCAATTCCCAAGCCTTCTCAGGGTATTTTTCACCTGTAGCTGAAAGCATGGCAGCTAATAGATATACTTGAGTAGGTTTATATTGTTGAAATAATGTCTCGAGTCCATTTTTGTCAAGGACATTAGCGATTTCGAAATTTTCGTCAGGGCTTTTAATCTGTGGTTCTCTAATGTCAGTGGTTACAACATTCTCTGCACCAAATTTTTTGCGCAAGGCGATAGCTAATTCTGTGCCGATCTGGCCATTTGCACCAATGATAATAATGCTTTCTTTCATTTGTAAGTTTTATTTTATGAAGCTCCTGCTTTCACTATAATGAGTGTTTATGCTCAAAAATATAAATGAATCGCTTCGCTCGTTTCTTCCTATCGATATGATAGGATCTAGCCTGACATAATTTACGTTTCATCATGTAATGAAAAATGAAATTTCAACCATGGCGGTTTATGATGCAAATATAAAGGCTTTTCAGTATCTATCAACTTTGTGGTCTTTTAGGAAGTCGGGAAAAAATGTTAATTTTTAGACTCTTGGGACTGTTTTTATGAGATTTTAAACTGTTTCAATCGTTTGTTCTTTTTTTTTGAATAAGCGGTGAAAATTTTTATTTTTTTTGAATTGCTTTAATTCTAATTTTATAGCATGAATCAAAGAACTTAACGATTCCATTTTAGCAATTTAGGAGGGGAAATGCTAAATGTTGTGACATTTTTAGCTAAGCGCTTAATATTTTGTTATTTTAATAGTGGAATTGGGGAATATTTTTTAAATTTGAAGAATTCATTCTTCGAGAATCAACTAAAAACAAAATCAAATAACAATTTTAATATACACAATTTAAACACAGACAAAAATGAAAGTGGCAGTAGTCGGCGCAACAGGCCTTGTAGGTACTGAGATGCTAACCGTGTTGGCGGCGCGAAATTTCCCAGTAACAGAATTAATTCCAGTAGCTTCAGAGCGTAGTAAGGGTAAGGAAATTGAATTCAAGGGAAAGAAGTATAAGGTGGTTACACCATCTGAGGCTATTGCTTTGAAACCTGATGTTGCGTTATTTTCTGCTGGCGGTGATACCTCGAAAGAATTTGCCCCTCAATTTGCAGAAGCTGGAATTACAGTGATCGACAATTCTTCAGCATGGCGTATGGATCCAACGAAAAAGTTGGTTGTTCCAGAAGTAAATGGTGATGTGTTATCTGCTGAAGATAAAATTATTGCAAACCCGAATTGTTCAACTATACAAATGGTGGTGGCTTTAAAGCCATTACATGATAAATATAAAATCAAACGTGTTGTCGTTTCTACCTACCAATCTGTAACAGGTACAGGTGTTAAGGCCGTTAACCAATTGATGGATGAACGTGCCGGAAAAGATGGTGAAAAAGCTTATCCTTATCAGATTGATCTGAACGTGATTCCGCATATTGATGTTTTCCAAGAAAATGGATACACCAAAGAGGAGATGAAGATGATTTTGGAAACAAATAAAATCATGCGTGATGATTCTATTAAAGTAACTGCAACGACAGTGCGTATTCCTGTTATGGGAGGACACTCTGAATCATTGAATATCGAATTTGAAAATGACTTTGATTTGAATGATGTACGTGCAGCTTTAGCCGCGCAAAGTGGCTGTATTGTTGTTGACGATCCTGCGTCACTACAATATCCAATGCCAAAGGATGCACACGGTAGAGATGAGGTTTTTGTAGGACGCATCCGTCGTGATGAATCTCAGCCAAATACGCTCAACATGTGGGTAGTAGCGGATAACTTACGCAAGGGTGCTGCAACAAATGCAGTTCAGGTAGCAGAGTTATTGGCTGAAAAAGGATTGATCTAACTCAAGTAGATTCCATAATAAATATTGAGCCCCCATGAATTCGTTCATGGGGGCTCTTTTTTGTTCCATTAGCAAATCACAATTTAGATACTTATGATTTGGTCCTTGATGTCGGGGCTATAAATTATGGTGTCAATGTTGTGGGGTGGATCGAAAATTCAATCTTGTCATTCAACGGAGCATAGCTTTCTTTGCTTTGCTCTTCCAGTCGATCTGGAAATAGAATGCCGAAAAGATGATCCGTTTCGTGCTGAAAAATAACAGCAGTAAAACCCTCGATATTTTCTTCGATAACTTTACCTTCTTTATTGATGTATTGCAGGCGGATCGCATAACTCCGTAATACATCTTCTTTACGGTTGGGGATAGAAAGACAGCCTTCTGCACCTTTGCGCTTCAGTTTGGAGCGCCATAGAATTTTAGGATTCACATAGAATTCAAATGGCTGATCCGGTTTGTCAAATCGCTGTACCCAGATTAAATTTTTATTGATGCCGATCTGTGGCGCTGCGATGCCTACACCGGGGTGATTGGGATCACGTACAGTCGCGAACATTCTTTTGGAAAGAGACTCAATCAATGGGTCGTTGTATTTGACATCACTGCTTGTTGCTTTTAAAACTCTCAGATCTTTATCGTCTGTTGTTTGCAATACGCGAAGAATTGCATTTTCATCTCCTGATAAAATGATTTTCTTGTCGGCAGCACTGAACTCCTGTCCTGCGTTAAGATTGACTGGTCTTTCATTCTTTGACTTATGAAATGCTTTTTCTCCGGCCATAATTTTTGTTTCTAAATTGTTCTCGACTGGGGGTACTGGGCAACGGTAACCGTTGCTATAGGCACAGTATGGGTTGTAGGCTTTGTTAAAGTCTATCTCAACATCGTTTCCTTTAATGTCGTCTGTGGATAAATCAATATACCGGCCCCCACTGTAGCTTTCCTGACCATTTGTTAAATCTAAAAATGGTAAAAATAAATGTTTTTTGTATGCAGGATTTTGAAATAATGCGACACTTTGGTAGACATTCAACGTATGTTCTTTTCCATGAAGCGTAAATGTTATGATAGCATAACGTTTGTATTCGTTGCTTGTGCCGTCGTAGGTCGGCATCCGGAATACCGGTTCATCAAATAGGACTTCAATTTTGGCGTTGACTTTATAACTGGCGTCTACAGGAAAGTAATCCAAAAACGCTACCTGATCTGATTTCAATGGGCCATATTGTTCTTTCGCCAATTCAGCGGCTTTTTCTTCACGAAGAGCAGTAATGTGTTGCTCGTATTTACTTTGGGCATGCGTATTCAAGCATAAGGCCAAAAGGAAACTGGCAATAAGTGTTTTTTTCATTTGTTTGCATATTTATTTGCCCGATTTCACACAGCCCAATGCCCTGTTGCTTTTGCTGTTATTTTGATCCGTTTATTTATAGGGTAAGTCGGTAGACCCGCTATGATCGGATTGAATTCGGTGATCTATTGCCCCAAAAAGCAAGTTAGTTTGCTTTTGTTAAATAGTCTATCAAAGTTATAGTTTTTTTTGATTAAAAAGTCAGAATTAGAAGATCAAAAATGAAAAGGGCATGTATTGAAAAGAAGTGTCCAATTGAAATATTACATCTTCCTGTGTAATACTCAGCACTACTTTGTATTTTTGTGAAAAATATATATATCCATGAGATTGATGGCCTTTGATTACGGTACAAAACGAATAGGGGTTGCGGTGACCGATCCAATGCAAATTATTGCTACAGCATTGACGACGGTACACCCGCAGGATATCTGGACATACTTAGCCGATTATTTACAGACAGAACAGGTGGAAACTTTTGTTGTAGGCAAGCCACGGCAACTGGATGGGACCGACTCTGAATCCGCACAGCATGTTGTCGGGTTTATTCGAAAACTGAAAAAGACTTATCCTGCAATTGCTGTCGCTGAAATAGACGAGCGTTTTACTTCTAAAATGGCTTCTGCAGCGATCGCACAAAGTGGCAAAAAAAAGAAGGATCGTCAACAAAAAGGGCTGATTGACACGGTGTCTGCAACGATTATTTTGCAAAGCTACATGGATAGCCGTAATTTTTAGATACACAGCGACTAATACGTCAAAATAAGAATGAATAAAAAATAGAAGGATGAAGAGCATATTATTTTTTACCGAGGATACGGATTTCAAATTAAAAGAAAAGGGAAAGATTCGTCAATGGATTGCTGATGCCATCAAAGGCGAAGGATTTAAGCGTGTGGGCGAATTGAGCTTTATCCTTTGCTCGGATGCTTACTTGCTTGAAATCAATAAGCAATATTTAAATCACGACACCTATACTGATATCGTTACTTTTGATTCTTCCGAATATGAGGACACCATCGCCGGCGATATTTTTATCAGTGTGGAACGTATTCAGGAGAATGCCGAAAAATTTAAGGTTGATGTGCGAGACGAGCTTCATCGGGTGATCATTCATGGTGTCATGCATCTTTGCGGTTATCCGGATAAAAAGCCGGCAGATAAAGCCAAGATGACCGCCAAGGAGGATGAGTATCTTGGTAAAAGAAATTTTTAATATATTTCTTCGTGCTCTTATGAGGGCCTATAGTTCGGTGAACCGACTGAAGGTTCTATTTTACTCGAGAGAAGGAAGCAATACATAAAAAAAGCGCTTTACAATTTGTAAAACGCTTTTTTTATGTTGTTTCTAACGACTAGAATCTTTCAAATTGAGAGAAGAAGAAGTTTCCTTCAATAGCAGCATTCTCATCTGAATCCGATCCATGTATAGCGTTTGCATCAATAGATTTAGCATATTTGTTACGGATTGTACCTTCAGCTGCATCAGCAGGATTAGTCGCGCCGATCAATGTGCGGAAATCCTCAACAGCATTATCTTTTTCCAGGATTGCAGCAACGATAGGACCTGAAGTCATAAAGTTTACCAACTCACCATAGAAAGGACGCTCTTTGTGTACTGCATAGAATGCACCTGCTGTCTCTTGAGAAAGTTGGATGTATTTCATTGCAATGATTTTAAAACCACCAGCAATGATATCGTTCAAGATTGCACCGATGTGACCGTTCGCTACTGCGTCAGGTTTGATCATCGTAAAAGTTCTGTTAGTTGCCATTATTTTAATTTTTTTGCAAAATTAGATAAATTGCTTTTCATATGCAATATCATTACGCCTCAATATAGACACAATTATTGATAAGCCGACTAGCTGATGTCACCCTTATCGCTAAATTTTTGGTTTTTGTTCCCGGATTTGTGCCTCTACTGAAATAGATGTTTCCTTTTGTTCCCAGCCCAATGTTTTTCTCTGTATGTAACAAAACTTTGTATCTGGCCGTTTATAGAAAAGTAAAAAAACAATTGATCTAAGTTCAATACGAATATGTAACTTTGTGTTATTATGGCATTAAATCTAACAGTAGACATCGATAAAGATTCAGGCTTTTGCTTTGGAGTGGTATACGCTATTGATATGGCAGAGGAAATTTTGGAGGAAGAGGGTTATCTTTATTGTTTGGGAGATATCGTTCATAATGACGAAGAAGTTGCCCGATTGAAAGCAAAAGGCTTACGCATTATCGATCATGCCGCCCTGCCGACCTTGAGCAATGAAAAGGTATTGATCCGTGCTCATGGTGAAGCCCCCGAGACTTATCGTGTTGCTTTGGAAAATAACATTACCTTGATAGATGCCTCTTGTCCTGTAGTGCTCAAACTACAGAACCGTATAAAAACGTCGTTCGATCAAGAGGAGAAAATTTTAATCTTTGGGAAGCACGGGCATGCTGAAGTGATCGGCTTGCAGGGGCAGACAAATAATGAAGCCTTAGTTTTTCAGGATATTTCCGAATTGGATCAAGTCGAATTGCCCGCCTCATTTACCTTATACAGCCAGACAACAAAAAGCGTGGATAAATTTTATGCCATCAAAGACGAACTGATCAGGCGAGGGTATGAAGTGAAAGCTAATGATACCATTTGTCGACAAGTTTCCAATCGATACGAAGATCTTGGCGCTTTCGCCAGACAATATGATAAGATCGTTTTTGTCTCAGGTAAGAAATCCTCCAATGGAAAGGTGCTGTTTGAAGTTTGTCAGAATGCCAATCCCGCTAGTTATTTTATTTCTGATCCTGCTGAATTAGATGCATCAGTCTTTGCTGAAAATGATCGTATTGGTATCTGTGGTGCCACTTCAACGCCAATGTGGTTGATGAAAGATGTAAAAGCAAGTTTAGAAGCATTATAAGCACAATTACCCGTCACAGATATTTCATAATTCCGCGGTTTAGATCCGGAGTGCATTCTTTTTTGCGTAGCTTTGTAAGCTATGAGCAATAAAGGCAAAAAAGGTATTCTTTTAGTACAATTGGGTACACCTGATAGTCCCACTACTCCAGATGTAAAGAGATATTTAACGGAGTTCCTAATGGATCCGCGAGTTATTGATATTCCTTATTTTCAACGCACCTTATTGGTCAAGGGAATCATTGCACGTACACGTGCGCCCAAATCGGCAAAAGTATACGAAACGATTTGGGATAAAGAAACGGGATCACCTTTGATGCACTACAGTATTTTGCAACGCAATCTGCTTCAAGAAGCGTTGGGTGAAGAATACCATGTGGAATTAGCGATGCGTTACCAAAACCCATCGATTGAGGCTGCATTGAAAAATATGGAGGGTCTATTTTTGGAGTCCATTCGTGTCATTCCTTTATTTCCACAGTACGCTTCAGCAACATCGGGTTCGGTCATCGATCGTGTCATGGAGCTTATTCGCAAATGGAATTATCTGCCAGAAATCAGTTTCGTAAGCAATTTCTGTACGGACGACTTAATGGCAGAAACTTATGCGGATCATGCCCGTAGGCACGATTTGGAAAGTTTTGACCATTTTGTCTTTAGTTATCACGGCCTTCCTGTGCGGCAGCTTGGAAAAGTAGATCCGACAGGCCAGCTTAAATGCCCCGAATCAGGCTGTGATTCCTGTAAAACGACAGTCAATTCATATTGTTATCTTTCGCAATGTTATGCGACAACAAGGACGATAGCTGCCAAGCTCGGGTTAAAAAAAGAACAATATTCGCTCTGCTTTCAATCCCGTTTAGGTAAAGAACCCTGGATACAGCCCTATACCTCCGATTTATTGCATGATCTTGCCGCTAAGGGGTATAAAAAGTTATTAATTTTTAGTCCTGCTTTTGTGGCGGATTGTATCGAGACCATTGATGAAATTGGCGTGGAATATGCTAATGAATTTAAGCACTTAGGTGGGGAAGAGGTGTGTTTGGTAGAGAGTCTTAATGATGATCCCAAATGGATTGAGTCTTTAAAACAATTGGCGCTCAATGCCAAAAACTAAAATCGATAAAAGATGTTGTTAGTAAACGCGTGTGTATTACTCATATTGGATTTTTATATTTTCTTTGCGCTCCGTGCAACGAAGATTAAATTTCCCAAAACAAAGGTATTTTCCTTTCTCTGGTGGTCTTATTCTGTTTTACTGCTATTGGGCGTGTTTATCTCAGCACAATATAGTATTCCTTTAATCGTACGGTCGGTTATTTTAGTCGCCTTTTTTCTGACAGCGGCGTCAAAGATATTTTTCTTTTTGATTTTGTTGATTGATGATATCCGACGTGGGGGTGTATGGTTGAAACGTCTGTTCGCAAAAAAGAGATCTGTTGAGGATTTGGTCGACGACGCCGGAGACCCTTTACCGGAGAATCCAGTGAAAGGGATTAGCCGATCCGAATTTTTGACCAAAGCTGGTATTCTAGTTGGTGCCTCTCCCTTGATACCCCTGAGCTGGGGAATTATTTCAGGAGCCTACGACTATCGTGTCAGGAGAGTCCCCTTGTATTTGCCAAATTTGCCCAAAGCATTCCATGGAATGACCATTGCGCAGATTTCAGATGTGCACTCAGGATCTTTCTATAATAAAAAGGCTGTCAGCGGTGGTATTGATATGCTTTTAAAGGAAAAAGCGGATGTGACATTTTTTACCGGTGATATCGTGAATGCCCAAGCTTCTGAAATGCGTGGTTATCAAGATATTTTTGCGCGTGTGAAATCTGATTTAGGTGTGTTTTCTACATTAGGTAACCACGATTATGGTGACTATTATTATGGTAAAGAAGATTCTCCTGCAAAACGTAAGAACCTCCAGGATGTTATCGATGTGCATAAAATCATGGGCTGGGATCTTTTAATGGATGAAAATCGTAAGATTAAGGTCGACGGTGAAGAGCTTTGTATTGTCGGGGTCCAGAATTGGGGGACAGGTCGTTTTCCGAAACATGGTGATATTAAAAAAGCGTTAATGGGTACCGAAGAGCAACCTGTTAAGTTGCTGTTATCGCACGATCCGTCGCATTGGCGGGCTCAGGTATTGGATACCGACGTGGATGTGATGTTTGCCGGACATACACATGGTATGCAATTTGGTGTAAGGTCCGAGATGTTGCAATGGAGTCCGGTACAATATATCTATAAGGAATGGGCAGGGCTTTATCGTGCGCAACAGAACAAACGATTATATGTTAATGTCGGCTATGGCTTTTTGGGTTATCCAGGACGTGTTGGAATTCTGCCTGAAATTACCATATTCGAATTGCTAAAAGCGCAGGACCCAAAGTTTAAAGCCTAAAAAATCCCCTTTGACTTTTGAGTTAATATAGCTATAATTGTGTATTCTGTACACCAGTTATACATAACATGCAATCAACTTTAAACTTTGGGGACTCTCCCCACACACGTGTTAATATTCTTACCGGGGAAAAAGTACTTGTGTCTCCGCATCGTAGTAAAAGACCATGGCAAGGGCAAGTAGAAGATCTTCCCGGGGATAATAGACCGGAATATGATCCTCAATGCTATTTGTGTCCGACAAATAAACGAGCAGATGGTGATATCAATCCAGATTATAAAGAAAGTTTTGTCTTTGTGAACGATTTCTCAGCTTTATTAAAAGATACAAGCCAGCAGGAATTTAATGAAGATGAATTATTTATCGCCGAAACCGAAAAAGGAATCTGTAAAGTAATTGCATTCACCCCGCGGCACGATCTTACACTACCTGAAATGGATCCGGCTGCAATCAAATCGGTGGTCGATCTTTGGCAAAAAGAGTTTGTCGAACTTTCGAAGGTTGACTGGATCAAATACATTCAAATTTTCGAAAATAAAGGTGCGATTATGGGCTGTAGTAATCCGCATCCCCACGGGCAGATCTGGTCACAAAATCATTTGCCTGTAGAAATCCAGAAAGAATGCGTTCAGCAACAGCACTATTTCAATAAATATCAACGTACTATCCTGTCAGATTATGTTAAAGCGGAGTTGAGAAAAGAAGAGCGCATTATTGACGAAAATGATTCTTTTGTTTCGCTAGTCCCTTTCTGGGCCGCCTGGCCTTACGAAACGATGATTGTGAGCAAACGTTCTATCCAAAACATTGCCGGCTTTGACGAGAAGGAAAAGTCGGATTTTGCCGCTATCCTCAAGTTGCTGACGACGCGTTATGACAATCTCTTCAAAACATCCTTCCCCTATTCTGCAGGAATGCATCAGTCCCCAGTAAATGATGGTGACCACCCGGAATGGCACTGGCATATGCACTTCTATCCACCACTGTTACGTTCTGCTACCGTTAAAAAATTTATGGTTGGTTATGAAATGCTAGCGAATCCACAACGTGATATCACACCGGAGGTTGCCGCAGAACAGTTGCGAAATTGTTCGACAGTACATTATAAAGCTAAATAAGATGATAACAAAAGATACAATTGTAAATAAATTTAAAGAACTCTACCAAGAAGAACCTCTTGTCGTTACTTCACCCGGCCGGATTAATATCATTGGAGAACATACGGATTATAACGACGGATTTGTATTGCCTGCTGCAATTGACAAAGCAATATATGTTGCTGTAAGTAAGCGATCGGATGATAACATTGTGCTTTACGCGGAAGACTACAAGGAACGTCATGAGGTCAAGCTAGCGGATATTGCTATTTCTGAGAAACATTGGCCAAACTATATTTTGGGGGTTGTTGACCAGTACCTGAAACGTGAGGCAACACTAGGTGGCTTCAACCTGTATATTGATGGTGATGTGCCACTGGGTGCTGGATTATCGTCTTCAGCAGCCGTTGAATGTGCCGTTACTTTAGCACTCAGCGAACTGTTCGATTTGCAGGTCGAACGACTCGATATTCCACAGATTGCTCAAAAGGCCGAACATACGTATGCTGGTGTGATGTGTGGTATCATGGATCAGTTTGCTTCAGCCTTTGGTAAAGAAAAAAATGTCATCAAACTGGATTGCCGCACCTTGGGTTTCGCGTATGTTCCGCTTGATCTTAAGGGTTATGAAGTTGTATTATTGAATACAAACGTAAAGCATTCATTAGCTTCCACAGCTTACAATACACGTCGTGAACAATGTGAACAAGCTTCTGCATGGGTGCAGGAGAAGTACCCAGCTGTAAAGAACTTGCGCGATGTAACCATAGCTATGCTTGATGAATTGGTGAAAGATAAAGATGCCGATATCTATGCGAAAGCAAGCTTTGTGGTTAGTGAGAATGAACGCGTAGAGAAATCCTGTGATGCACTACGCTTGGGAGATGTTGTTCAGCTTGGACAGTATATTTTTCAGAGCCATGAGGGATTAAGTAAAGTGTATGAAGTCAGTTGTCCGGAACTGGATTATCTAGTGGATTACGTCAAGCAGTTTCCTGAGGTGATCGGTGCCCGAATGATGGGTGGCGGTTTCGGTGGATGTACAATCAATATCGTAAAAGAAGGCGTACTACCTTCAATTTTGCCAACACTTGAAAAAGAATACAAAGAGAAATTTGATAAAGAACTTTCGGTCATTCAGGTCAGGATTGCCGATGGTACCCGCGTACTTTAATAAAAAATAGGTGTGCAGCAAGGGGAATAACATTCACGTGCTATTCCCCTTCTTTTTTGCCTTTTTTGATAAGGACTTACCACATAAGTCCTAGTCAAGCTGATTCAATGCCTGTTTTAAGTCGGCGATGAGATCATCGGCATGTTCGATACCAACAGAGATACGCAACATCCCTAGCGTGATTCCCGAAGCTTCTTTCTGTTCCTTCGTATGGTGACCTCCCCACATACTCGCAGGGTGTACAATAAGCGATTCGACACCCCCCAAACTGGCCGCGTTAATAAATATGTGCAGTCCATTGATGAGTTTCTGTGCATTTAAAAATGCATCCTCTTCATCTTTACCATTGATATCGATGCAAATCATACCCGAAAATCCACTCATTTGTTGGGCTGCGAGCTCATGTTGTGGATGATTGGGTAATCCAGGATAACTGACTTTTTTGATTTTTGGATGTTGATCCAGAAACTCCGCCAGCTTCAGCGCATTGGTATTGATCTGTTTGACGCGTAGACTTAATGTTTTTAACCCCCGTAATAATAACCAGGAATCAAGCGGTGCGAGTGATGCGCCCAAAGCGACGGATCGTTTCCATACGCTGGCGATATAGTCCTGCGTACCGCAGACGATACCAGCAGTGAGGTCACTATGTCCACCTAAGTATTTCGTGGCACTGTGGACAACGACGTCTATTCCAAAATCTGTCGGTGTTTGATTGATAGGGGAGGCGAATGTATTATCGACCATGCTCTGAATCCCATGTTGTTTAGCGAGTTCCCCGATCGCTTTTAGGTCTGTGATATGGAGATTAGGGTTCGATGGAGTCTCTATATAAATCAGCTTGGTATTTGCCTGAATAGCTTCGCCAAACGCTGAAACGTCGGTCTGGTCTACGGCGGTAACCGTGATGCCGTAATCTGTTAAGAACTCTTTAAAGAAAATAGCTGTTCCGGAATAATGTGCATGTTGGGCGATAATGTGATCCCCTGATTTAACGATGGCCAATATGGCCGTGCTGATCGCTGCCATACCTGTTGCAAAGACCAGTGCATCCTCCGTTTTTTCCAATTTTGCTAGGATGGAGGCTACTTGGCTATTCGTCGGGTTGCCATGACGATGATAAAAATAAGGGTGTTTCGGTTCGGTAGCAGCTTTGATGTATTCCGTTGGATCAGGATCTGCAATGTAGGTGGATGTCTGATAGATTGGCGTAGTTACTGCAGATGTCTGGTTGAATTGCTGTCCTTCATGGACGAGTATCGTTTCGGTATTGGTAGTCATACTAATAATGTTGATTGATGCTTGTATTGCCTTAAGAGTCTATAATTCGATCTTGTCGAATCTTTGATCGTAAGGAACCCTTCGCTCGTTTGAAAGCATTGTTGGTGCTAATAGCGCGAAGACGGTTTATCTTGTATCTCAAATATAAATAAAATCTACTCAATATGTAGATTTTATTTATATCGGGTGCATCAATATGGCTTACAACATTAATACGTCTTACAACATTTCTTTCAGCAGGCTCAACGCATACCCAATGGTATTCACATTGTTTAACGCTAAACGAAGCTGGCCTTTGACTTCTTTGAGGTTGCTGATCTCGGGATGGCTTTGTACAAAGGACAGCACACGGCCGAATTGATCTGATTCAAAGTAGCTGGATTTGGGGTTATTGACAAAATAACCTTTCAATGTATGCTTTTTATACGCTATTTTTTCAAACCCGATCGTCTTCCCAAACCACTGTAAACGGAGTGTATTGAATAATTCAAAGACTTCGCGTGGGATAGGGCCAAAGCGATCTTCAAGTTCTTTTTCAAAGGCTGCCAATTGCTGCTCGTTTTCCAATTTGGAGAGTTCAGTATACAGATTATACCGTTCTGTAATATTGGTTACATATTCATCAGGGATCAATACCTCAAGGTCTGTGTCAATCTGCGTAAAGGACACATATTTTCGTTCTTTCTCATCCGCGAATACTGCCGAAAACTCGTCCTCTTTTAGCTCCTGAATAGCTTCGTCTAAGATTTTATGATACATTTCGAAACCGATCTCGGCAATAAAGCCCGATTGCTCGCCTCCCAAGAGATTTCCCGAGCCACGTATATCTAAATCGCGCATGGCAACATTAAATCCAGAGCCCAGTTCCGAAAACTCTTCTATTGCAGAAAGTCGTTTATAGGCTTCCGGTGTTAAGGTCGACAATGGCGGACTCAGTAGATAACAAAAAGCTTTCTTATTGGAGCGGCCCACCCGACCCCGCATTTGGTGCAGGTCGCTCAGGCCAAACATATGGGCGTGATTGATAATGATCGTATTCGCATTTGGGATATCAAGACCCGCTTCAATAATCGTTGTTGCAATTAAGACATCAAAATCGTGATTGATAAACTTAAGCATCACATCCTCGAGCTCATCACCCTCCAGTTGGCCGTGTGCAACACCGACCCGTGCTCCAGGAACCAGCTTGCGGATCAAATTGCCCAGCTGCGGTAGATCTGCAACACGATTGTGGATAAAGAATACCTGCCCGCCACGATCAAGTTCGTAACTGACGGCCTCTCCGATTAGTGTTTCATTGAAAACGTGGAGTTCGGTCTGTACGGGCTGCCGGTTGGGTGGTGGAGTCGAGATGATACTCAGATCGCGGGCCCCCATCAATGAAAAGTGCAATGTTCTTGGAATTGGCGTTGCTGTCAATGTTAGCGAGTCTACATTCGCACGCATGACTTTCAATTTTTCCTTGACCGAGACCCCAAACTTTTGTTCCTCATCGATAATCATCAGGCCGAGATCTTTGAATTTGACATCTTTGCTAACAAGGCGGTGTGTACCAATGATAATGTCTATTTTTCCTTCAGCGAGCCTGGCTAAGGTATCTTTGATCTGTTTGCTCGTCTTGAAACGGTTGATATAGTCGATCGTGCACGGAAGACCCTTTAGACGCTCCGAAAATGTCCGGTAGTGCTGTAATGCCAGGATAGTCGTCGGTACCAGGACAGCAACTTGTTTACTGTCTGCTACAGCTTTGAAGGCTGCACGGATGGCAACCTCCGTTTTTCCGAAGCCTACATCCCCACAGATCAATCGGTCCATCGGATGTGGCGATTCCATATCTTTTTTCACATCGGCAGTAGCCTTTTCCTGATCGGGTGTATCTTCATAAATAAAGGAGGCCTCCAGCTCATTCTGTAGGTAGCTATCCGGTGAGAACGCATTTCCATGCTGTGCCTTTCGTTTGGCATAAAGCATGATCAAGTCGCGCGCAATATCCTTGACTTTTTTCTTGGTCGTCTTCTTGAGTTTGTCCCAGGCGTCGGTACCCAATTTATTCATTTTGGGAACAGTTCCCTCCTTACCGGAATATTTGGAAATACGGTTTAAAGAGTTGATGTTCACATACAAAAGATCATTGTCCGCATAGATCAAGCGGATCATTTCCTGAGACTTACCGTTGACATCTACTTTCTCCAAACCTCCGTAGCGGCCGACACCATGGTCAATGTGTGTAATGAAATCGCCCGGTTTAAGATCTCGTAGATCTTTGAGCGTAATTGCCTGTGAGCGCTCGTAAGCCTTCTTACGTTTATATTTATAATAACGGTCAAATATCTGGTGATCCGTGTAACAGGCTAACTTTAAACTGTCGTCTCTAAAACCTTCGCGTAACGCTTTATGAATCGGAATGAAGGTGGCTGATTTATCGAGATCTTCCAGAATCGTATAGATGCGTTCGACCTGTTTGGTCGAATCTGAAAAAATCAGATTCTGAATCCGCTGGCCCTCATTCTCCTTGAAATTATGGATTAAGAGATTAAAATCTTTATTGAATGAAGGTTGGGGATGTATATCGAACTTGAATGTTGTCTCAGCTTTATAAAAGAACTGTTTGCCGAATTCGATGATGGGGAACTCAAAAAATAAGGCGTTGAGGTTTTTCTCGTCTGTAAATTCATAGGCTGGATTATGCCATTCGGGATTATCTTTTTTCTGCTTATCGGTTAATCCCGCCCATAATTTTTCCGCTTTCTTTAACCCATCTTTCACAATATCTAACGTAAATTGAGCGTCTTTGATCCAGATTGTAGCGTCCTGATCTACATATTCCAATAGTGAAATGTGTTGGGATGTCAAGAATTTCGCTTGAACATTTGGGACAATGGTTACTTTGTGGATTTTTTTGACAGACAACTGGGATTCAATGTCAAATGTACGTATGCTTTCGATGTCGTCGCCAAAGAATTCAATACGGTATGGGAGGTCATTCGAAAAAGAAAAGATGTCTACGATGCCACCGCGTATCGCAAATTGTCCTGGTTCATACACAAAGTCGACACGTTCGAAATCATATTCGATCAAAAATTCGTTGATGAAATCAATACTTAGCGCCGTGTTTTCTGTTATTTCTAAGGTGTTTTTATCCAGGTCGTTGCGGTTGATCACTTTCTCAGCAATAGCCTCTGGATAAGTAACAACCATTTTCGGTAATTCCGAAGTATGATTGAGCGAACTTAATGTCTCCGCACGTTGCAATACATTGGCAGAGTCCGTTTGCGTAAAATCAAATGTTTTGCGATAAGACGAAGGGAAAAAAAGAACCTGCTTATCCAACAGGCTTTCCAGGTCACTTAAAAAATAAGAAGCGTCTTCATGAGTCGGTAAGATAAAGACCATTGGACGTTCCTGTAAGTTGTAAGAAGATACGGCTATGAATGCATCCGAAGAACCAATAAGCCCTTTCAACTGAATCTTGGGGTTTTTGGATTGTAAAGCCTTGGTAAGCGACTGAACAGTTTCGCTTTGGCTGTATTTTTCTAATATTTCTTGAATTCCCACGAGCAAAAATTTCGAATAAGTGCGAATTTAACGAAATAGTATCAAGTATCGGGTATGAAGTACTAAATTTTTTGGTAAAAAAATAGTTGACTTGCTCGTTAAGAAGGAGATGACTTTGTGAAGCTCAAAAGCTATAATAGATGAATCTGTGCAGGGGCTTATTTCGCGAGGTAAAAAGTATAGGCAAAAGCGAGCAACACCAATAAGGTGGCCAAGTAAATTAATTTATATTGCTCATAAGCTGTAACATGAAAGGATCCAATTTTAACGCGATTTTTGCTGTTTCTCATAACTAATTTAGGTCGAGGTCAATCTTCTGTTCACTAATATAGCTTTTAAGTGTTGTATTACCAAAAGCATCCAGTGTATTTTGAAAATCTTCCCGATAGTCAAATTGAAAGTCTTCATGAAGTTTACTGTATTTGCCCACCGCATGCTTGATACGCCCTGTTATATATTTATGTAATTTGTGGGCAGCAGACTGATAGGAGGGGTCGAAAAGCCTGTCGTAATCAGCGATGGCTCTCTTTAGGATATAACATCTAAATTCTACTTCACTGATTTTATCCTTGGTGACTTTTTCGTGCTCATTCACTAAACCGCTTGCCTGTTTGATAAGCTTGCTAAGCGAGATAAAATTACTATGTTGTGGCGTATTGCCAATTTGACTCAAACCACTATCGAACAATTGCTCCAGCTGCTTCCGTAGTTTTTCAATACGTCTCTCTAAATCCTCCGCGTCCTCCAACAATTGGAAATGCAATTGCTTGATGAGCATTTTGTCCTTGCTGATCAGGCGTACGAGGAGTTTGTCTTTTTCCTTTTGGGGTAGGTCAAGGACAGCTTTCTTTAGTTCGGCATCTTGATGTAAGGACATAATATGTGTGTTTTAGTGTAAAAAGAGTTATTGAGCGAAAATTCAGGCACACCGTCGGTATGCCTGAATAAATTTCTCGTTTCATAAGCCGGAATTTATGTACGCAATAGCTGCCCCATATTTACCGCCGCATGCTATTAATACAATATTCTGAACTTAATTGTATTGTCGATCTGTTTGAGTTGTTTCAATAGATCTTTATCATATTCACCTTGTATATCGGTTACCGCATAGCCAATGTCGTTTTTGGTCATTAGAAATTGGGCAACGATATTGATGTTATTTTGGGCATAGACCTTATTAATCTGAGCCATAATTCCGGGAACGTTTTGGTGGATATGCAGCAATCTTGTGACCTGTTTTACTTTTGGTAAAATCAGATTTGGGAAGTTGCGACTTAAATAAGTATCACCATTGTTGATAAAATCGGCCATCCGACGCGGAATAAACTCTGAATTTTTCTTTTTATTTTTCTTGTCGTCGAAAACGACAATACCTTTTGCATTGCAGATATCCTTATTGATATGCCCTTTGATATCGCCCAAATATCCGATTGTTTTTAATTTGTCGGCCTGTTGAAGCTGTTCATCACTGATGTCGATATTGTCGCCCAAGAGCAGCATCCCTACATCCTTTACATACTTTTCTTCGAATGTATCTTTTGTGCGGATAGAAAAACCGTCTCTTTTTAAGATATGAGCCGCTATTTCTGGTACATCTCCCACGATCAAACAAAGGATACGATTTTTTGGATAAGAGATGGCACGGGGCAGATCATTTACATATAAGAACTCATCAAAACTAGGTGTGATGAAGTCTGCTTTCTCAGTGACACTTTTACGTTGGATATTCTCTGTGAATGCAAAGAATTTTTCAATTAATCCCGATTCCTTCAGTTGAAAATCTGAATAACCGTCACCAATGCCAAACAGTCTTCCTTCAATATTTAATTGTTTTAATAATTGCACTTTTCCACCTTCATTTGATAATGGATTCTCTTCGTCAAAACCGATAATATTACCGTCTTCATCAAATCTGAATGTATTGGCATAGATATTTTCGGTCTTGATATGATACGGTGTAACAACAGGTGTAATAAACTCCTTAAAACCTCCTGAAACGATCCATGCGGTGTCGGCGTGTTTCTTGAAAAATTCACGATTTCGGGAAAAAGAGGTTGAAACTTTTTTCTTAAGATGTGAAACAAGTTTATCCAGATGAGATTTATTGGCATTTAATAGTTTTACGCGACCAGCCAAAGCCTCACGGAAAGATAGTTTACCCTCCATGGCAAGATTGGTGTACCGCTCAATTTCGTGATAGATAGATTCGCGATCCGGATGGTTCTCAAGAGAGATTCGTGCAAGTTCATCAAGTGCCTCTACTTGTGTAAATGTACTATCAAAATCAATGATGTAATAGTTTTTCATCTTGTTATTTTTTTATGAAACGATCGTGAGAGTGCTGAATGCTAATCTCCGATATCGGTAGGTGCCGATGGTTTCAAGGTTCGGTTGTTTGTTATGTTATCGTTTTATTGTTTGTTATATAAATCTGCAATTTCCTTCAGCGTTTGTTCCAAAGGCCGATAACTGTGGTTTAGGAGCCCCTGGATTTTAGCGTTGGAATACTGCAATTTGGCACTTGAAGCCGCCGCAGTTTCTTTTGTCAATGTTGAATCCGATTTTTTAAATACGGAAAGCATGCTGGAAACAGTAGAGGCAATTTGGAGCAAGGTCTCGGAAACTTCGATTGTCGGTTCTGGCTTGTTCATTAATACACTTGCAACGCTCAACAGATCCTTGTTGCTTATATTGAGATGATTAATGATATAGCGTTCAGCAGTAATATCGTCTCGCTCCATCAATTGAATCATGATCGCGGCAACATCCTCTACATCAACAACACCAACACTTCCTTTTGGGTAAAATCGTAGCCCTTTATTGATCATTGAAAAAATAGCTCCAGAGCCTTTGTCGTTGGCCGAAGCACCTAAAATTACGGCGGGGTTGACAATAACTGCATTTAGACCCTCGGTAATGCCACGCCATACCTCCATCTCCGCCTGATACTTTGATAACGAATAGTTGGATGTTAGTGCATTGTGCTCCCAGTGGTCTTTCTCGGATACCGGCAGGTTGTCTCTATTTGTCCCTAAAGCTGCGATTGAGCTGACATGGAGTAAGCGAATGCCCTTTTCAAGGCAAAGATTGACCACATTTGTCGTCCCTTCCACGTTCACTTTAAAAAGCGCTTTAGCATCTTTCTTTTGGTAGGAAACCAATGCTGCACAATGGAACACTTTAGTAACGCCTTCAAGAGCATCTTCTAATTCAAAATAATTGTTGATATCAGCGTCGATCCATTGCACCAACGAAGAAGATAACAACGAGGCCGGAATAGTCGATTGAGCTCTTTTGATGGCTATGACGTCAATTCCTTGGTCTATCAACTGTCTGATTAGTGTAGACCCTAAAAAACCTGTTCCTCCAGTTATTAATATCACTTGATAAAGATACTGTTAAAAATAATGTTTTCAAAAGTTAGTTAATAAATGGATATTTGTGTGAATTGCATCCTGAAAAAACCTTCATGCTTTCGCGGGTATCAAATACCATGAAGGCCAAGGTAGATTCTTTCAGTCCAATTAAAACAGTCGCTTTCAGAACAAATAGGAGATTTTACAAATTATAGCTTATGTCATCACTGTCCGTATTCTTTAGCCCGATTTCAATTACAGGTTTTGCTCCTGAGCATGGGTTCTTGAGTTCTCAACTAGGAAACGTTATTCAAGCCTATGAAACAGATTTTCCGAGCTGGGAAACGGATAAACAGCCTCAGTTAGCTATTGTCGGTGTGGAGGAAGATCGTGCATCCATCAATAATAATGGAACGGATAAAGCGCCGGATGCTGTTCGAAAACATCTTTATGCACTATATCAGGGCGATTATACGATGAATATCGTTGATTTGGGAAATATCAAAGCAGGTAATACAATTCAAGATACCTATATCGCTTTAAAATCTGTCGTGGAGGAACTGGTCAAAGAGAATATTCTTCCGATTATCATTGGCGGTGGACAGGACCTTACCTATGCACAATATTTGGGGTATCAAAATTTAGAACGAAAGATCGAGCTAGCGATTATAGATGCTCGGTTTGACCTTGATGAGGAGAACGCCGAAAATGTAAGCCTGAATTCCCGATCTTATGTGAACCATATTATTTTGCATCAGCCTGACTATTTATTCAATTTAAATGCCATAGCCTATCAAACTTACCTCGTCAGTAAAGAGTCTATCCATATGTATGATAAACTATTTTTTAATGCAACACGAGTCGGTATGATTGCGGGTAAAATGGACCAATCAGAGCCTTTGATCCGAGCAGCGGATTTGATTAGTTTTGACATAGGAGCCATTCGGGCCTCTGAGGCGCCTGGAAATGCCAATGCAATGCCAAATGGTTTATTTGGCGATGAAGCTTGTCAACTTGCCCGCTATGCGGGGATGTCGGATAAATGTTCTTCCATCGGTTTTTATGAATTCAATCCAACATTTGATCCAATGGAACAGACGGCTATGTTGGTCTCGCAAATGATTTGGTGCTTTATTGATGGTTATTATAATCGGAAACAAGATACGCCGTTGTATCCCAAATCATCTTATATCATTTATCGCACCACACTGGAAAACGAGGAGCATGAATTGGTCTTTGTGAAAAGTAAAAAATCAGACCGCTGGTGGATTCAAGTGCCTTATTTTGGATCTAAATCAGTCAACGAACGCTATTACCTCGTGCCTTGCCGTTATGAAGACTATCAATTGGCTGTCTCAGGTGAAATGCCCGATCTATGGTGGAAAACACACCAAAAATTGCAATAAAGCTTCGTTGAACGGTACATTGCTCTGATTCTGCTTCGATGGCGAAGCGGATGATGCACCTTGTAAATTGACAACAGCTTGCCAACTGACTACAGACTTTTTATAAGTGTTTTTAGTCGTGCAGATCCATTAAGTTTGAGATGTTATAGGTTTAATTAAATGCAATGATGGTTAAACAGACCTGCTCAGGTAAGCATACACCATCTTCAGAAAATACAAATCATGGAAATATTTTTCTTTGCGGGAATCGTGTTGTTATTGGTCATTTTGATCGTATTGGTATTAAAAAAGAATACCGATTCCAGTGCTGGTCCTGCATACAATAAAGAGGTTGAAACACTAAAAATTGAGCTTGCCAGATCGCAACAGCGGGAACAAAGTTTGCTGGAAGAACGCCTTATGCTAAAAAATGAATTGGATAAGGAACGGGAGAATCTTCTGGTCGCAGAGCGGTCTTTAGAAAGTACACGTTCATTTTATGAGGCGCAGCTCGATAAATTTCAGGAACAGAAGAATGAAATCGCCGAGATTAAACGGCAGTTCAACAATGAGTTTCAGGTTATTGCCAATAAAATATTGGAAGAGAAGACACAAAAGTTTACAGAGACCAATCATCGTTCCCTGGGGTTGATTTTGGACCCATTGAAGGAAAAAATCAAATTGTTTGAAGAGAAAGTCGATAAAAATTACAATCAGGAGGCAGCGGAAAGAAATTCTTTAAAGGGAGTTGTCCTTCAGCTGGTCGAACAGAGTCTTAAAATTAAAGACGAAGCCAATAGCCTAACCAAGGCATTAAAAGGGGATACCAAAAAGCAAGGCAATTGGGGCGAGGTAATTTTAGAGCGGGTCCTGGAGCGTTCTGGACTGATGCGCGATCGCGAATTTAGATTACAGGTGTCTCTTATGGATGCTGAAGGAAGAAGAATGCAGCCCGACGCGATTATCGACCTTCCTGAAGATAAACACCTGATTGTGGATTCAAAAGTTTCGCTGATTGCGTACGAACGTTGGGTCAACGCCGACACGGATGAGGATCGTGCAATTTTCGCAAAACAACACGTACAGTCTGTGGAAAATCACGTGAAAGAACTTTCCGCAAAAAACTACCACGAGTTGTATGGTATAGAATCGCCAGAATTTGTATTGCTATTTATGCCTATAGAATCGGCTTTGAGTATGTCTGTGGCGCAAAAACCGGATTTGTTTAGTGAGGCTTGGGATCGAAAAGTCGTTATTGTAAGTCCTTCTACATTATTGGCAACCCTGCGTACCATAGCAAGTATCTGGAAACAGGAACGTCAGACCAGGAATGTAATTGAAATAGCAAAGGAAGCCGGGAGCCTTTACGATAAATTTGTGAGCTTTCTGAACGATATGGAGCAGGTGCAGAATCAGTTGGAGCGCGCATTAAAAAGCCATGAAGATGCAACTAAAAAACTTTCTACAGGAGCTGGGAATGTGATTGGAAAAGTAGAGAAATTAAAACGTTTAGGAGCCAAAGCAAATAAACAGATCGATTCCAAATTTTTAGATGAGGAAGATTAACAAAAACGGGCTTGCCGAAAGGTAAGCCCATTTATAATTTTTAACCGTGCAAAGCAAAGCCTGCTCTGCTAACTTATGCTCGTGGTTCTGCTAAAGGTCTTTCATCCGTTTATTGATGGAAACATCCACATAGGTATCCTTTAAACGATCTACAGCTTCTTTTTGAACAGTGACATTGGTGTCTGATTCGTAATCATGAATAGTCCTTTGGTTTTGGACTTCGTTGTCATAAGGATCCTTTCCTGCCAAGAGCTTGACGATTACCGGAAGGCATTCGAGGAAGACAAAAAGCAACGCAATAAAAAATACAGCATTTGCATTGGACTCGTTAACCTTTCCATTGGCATCGTACCTTAGATTGCCCAGCGCAGAGTTGCGGTCTGCAAAACCAGCGACATTGACGGCGCTGTCCAAAGAAGCGTTGGATAAAACTTTTTGGTCCAATATCCCTTCAAATTTCTGTTTCTGGCGTATAGCGTTTTGCTGGGTCGTTATCTTGTTCCGTAAAGTGTCCAAATAGCCCTCTTTTTTCTTCAGCTCTTCTTCTTTCATTTTGGCATAAGGGCCATACCCCATGACACCGGACGTTTCAGTTGTTTTGTTACCGAATATCTCGTAGTTCAATTTTGTACGGTCATTTTTAATGCTGGATTCCAATGAGTCACGTTCTGTCGTGGTTGCTTTCAAAAGTGCAACTTCATTGGCATATTTCTTATTGAAAGTACTGTTGAGCGTGTCAATTTTAGCGCGTTGGTCGGCAAGAAACCGTACACGGAGGTTTTCCCGGATCTCTTTATCGAAGATTTTTAACTCCAATGGCCTAGAGATAACCAACCCGATCAAAATAGCCAATAAAATTCGCGGCAGGGCCTGCAGAAGCTGCATAAAGCCACTTTTGGATTTATTAATACTGAGCACAATATAGCGATCCATGTTAAATATCGCTAAACCCCAAATAATACCAAATACAATAGCTAAAAGCCAGTCAAATGTTCCCCCACTAAAGACGAAATACATGGCATAACCACCCGAAAGGCTGGCAAACAATCCCGTAAAAAAAATAGTAGCACCTATGGCTGTGTACTTACTATGTTCTTCCGGATATTTTTCAAGAGTTTCTTGATGTACCCCCGCACATCTCCAAAAGAAACGGTTAATATCGCTCATTAATATATTTTTACTCAAATTGACAGATTATTTTTAACAAGATTTATGAATAAGTTTTTGTTTTACAATAGGATGACTGTTTTCATGCTCCTTTGTAACGCCTCCCCCAGAAGACACAGCATTTGCCTAATTTTATTATCTTTGAAAAAAATCAGGAATAATCAGATAATATGAAGAAAAGACAACTTTTGCCATTCTTTGCGATAGTGGCAACTGCATTTGTTGGTTGTGAGGAAAAAAAAGTGATGACAGATAATCCTCTTTTATTGGCTTACGAAACCCCATTTAATGTACCACCTTTTGACAAGATCAAAACAGAGCATTTTAGGCCAGCGTTTGATGAAGCAATAAAAATACACAATTTGGAAATTGACACAATAGTCAACAATTCGGATAAAGCAACATTTCAAAATACGATAGTTGCCTTAGAAAATGCGGGTGGATTACTGAATAATGTATCAACTGTATTTTATAATCTCAATAGTGCCAATACGAATGACAGTATTCAGGCAATAGCGAAAGATCTGGCCCCCATCTTATCGAGTCATTCGGATGAAATCTCGATGAATACCAAATTATTTGACCGTATCAAAACAGTTTGGAGCAGCCGAAATACACTTGGACTGGACGAACAGGATAATAAACTGTTAGAAGAAACCTATAAGAGTTTTGTTCGTTCTGGCGCAAATCTAAAGGATGCGGATAAGGAAAAAATGAAAAAAATTAATGCTGAACTTTCAACATTAACAACACAATTCGGACAAAATTTGCTTGCTGAAACCAATGCTTATACATTGGTCGTTGATTCCGCGAGCCAATTGGAAGGCTTGCCGGAATCGTTGAAAACGGCAGCAGCTGAAGAAGCCTTAGCAAAAGGAAAGAAAGACAAATGGGTCTTTACCTTACAGAATCCGTCCATTATGCCCTTTCTTCAGTATGCAAAAAATCGTGAGTTGAGAAAACAGCTTTGGGAAGCCTATCAGTTGCGTGGCAATCAAGATAACACCAACGATAACAAGGCAATCATTCAAAAAATTGTTAATCTCCGTCTTCAAAAAGCAAAATTATTGGGTTATTCTTCACATGCAGCTTATGTACTCGAGGAATCCATGGCGAAGAATCCGACCAATGTCTATGCACTGTTAAATAAACTTTGGACTCCAGCACTTGCTAAAGCGAAAGGCGAGGAGGCTGATATCGCACAGGAAATTAAAGCTGAAGGCGGCAATTTTGCTGTCGCTCCTTACGATTGGAGATATTATACAGAGATTATTCGCAAAAAACGTTTTGCATTGAATGAAGACGAAATTAAACCTTATCTGAGTCTTCCGGCAGTTCGTGAAGGAGCATTCGGTGTCGCCAATAAATTATATGGTTTGACATTCGTAGCCTTAAACAATGTCCCAACCTACCATAAAGACGTAGAAGTGTATGAAGTTAAAGACAAAGACGGTTCACATTTAGGTCTCTTATACGCTGATTTTTTCCCGCGCGAATCAAAAAGAGGCGGTGCCTGGATGACTTCTTATCGTAATCAGTCGACAAAAGATGGAAAACGTGTTGCTCCGGTAATTTCCATCGTATGCAATTTCACAAAACCGGTGGGAAAAAATCCTGCCTTGTTGACATTTGATGAAGCAACTACCTTGTTCCATGAGTTTGGACATGCGTTGCAT
Organism: Sphingobacterium sp. 40-24; assembly: GCF_001899705.1. Taxonomy (NCBI): domain Bacteria; kingdom Pseudomonadati; phylum Bacteroidota; class Sphingobacteriia; order Sphingobacteriales; family Sphingobacteriaceae; genus Sphingobacterium; species Sphingobacterium sp. 40-24. Next base: position 304,576 of record NZ_MKWH01000021.1, on the reverse strand, counting down.
GGTCTTCTTTCCAATGTAAGATACCGCTCAATGGCCGGAACTTCTGTACCACGTGACTTTGTTGAGTTACCTTCACAAGTGATGGAAAATTGGGCAGCAGATCCAGAGGTATTAAAAACATATGCTAAGCATTATAAGACGAAAGAAGCGATGCCAGATTCATTGATTCAGAAAATGGAAAAGGCCGGTACCTTTGATCAAGGATTTGCAACCGTTGAATACCTTTCTGCTGCGTTGTTAGACATGGATTATCATGCTACCACAAAAGAAATTTCAAAAGATATTAATGGCTTTGAAAAAACGGCAATGAAAAAAATAGGTATTATTGATGCTATTATTCCGCGCTATAGAAGTACATATTTTCAACATATTTTCGCAGGTGGGTATTCTGCAGGTTATTATGCTTATATCTGGTCTGAAGTATTGGATTCGGATGCTTTTGCAGCTTTCAAGGAAAAATCATTGTACGATCAAGTGACAGCAGATTCTTTCCGTAAGAATATTCTTGAAAAAGGAGGTACAGATGATCCTGCTAAGATGTACCGTACGTTTAGAGGTGCGGATCCAGATCCAAAATATCTATTGAAAAAGAGAGGTTTGAACTAATACTCACTTATCAAAAAAAAGGCGATATAGAAATATATCGCCTTTTTTTTGTTCAGGTACTTGTTATTCTAAAAACTATTCTTACATTTGAATATTATTTATAATGAGTCTAAATAAATAAATAAAGATGCTATGTGTGACACAAAAATTCTAAGCCAAAGAGGAGATACCCATATTAGTGTTTGCCATAAGTGTCAGACCTATTATATCTGGCAACAAAGTTTTGTACTGACATTTACGAAGAATAAATTCTTCGACTTCTTGAATATTACGAAAAGTAATGGTGATGAACTCTTTTTTAGCACATTTCCAGATGGTGAATTTCGATTGATCATGAAAACACCTTATCCAGATATCGTATTTTCATTTGACGAAGAACAATGGCAGAATTTCAGAGATGCGCTCCAAGAATCTTATTACATGAATGAGTTTTATGGAATGCTGAATAATTAAGATAAAAAGTCCTGTTGCATCGCTTGTGTTTCATCTCTCTTTCCTTATGCGTTGACAACAGGCACAAACAAAACCCTCAGTTATAGCTGCATAAGTGTACGCAACTATATCCTGAGGGTTCTTTTTTACCTATATATTGATTACTCGCCTATCGCGTAATATTTAAAATCAAGGTCTTCAAGTTCCTTACGGTTCAATAGTTTACGGCCATCGAACACAAATGCAGGCTTTTTCATGTGCTCCTTGATTTTGGCCCAGTCATAATTCTTAAATTCATCCCATTCAGTCAATACTGCAATTGCATGTGCATCATTGCAAGCCTCATAGGCGGTATTGACCACCTTTACCAAGGCCCTGTTTTCTTCCGAAGATCGGGTGTTCAGATAATCGAGGTCGGCATAGATGCGTTCGGCAGAAACTTTGGGGTCATAGACCGTGATTTCAGCTTGTTCACTCAATAGATAATCAGCCACATAGATCGCCGCAGATTCACGCGTATCATTCGTGTCTTTTTTGAATGCCCAGCCTAAGAAAGCAATCTTTTTGCCCGATACAGTATTATACAATGTTTGGATAATGTTGTCCGCAAATCGCTGTTTTTGATAATCATTCATCAAAATCACCTGATCCCAATACTCGGCAACCTCTGTGAGACCGTAACTCCGTGCGATATAAACTAAATTGAGGATATCTTTTTGAAAACAAGAGCCTCCAAAACCTACAGAAGCTTTCAGAAATTTGGATCCAATTCTGGAATCCATACCGATCGCCTTGGAAACTTCATCTACATTCGCGCCTGTTTTCTCGCATAGTGCCGAGATGGAATTAATGGAGGAGACACGTTGTGCTAAAAAGGCATTTGCGGTTAGTTTTGACAGTTCAGACGACCAAAGGTTCGTTGTGAGAATCTTGTCGCGACTTACCCAATGTGCATAGATATCGACCAATGCAGCAATAGCTTCATCATTCTCTCCACCTATAAGCACGCGGTCCGGATTGATTAAATCCTGTATCGCTGTTCCTTCAGCCAAAAATTCAGGGTTGGAAAGAATATGGAAATTAACACCATTACCCGTGTTATCCAGGATACTTTTTAAAGCTGCCGCTGTGCGAACGGGTAAAGTCGATTTTTCAACGACAATTTTGTCGTTTTTGGCAACCGCTGCGATCTGCCGTGCACAAAGTTCAATATACTTTAAGTCCGCAGCCATCCCCTTGCCTTTTCCGTAATTCTTAGTCGGTGTATTGACCGAAATAAAAATCATGTCGGCCTCGTCGATAGCTTTTTCGATATCGGTTGAGAAAAACAAATTGCGATGACGCGCTTCCGCAACAATCTCTTGTAAACCGGGCTCGTATACAGGAAGGTTATCGAGATTTTCATCATTCCAAGCCGCGATACGGGCTGCATTGACGTCGACGATCGTAATCTCAATATGTGGACATTGCTTTGCAACAACTGACATGGTAGGTCCACCAACATAACCAGCACCGATACAGCATATTTTCTTGATTGTTTTGCTCATTTTGATTATCTTAATCAGCTATAAATTGAAGAACAAACTTAGATAAATTGCTTTTGATATGCAATACAAAGCACAGCATATCAAAACAATTTATTTATAGGAGCTGGCTCATCACTTGTTCTGCTTTCTATTTGCATAATTGCCCTTATGCAATGCTATTAAAGAAGCCATTTCGTAGTGGAGATGCAAAAGATTTATTCTAATTTTACATTAAAAAAGAAACGTTTTGATAAAGCAGGAAGTTATTGATAAGGTACTGGAAACAGCACGGATAGAAGAGGTGGTGGGAGACTTCGTTGATTTAAAGAAACGGGGAACTTCTTTGATCGGAAATTGTCCTTTTCACCATGAAAAGACACCTTCCTTCCACGTTTCTGTTTCGAAGGGTATCTATAAGTGTTTTGGTTGTGGTGTCGGTGGGGATTCCCTCAAATTCGTCATGGAACTGGAAAAGTTCTCATACCCCGAAGCCATTCGTTATTTAGCCGATAAATATTCCATTCAAATTGAAGAAGTCGAGCGTTCTCCAGCCCAGCTTGCCGCGCAGGATAAACGGGAAAGTCTATATGTGCTAAGCGCTTGGGCCAGTAAATTCTTCGCCGAGCAACTCTGGAAAACTGAAATGGGGCAGGTGATCGGACTCAACTATTTCAAGGAGCGCGGCTACCGTGAGGATATCATCAAAAAATTTGAATTGGGTTATTCGCCTGAGGAATGGACGGCATTGGTCGATAAAGCACAGGTAGCGGGTTTTCACCCAGATTATTTGGCCGCGAGTGGTTTGGCTATTGAACGCGATGATAAATCTTTATATGATCGTTTCCGTGGCCGGGTCATGTTTCCGATTCATAACCTTACAGGCCGTGTCATTGGCTTTGGTGGGCGGACACTAAAGACCGACAAAAAAGTCGCCAAATATGTAAACTCTCCTGAAAGCGAAATCTACCATAAATCCGATGTACTGTATGGATTGAATTTTGCCAAAAAAGCAATTATGGAAGAGGATAATTGCTACTTGGTAGAGGGGTATGCAGATGTTCTTTCGGTACATCAAGCTGGAGTCGAAAATGTTGTTTCCTCCTCGGGAACTTCGTTGACAACAGGTCAGATCAAGCTTATTTCCAGATTCACCAAAAATGTGACCATACTGTATGATGGGGATGAAGCGGGGATCAAAGCCTCCCTACGCGGTACAGATATGCTGCTCGAAGAAGGCTTAAACGTGAAGGTGCTGCTTTTTCCCGACGGTAATGATCCCGACTCTTACGTGCAAAAGTTTGGTGCCACGGCTTTTAAAGATTATGTCAAATCCAATCCGCAGGACTTTATTTTCTACAAAACGAATATTCTGCTTCGCGATGCCAATAACGATCCCATAAAAAGGGCCGAGGTTATTCGCGATGTGGTCGAAAGTATTGCATTGATTCCCGATGAAATTAAGGTTTCTGTTTTTATCCGCGAATGTAGCAGCCTTTTGGATATCGAAGAGCGTATTTTGTTGGCTGAACTCAACAAGATTAGGCTCAATAGAGCAAAGAAGGCGGATAAGGATGCTGCTCGTAAAACTCAGAGTCCGCCGCCAAATACAGGGATGCCCCCTTTCGGAATGGACGGGCCACCGCCGGATTTCTTTATGACAGATGATGAAAGGGCGGGATTACCTCCCATAGAGTCTGTAGAACAGCCTGCACAGCTGACTTCGGAAATTCTCCAGGAACGTGAGATCGTCCGAATTTTAATCAACTATGGTGATTATCTGGCAACCTGGGAAGGTGACGGTGATATTCCAGTTGCAGGATTGCTATTGGGAAATATCAGCGACATTGAATTTAAGGATAAAGCTGCGGCTTATATTTTAAACGTCTATAGAGAAGCTGCGGAAAAATACGAAATTCCAGATACGAAACAATTCTATTCAAACTCTGACCCTGCTATAGCAGATTTGGCGATCAATTGCGTTGCCAGTAAATATTCGCTCAGCGAAAATTGGAATGACGATAAGCGTAAAATTTATGTAACGCAAGAATACGAACATCTAAAACAACTTGTCGTTACAGCGATCTATCGGATCAAGAAACGTAAGATTGAAGCTGAAATGCATCATATTCGTGAAGAAATGAAACATGAACAAGATGTGGCCAACCTGGAAGTCCTTATTTTTAAATATCAGAAATTAAAAGAAGCCGAACGCCTATTGGGCGGCTTTCTGGGCAACACTATTGTAAAGTAATCTTTGATATGGCAAAGCATCTTGAAACGGGCGAATGGGGCGAGCAGATGGCCATGGAATACCTCGTCAAGATAGGCTATAAAATAGTGTTAAGAAATTGGCGATTTAAGAATTTAGAAGTAGATTTGATTGTCGTGGACAAGGATACCTTGGTATTTGTTGAAGTAAAAACGCGGTCGGGAACGGATTTCGGCGAACCTTACGAATTTGTGGATCGCAAAAAACAGCGTCTACTGATTCGTGCAGCTCAGGCTTATATTCTTAAAACAGGTTATGTCGGTGAAGTCAGATTTGATGTTGTCGCAATAACAAAATCTCCCAAAACAGCACTCAATCATATCAAAGATGCGTTTTGGGATAGTTGAGGATACGTACTTATAAATAACTATACATAGATGAGAAAAATAACTTATTTTATGGCAATTGCAGCACTAGCTTTTGCTTCTTGTAAGTCAAAAAAATCAAGTTTGGAATTTGCCTCTCCTGGAGCAAATCAAGCTGTTTTAAAAGGTGCTCAGGTCCAATTGAAATTGAAATTTGAATCTGTATCAATGGACTCTGTGGCTTATTTTGTAGATGATAAACATGTAGGGTCATCAACAGATACAACGGCAATTACGGTTGATACCAAAGACATGGCCTATGGTACACGTAATATTTCCGCCCTGGTATACAGTGCTGGAAAACCGGATTCTGTTTCAAGTACATTTTATGTTGTACCTGAAAATGCGAAGAACTATGGTTTTGAGGTGGTCAACAAATACCCGCACGATACCACAGCTTTTACGCAAGGGCTACAGTTTGCTGATGGTATTCTCTACGAATCCAATGGCCGTTATGGAGAGTCCAACTTGAGAAAGGTCGATCTAAAAACAGGTAAGATACTCAAGGAGATCAAATTTGATGAAAAGACTTTTGCCGAAGGAATGACATTGGTAGGTAATAAGTTATTTATGTTAACTTGGCAACAGGGAGAAGGATATGTCTTTGATAAAAACTCTTTTGTCAAGGAAAATTCCTTTAAATATGAAAATAGTAAAGAAGGTTGGGGCTTGACCTACGATGGGCAGCATTTGATAAAGTCTGACGGATCCAATAAATTGTTCTTTTTAGATGCAACGACCGGTAAAGAGCTAAATGCTATCGGAGTTTACGATGAAGCTGGACCAGTGGATGAACTTAATGAACTGGAGTATATAGACGGCAAAGTCTACGCAAATGTCTATCAAAAAGATGTTATTGTTATTATCAATCCTCAAACAGGAGCGGTAGAAGGACGGATTAATCTTGTCGGTATCTATGAGCATACTTCCGCTTATGACAATGAATTGAATGGAATTGCTTACGACCAAGCTGGAAAACGTCTTTTTATAACAGGGAAGTTATGGAATACATTATTTGAGATCAAGACAGTTGAAAAATAAATGAACTTCAAGTCTTGATCCTTCTTCGTAAGGTCGACAGTATTGCAAGTTCGTGTAAAATTAGAAGGGGTTATTCAAAAGATTGGATAACCCCTTTTTCATGCAACTTTATACGTATTCCGATGCCACAATTTTAGAGATTCAATTCTCAACGGGTCTGATTTGGCTTTTTGGGCATTTTCTTTTTTATTGGCCCCATCCTTTTTTGAGGTATGGATGTTATCGTATGAGGCATGCAATTCAATCTTTTGTATAATGACACCTCAAGGGCTGAGACAGATTGCTTTTAGAACTGTATGGAGCGAATGAAACATTATGGCGAGCAGATCTCCGGGAGCGTGCTTCTCTAATAAAGAAGAGCAGAGTTTACCCGACATCAATATAGCTGATGGTTATATGCTATTATTGATGGCTGATTTCGCTAGAGTAGGCAGTTATAAAAGGAAACTAGAAATTCTTTTCAGCCAATAGAAGCAAAATAGTTGAAGCAAAAAAAGGGATGAAGTTTGAAACTCCATCCCTTTTTTTATATTGATTTTATTTCGATTAATAAATCGGAGTAAACATCCAAGTATCGTCAAAACGAGATGAACCGTTAAGTCCAGTCGTGATGTAACCGTTGTTTCCTACAGCGAAACCAACAGCATCTTGGCGTGCTGAACCAGCGAAAGCGCCGTTATCATTCGTCCAGTAGTCACCAGAAATATTATATTTCCATGTACTGTTGATTACTGCATTTTTGTAACCACCAACAACGAATGGCGTACCATTGATTGCGAAAGCAGAAGCATTTGAACGAGTCAAATCGTAAGTATATGAATTATCAGCTCTATTGATATCGTTCAATTTAGTCCATTTGCTACCATCAAATTTATAGAAATCTTTTGGGTAAGAACCGTTAGAAATACCACCACCTACATAAGCTACATTGTTAACAACAAAAGAGAAAGCTGCCTTTCTTTTCGCTGAAAAAGGAGCATCACTGATTGCTTGCCATGTATTCGCCGCAGGATCATATTTGTAGAACTCATTGGTATTTGTTGTTCCACCACTAACGACAGTTTCACCTGTTCCAACATAAGCCGCACCGTTTAAAGTAAAAGCGACTGCATTAGACAAAGCAATAGGAAGTGGAGCAATGCTTGACCAAGCACCTTTTCCGCCGTTAGCTGTAGGGTCAAATTTGTAGAAATCTGTTAGGTTGTTTGTTCCATCATTTCCACCACCAACATAACCGACATTACCAATGGAAAAACCGATGGCACCGTTTCTCTCAACACCTGTGAAAGGTGCTTTTTCAGCCCAAGTATCTGATGCTGCGTCATACGCATACGTGTCTTTCACGCGGAATGGTTTACCACCAGCGTTACTTGCTAGACCAGTAGTGACATATGCAACGTTATTTATCAAAAAGCTAGCAGCAGATGAAGTTTGTGGCCCTTTAAAAGCAGCTTTTGCAAACCATTCATCTGATTTGGTTGTGCTGTCGTCACTTTTTTTACAAGAAGAGATAGTTGTAACTGTAAATACAAAAGCTAATAAAACGAGTAGCCAATTTTTCTTGTTCATAAATTATTGAAATTTAGTATAAAGGATGTTTAATTTAATTTTCGGATCATTTTCATTATCTTTTGCCAATATTAATCTATTTCCAGTTGAAAACAAACCCGATGTTGGTAAAGATAGATATAATGAAGTATTATTGTATGCTGTTGTTTTAATTTTTGTCAAATATTCAATCAAATTGAATGTATAAGTACCATTAGAACCAAAATCATTGCCGCGCACTAATGTCGCCTGTTGCGTTGTTGTCGAATATGGAGACGTTAACAAACTGATCGGATTCCCATTATTACTTGCCACCATTAAAACCAAACTTTGAGGCTGATCAAAAATACTTGCGGCGCCATTAGGGACTTCAATGACAAGCTCTGCCTTATTAATCGCAATGGATGGATTGTTCACCAATTCTAATAACGTTGGAAACTCAATTTTTGCTACAACACCAGTTGAGCCCTCTAAAAATACATTTCCATCAGTTTGTTGACTCGCAAGTTGAGGATTTTTTAAGGTCAACGGTGCAAATTTTGTTGCAGAGCGATCCGCTTCAATTTGATTGTACTGGTAAGCTTTGTTGTCAATGGAAAAATATTGTTTGCCAACAGATTTTGTACCTTCATTATTCAGGAATGAATAATGGACCTGTAAAAATACAGTGTCTTTGAATCCAATAACTGCCGTATTGCTATTGTCAGGGACAAGTGCCAATCCTTTGAAATACTCTTGGAAACTTGTACTATTTTGAATCCGGTTGTCATTATTTTTGATCATTGTAAACAACTCATTGCTAATGCTGTTGTTGAATCTAAAAAATAAAGAATCTGCCGATTGTATACGCGGTTTAAAGGAAAGTTGTGCCAATGGCGTATTTTCATAAGCAAACTTTTGTTTACTGAATATTGCCGCAGAAGTGACAAAAACAGGACGTTCATCAACAGGTTTGGTTAAATCAATCTGTGTTTGCGTAATTTCTTCTGTGACACGGTGTACTGCTATCTTTTGTACTTTCGTTGTATCACCGTAAAAATATTTGTTTGGCTTTAATACCAAGGTCACAGAATCCAAGGTAGCATCATCAGGTATAGAAGCATTACTTATCGTTCCTACTCCTAGGCGCATATAAGCTGTAGACTTCATGCTACCCGTAACAGCATTGCTATTCTTTCCTACGAGCATTGTTCCAGTAGCAGAAGTCGGAATATCGTCCAATTGATAAGTCGAAACTTTGGCGGAAACCGTATCAATTGGTACTAAACCGATTGTTTCATCTCTTGAACTATCCAATGAGAGCGAAATGTCTTTATTACAACCAACAAAAGCGGCCAATGTAAAAAGTGGAAGTAAAAGTTGAATACTACGTCTCTTAAAGTCTTTAATCATATTAATTTTTGAATAGTGCAAAAGTAATCAATGCGAACTGTTAATCAGTGTTATATTTTGTTAAATATGGTTAATTACCACAGCGATTGCAAATCTAGTAATTTAAATTTGTTTTAGTTATGGGTAGAAGATTTAAATTACTGATCAGTTTGATCGTTTTAATAGGGGCAGGAATTACTGTAGTGCTAGGCTTTTGGCTTTATGGAAGTTATACCAATCGTCGCGACCTGTTCCTTTCTACCGCAGAGCGTTCACTCTTCAATGCTGTTCAGGAGGCATACCAAGCGCGTAATGGTGATCGGAAGTTAGATGGCCCCGAGGCTGATCGGAATCGTCTCCTCCAAGATGTAAAACGAGAGCTTCTGGGCTTATTGCCAGCTGCTGAACTCGATAAGGCTTTACAACGTGTAAGCGCCGAACGACCTAAAAACGAGCGATTTGATCGCGAGATCCACAGTAGGCGGGAGAAAATGTTTCCCAAAGACCGGGAAGGGCAAGGCGCAATTATCCCGCCCTTTCTGTTCCGTGACTTTGAGATGAACAAAGCCAATCTGGATTTGATCGAAAGGAAGTTTAAAGAATCCCTGAACAATAAGAGCATAGCAGTACCATTTGAAATGACTATTGTCACGATTCCACACGATCAAATCAAAGATGTACGACGCAAATACCGCGAAGCAAATCTTGCTTGGACGAGACCCATGATGGTTAATCCCATAAAAAATGAATTTCTTGTTATCAAGTTTCAGGAGGATTGGAAGTATTTGCTGTATAGCTTAAGTTGGCAGCTGTTGATCTCACTGCTTTTGATTGGACTGCTGCTTGGGACATTCTTCTATTTGATGAAAACCATTCTCAACCAAAATAAGATGGCCGAGCTGCGTAAGAACTTTGTCGATAACATGACGCATGAACTAAAAACACCGGTTTCCACTGTGATGGCAGCTATAGAAGCGATACAGTTGTATGGTGTACAGGATGACCGGGAAAAGATGAATCGTTATCTGAATATCTCCAGAAAAGAACTGGAGCATCTGTCCAATATGATTGAAAAAGTGCTTCAGATGGATATTGATGCAACGAGAGGGATTGTGCTGCAGCGTTCTGATTTTGATCTTGTCGCGATGGTGAAAGGAGCCATTGAAGTTGCGCAGCTGAATAAGGCCAAGCAAGTGGACTTTAAGCTCATTGCCGTTCCAAGTGAGATAAGGATCAATGGCGATGAAGCCCACTTAAAAAATGTGATCAATAATTTACTGGAAAACGCGATAAAATATACTGGACAGCACGTTTATATTGAGGTAGAAGTGAAGGAAATGAAAGAAAATGTCCATATTCGTATTACAGATAATGGTAACGGAATATCCGCAGAATACCATAATCAAATCTTTGATATGTTCTTTCGGGTTCCTTCCGGTAATCTGCACGATGTGAAGGGTTTTGGCTTGGGGCTTGCTTATGTCAAGCAGGTTGTAAAAAGGCACGAGGGCAAGATCACAGTGGACAGTGAGCTGGAAAAAGGGAGTACCTTTAATATCCGATTACCTTACAAATAAAAAGCAATATTTATATTTCAGAAAGAAAATAGGGCCGTTTATCGGACAGTAATTAGGCTGATTTATCCTAAAGATTTCTTAGAAACAAAGCCGAAATATATTTTGATTGAATGACAACGCTATGATTGAAATTTTATATGTAGAAGATGAGCCAAGTCTTGGGATGATCGTTGCCGATAGCCTGGAGGCGAATGGATTTAATGTCACCCATTGTAGCAATGGTCATGAAGCCTTGGAAGCATTTACAGCGGCTCGGCCGGATATTTTGGTCGTAGATGTCATGATGCCCGTCATGGATGGCTTTACATTGGCAACAAAAATACGCGAATCAGACACGCAGATACCCATTATCTTCTTGACGGCCAAAGTGCAGACAGAGGATGTTGTAAAGGGATTTCGTTTGGGCGGAGACGATTACGTCAAAAAACCGTTTAAGATTGAAGAATTGGTTGTGCGGATAGAGTCCCTGTTAAAAAATAGCCCCAAAATGCTGTTCGGCCAAAAGCTGATGATAGGAGACTATAGCCTCGATAGCCTAAAACATCAGTTGACCTATCAAGGTGAGGTGCTTAAGCTGTCTTTCCGTGAAAGTGAACTGCTGCGGAAGTTATACGAACAAAAAGATAAGGTCATCCCACGCGAGGATATCATGCGAGCCTATTGGAGTCATGATAAATATTTTACGGGACGAAGCTTGGATGTGTTTATCAGCCGGATACGAAAATACCTCAGTCAGGATGACCGCATCAAGATTACCAATGTCAGAGGAGTTGGCTATATGCTTACTGTTGATTGATTGATTGATTGATTGATTGATCGGAGTGTTCCACGTGGATTGGCAATGGTGCAGATTAACGACGGGTTTTCATCTCTCCTTTTCCGCCAAGTCCCCGAATATGGTAGGTAAAACTTAATATGGCGTAGCGTGTTATTGCATTTGATTGGGATACACGTACCCAAAGATCATTGACCTGCTGATTGATGTTTTTATTGTCATTAAATAGATCAAATACCGTGAGATTGATTTCGGCATTCCTACGTTTGAACAATTTCTTGCCGATAGAGACATTCCACAACAAACTTGTCGTACTTGGTGAATTCAGGATGCTGCCATTGTAAAGGTAGTTGAACGTTGAATTGAGCGTCCAAGTTTTTAATAAAGTCAATGCAATGGAATTACCAATGGTATGTTTATAGACCGAATAATTCGATTTTTCGCTGGCTGAGTTCTTGGAGAAGGCGATGTTTCCATTGTAATCCAGTCCGATGATGACATCCTTGCTGAATGCTGTGTTTACACCGACCCGCTGACTCAGGCCGTACGTTTGCGCATTGACCTTTTCGAGATTCAATAAAGTGTAATTCTGGTTGAAATAGAGGTTATTGTTTAGGTTGAAGTTAAGTTTCCATGGTTCAAGGCGGTATCCAAGGCTATTTTGCCATTTGAGATTATAGACCCCATTGAAATTTTCGGGTCTGATGTATTGCCCACCTGGCCCGAGTATAACATCCGCTGTGATCGTAAATGCTGAATCTGTGGTGAAAATGGTATTGGAGATTTTATGTTCAATAAAATCTGCTGTAATGTCAGAGGTGAAACTTCTGCCCGAGCCTTTATTGATCGATCTAAATTGTACCACAAGGTTATGGTCATATTCTTGCTTAAGATCCGGATTTCCCGAGCTAATGCGTAGTGGATTTTGATTGTCTATAAAATCTTGCAATTGCTCGATGGAAGGGGTGTTTGTCTTTGCATTATACCGAAACTCGACCCGAGTATCCTTATTGAAATTATATTGGAAGTTGAGGTTAGGTAGTAGGCTATTGAAGCGGCTTTTTGTAGTCAGTATATTCGGAAACAATTTATCATTGACCTGTGAAGCCGTCTGATAATCTAAACCAATCTGAAATCTTATGCTATCCTTTTTGTTAAATAAGTAGGAAACCCCACCACTATGGTAAACAAAATCATTCCGGAATTCATTGGAAAGACGATTTTTTAATTCCCCTAGCTGGCCTGTTTCGGCCAGAAATTCAAAGGTCCTGCGGTCCGAATAGCGTGCCGTATTCCGAAAAGTATAATTCCCTTGCAACCGGGAATACTTACCGAGCATCTCGGTATAGGCTATCTTTGAGCGAAAGCCGTTATTGTCACCCATGGTATAGTTCCTATTGTTGACGGTGTCGACCCGGCTGAATAAGCCCTCTTTATAATAGGAGTTTAGCGCAAAATTTTCCGCATGACTCTTGTTGCTGTTAAATGAGCCATTGAAATTAAAACTGATCGTGCGCCCAGGTTTGTTGAGTCTCCGCATGTAAGTTAGGTCTCCGCCCCAGTTGAAGTTTTCTCCAAAGCTCTTATTCCTACGGTCGGAACTATTCAGCATTTCTGCTAGATTTAACAAGGTATTGCCTGTGGAACTTGTATTCCTATCGTTACTTTGATAGGAGAAATTAGGCTGAAAGTCCAGTTTCTGAATCGAATCTATCTTCCAGTTTGCGCGGATAGAGAAAGCATGATTGTTGCCGTAAGTACTGTTTAATTGATTTTGATTGTTGATTTGGTTGGCCCGGTTACCTGCCGTATATGCTGTTTTATTTTGGCTGACGATGTTATTGTCCGTATAGTTGTAGGTATAATTCGCATTGAAGTCCATGCGGTCATCGAAAAAGCGATCCAAGTAGTTGAAACCGGCGTTAAAGCGCGTCGTCACCCCTTGTCCGGTACGTCCTCTGGTGTTTCCGCGGGTCGCAAAACCATTGGGCTGATTAACATTGTTGGTATTGATGTCAATTGAATATTGCCGTTTGGGGTTCATTTTGGTTACCTGTGTATTGACGGCATATTTTCGGTCGGGACCCGCACCTCCGGAGAGCTTGCCAAAATAGGATTTTCTTTTATCAGGCTTGGTGACAATATTGATCACTTTCATGCGTTTTCCATCGTCAAAACCACTAAACTTGGCCTGCTCGGTTTTGTCATCGATAATTTGGATCTTGGCGATAACATCGGCCGGAAGGTTTTTTAGAGCAACCTTAGGATCGGTACTAAAAAACTCCCGACCATCAATAATAATCTTATTGACAGGTTCGCCCTGCGCTTTTACATTGCCATCTTCATCAATTTCAACACCAGGAATCTGTTTGACCAATTCGTCAGCATCTGCAAAATCCTGCGTGATATATTTCTTGGTGTCAAACTCCAGCGTATCTCCTTTAACCTGTATACTGCTCGAAGAAATGTTAATTTCATCCAGTACAATCTCGGCATTCGTGAGTTTAAACATTAAATCGATTGTTTGCCCGATTAGTTTTACACGCCGAAGATCCATGCTGTAGCCCATCGGCTGTGTACTGACCAAATAATCTCCGTTGGGAAGTGTACTGCTGCTGAATCTGCCCAAAATGTCCGTCGGAACCTGGACTTTACTGGAATCTTTTACCGCTATAATGGTGATGCTTGCACCTCTGATAGGCTGCGAAGTCGTATTGTCAAGCAGCTTGCCCGTAATATACTGTTGGGCTTGCCCGTTTTTCCCCAATAGCGATAAGCAGATAGAAAAGAACAAAATGGTCCAAAGTTTGATCTTCATCGGTCGAGGTGCAAATGTGTTTTAATGTGTTGTTGACGGTTATATAATTTTATTTCCCAAAAATATGGCACTATTTGTTACGAATTATTATCATTTTAGTTACAATAACCCCAAGTGAATGGAAAGATTAGATATATTTGCAGTAGAATTATAAAATCAACTGAACAAGTCCGTATAACGATCGAGTGATATGCGGATATAGATTAAAAAAATAAAAGATGAAAGAAAGTGTTTTGAGTAGAAAAGAGCGTATTATGAAAGAAGCCTTGTTGCTTTTTTCAGATCAAGGCTATACGAATACCTCTACCAAAACGATTGCCCAAAATGCAGGAGTTTCCGAAGCATTAATCTTTAAACATTTCGGGAATAAAGACGCACTGTTGGTTTATTTGATTAAATCAGGTTATCGTAAGGTTCTTACGCACCACCGCGGAATGATGACCTATCGTGAACCAAAGGAATTTCTGCGCACAATGATCAATCTACCCAATAAATTGGTTACCGCGGAACCCTTATTTTGGAAATTGCAGGAGCGTTTGTCTCATCACCCCTTTTCCAAACAACAGCACGAGCAGTTTATGAAGCCTGTGCAGCCCATTATCCATCGTGCTTTTGAAGATCTGAACTATGAAAATCCAGATCTCGAAACACAATTTCTCTTGTTGATTATCGACAAGCTGTGGAAAAAGGAAGCGATAGGTGAATTGGAAAATGTGATGGAGTTGACGCTGTTTCTAGAGAAAAAATATAACCTGATTTAGCTTAAAAAGCTGAATTATAGTCTTTTCTAAACATCTATTCCTTGATAAAGTTCTTTCGTGCTTATCAAACCGATAATTGAATTGTAATCGTTGGATGGCAGTTGTATTCCGGCGCTGTTATTTTTCTATATATTAAGTGTTAGTATTGCTCCCACCAATTGACATGCGGTATATTTCAGCTCTGCACCTTACGAATTGCTGTTTTATGCGTGTTTATATGAAATTGTTGCAAAAACAATTTCATATTGTCCAAAATAATAACGTCCTTAGTATTTCTATTTTAAATACATTATACAAACTAATTTATGTTCAAAAAACTCGGTCTGGGAATATTGGCATTAGTCGGCACAATTTCTTTTTTGAAAGCTCAGGACAAAAAAGATTTTGTGAAATACATCAACTCCCAGCATGCATGGGTCGATGCGGTATTCAATACGTTGACGCCAAAAGAAAAAGTTGCACAGTTATTTTTGGTTAGGGCACACACCAATTTAGGACAGAAATATATTGACTCCGTAGCTCAGGTTATACAGGACCAACATTTGGGCGGTCTCGTTGTTTTTCAGGGCGGTCCTGTCCGCCATGTTGATATGTTCAATCGGTATCAATCCCTGTCCAAGGTCCCATTGATGGTGACATTTGATGGCGAGTGGGGATTAGGCATGCGTATGCCAGATTCTACTTTGTCGTTCCCTTATCAGATGACTTTAGGGGCCGTTCAGGATAATCAGCTGATTTATCGCATGGGACGTGAGGTTGCTTTAGACTTCCAACGTATAGGTATGCATTTCAATTTTGCCCCTGATGTGGATATCAACAATAACCCTAAAAATCCCGTTATCGGTATCCGCTCCTTCGGTGATAATAAATATAATGTAACCCAGAAAGCTAAAGCGTATATGGACGGTATGGTGGATGGTGGTATCCTGGCTTCCATTAAACACTTCCCGGGGCATGGCGATACAGATGTGGATTCTCATTATGATCTGCCGCAACTACCTTTCGACAAAAAACGTTTGGATACCCTGGAGTTGTATCCGTTCAAAGAGCTTATTAAAGCCGGTGCACCTGCTGTTATGGTGGCCCACATGAATATTCCGAGTTTAGATGACACGCCTAATATGCCATCTTCCATCTCTAAAAAGGTTGTAACCGATCTTTTGCGCAACGAACTTGGCTTTAAAGGACTAACAGTCACTGACGCAATGGATATGAAAGGTGTAAAGAAGTTTTTTCCAAATGGAGAAGCCGACGTACAGGCAATTATTGCGGGGCATGATTTACTTGAAGTGTCCGAGAATAGCAAGCGTGCGATCGATTTGATTGTAAAAGCTATTGAAGAAGGACGTATCGCGCAGGCCGATATTGATGCGCGGGTAAAACGAGTGCTTGCCGCTAAGCTCTGGCTTGGTTTAGATAAATATCAGGCAACTGTACAACAGAATCTATACCATGATTTACATCGTGCTTCAGCAGTTCAGCTTATTGACGAACTGTCCGATGCAGCGATCACCGCTTTGAACTCGGTAGAAAAATTAAAATCCTTCAAAAAGGATTTACCTACGGCTATTATCAACATTGGTATTACAGCCAATCAGACCTTCCAAAATGAATTGGCTAGTGCACTCACAAATGAAACACAATATTTCATCACGGATAGCACAAGTAAGGATGATATCAAACGTCTTACCAAAGAAATCAAGAAGAACAAACAATTTATTATTGCCGTACACGATACGAGACTTCGTCCACGTCCGACCATGGTATTAAATAAAGATGTTCAGGGCCTGATGAAGAAATTTGCAAAAAAATCAATCCTGACTTTATTTACCAATGCCTATGCTGTGGATGGATTTGAAGCATCCAAAAAAGCAAAAACAATTTTGCTGGCCTATCAAAATGATGCTTTCATGCAGAAAGCGGCAGTGAAAACTATTTTAGGGCAAAATACGCCGAAAGGAAAACTCCCTGTTACGATAAACAAAAAATTTAAATACGGACAGGGGAAATAACGTATTTTAAAATCACACTAACACGGTACCTCTTCCAAAAATGGCCTCGCTGCAATTGCAAAGCCATTTCGGAAGAGGTATTTTTTTAGCAGCACTTAAATCTCTTCATTGGCGGTCCTGCTATCGGAGGGCTTACTTTCATTTTTCATGCGATCAATCGCTGTCACAACATACTTATACTGTTGATGTTGTTTGATATCGTCATCGGTATATTGAAGCTTATCCCCATCAAAGGTGATAAAAATGATTTTTCCAGGGTCTTTAATGTTTACTTTTTCATCGAGGTTGAAGCGATAGATCACATAGCCATAAGCCGACTCCCCATCATTGGCCACATCGGGTTTTTGCCAAAATAAGGTGTTCATTTTACCATTGGCCGAATTTTTCACCAGAAGACCGAAGGGGGCATTGGGTGGGATACTATCTAACCAAGGCATTGTAGGGGGTAAAGCCGGTGTACGGTACAGGTCATTTCGCATGGAATCCTGCAGTCCAACAAGATTGTCCGTGAGTGATTTGGAACTGAAATAAATACTTCCCTCCACATCGTGCTCCTCCCTTAAGTGGCGTACCTGTCTGGGGATCTGACTACGGTCTGTCCAGCCGATTTTATTTTCGGTAACACGATAAGCTCCATGCCCGACATAAAAGTGACGGCCATAGGTGTGTTTCTGCCACCAGTCAACCAAGATCTCATAGGCTGCTGCGCGATTTTTGAATGGAAAGTAGATCTGTGGATTGATATAATCGATCCAACCTTCCTGCATCCATTTGACACCGTCAGCATACAGTTCCCGGTAAGCGCTCAGACCACGGGTATCTGATCCGGCACTGTTATTTTCTTTGTTGTCCCATACCCCACAAGGACTAATGCCATATTTGACATATGGTTTTATCTTTTTGATGGCAACACCAAGATCGTGCACCAGTACGTTGACATTGTTGCGTCGCCAGTCGTCAATTTTCTCGATCCCATTATTATATTGACCAAAGGTAATCTGATCCGGTACCGGTGTATTTCTGCTATCGGGATAGGGGTAAAAATAATCATCGAAATGAATGCCATCTACATCGTAGTTTTTGACCACATCCATGATGACATCAATAATATATTTGCGAACTTCCGGAATACCGGGGTTGAAAAGCTTCTTGCCAGCATAGGTGAAGAACCATTCCGGGTGGCGCTTGGTAATATGCTCATCCGAAAAATGGGCCGGATTTAATGTTGTCGAAGCACGATACGGATTGAACCAGGCATGGAGTTCCATTCCTCTCTTGTGGGCCTCGGTGATGGCAAACTCCAAGGGGTCATAAAATGGCGAAGGTGGTAATCCCTGTTTCCCGGTTAGATATCTACTCCATGGTTCTCTGCCCTTCGCGTAAAATGCGTCGGCAGCCGGACGTACCTGCAAAATAATGGCATTCAGTCCCGCGCTGCGGTGCTGGTCCAATAAATCAATAAACTCCTGTTTTTGCTGTGCGACATTATTGCCCGCTTTGACAGAGGGCCAGTCTATATTACCTATGGTTGCAACCCACACGCCACGAAACTCCCGCTTAGGTAGTTGCTGGGAATACGTTCTAATCGAAAATAAACAGATAACAATGGTAAAAAAAGAATATAAATATGTTTTTCCCGTCATTCTATAAATTATAGCCAACAAAGATAGGGAAGCATTTCTTACTTTTTCCCTAAAAAATGTAAGATGTTTGTTGGATACTTGTTAAAAGAACCTGAGCTTGGTTTTCAAATTGATAATAATGCAAATACAAGTAACATTGTACTTTATTTGTGCTAATTTAGATGCGGTTTTCACAAAAGCAATGGCTTGATCGGCTAACCACAATAATAAAGATTATGAGCAAAGAACAAATATCCGTTTTTGACATGTTTAAGATTGGTATAGGGCCCTCGAGTTCGCATACCTTAGGACCTTGGCGTGCAGCCCAGCAATTTACAGCTGTTCTTAGGTCAAAAGGTGTCTTGCATGAAGTCGAACAAGTCAAAATCCTGCTGTATGGTTCTTTGGCCAAAACCGGTGCTGGACATGGTACCGATATTGCTGTGCTCCTGGGACTAAGTGGAGATGATCCGGTTACCTTTGATGTCAATAGCGTGATGCCCAAAGTCGAGCATATTAAGACAGTCGGCGAACTGGAAGTCGCTGGCGAACGGACGATTCCTTTTTCCTATCCGGAAGACCTCTTGTTTCTATATGCGGAAAGTTTACCTTTTCACCCCAACGCAGTGACCTTTCAGGCATTCCTATCCAATGGTAAGGCAATGACCGAAACCTATTATTCGATAGGGGGTGGTTTTGTGGTGCAGGAAAATGATACTGAAGGTGTTTTGTCTGAAGTGGACCTTCCGTTTCCTGTCGATACTGCACAGGAACTCTTGCATTGGACGATGAAAACGGGTCTGAAAATCTCGGAGCTGGTCCTTGAAAATGAATGTGCATGGCGTGAAGAAAGTGAAACCGTGGCAGGCGTTTTGAATATTTATAAAACAATACATGAATGTATCTACCGCGGCTGTCATACTGGCGGGACATTACCTGGGGGCTTAAATGTCGAACGTAGAGCAGCCAAGCTAAACAAGAAGTTAATGCAGGGACGAAGTTATCAAGATTATGAGTCCTGGGTAGCGGCCATTCGCGAGGGCGGCCAAAACTTTCAATATATTCTGGATTGGGTAAGTTGTTTTGCACTTGCCGTAAATGAGGAGAACGCCTCTTTCGGACGTGTGGTTACAGCTCCTACCAATGGGGCCTCAGGCGTTATCCCAGCGGTGTTGCAATATTACATTACTTTCCACGACGGAATGCTTGAAAATAAAATTATCCAATTTATTCTTACCGCATCCGAGATCGGATCGATATTTAAGAAAAATGCAACCATTTCAGCCGCAATGGGCGGTTGTCAGGCCGAGATTGGCGTTTCATCAGCGATGGCAGCCGGTGCGCTGACAGAAGTACTCGGCGGATCACAGCGCCAGGTGCTGATGGCTGCTGAAATTGCCATGGAACATCACCTCGGATTAACATGTGATCCAATCGGTGGACTGGTGCAGATTCCTTGCATCGAACGCAACACAATGGGAGCCATTAAAGCCATTACTGCGGCACAATTGGCACTGCAATCGAATCCGGATAAAGCAAAAGTAAGTTTGGATACAGTGGTTAAAACCATGTGGGAGACTGCTTTGGATATGAATGCCAAATATAAGGAAACAGCAGATGGTGGATTGGCCGTCAATATTCCATTGAGTTTGCCGGAATGTTAATGACTGCCGAAGTTTTCTCGTTTTTCGTATCTTTGACGCGGTAAAATAGATCTATTCTTATAAAGAGCATAAACGAATGAAATATTGTGCAATCGCCTCCGGAAGTAATGGGAACTGTTATTATGTCGCTAAAGATGATTCTGCTATCTTGATAGATGCTGGAATCAACAGCAAGCATATACACCTGCGGATGTACAATCTGGGTATTTTACCGACTCAGATCAAAGCAATTTTCATTACCCATGAACATTCTGATCATATTAGGGGCCTATCTGTATTTGCCAAAAAATATAATTTACCGGTTTATATTACCAAGGGAAGTTACGATGGCACCCGTTTGCATCTTCCATCCCATTTGGTCCATATCATTTCTCCTGATGAGGTTGTTGAAATTGGAGGACTTAAGGTGTACGGTATTCCCAAATATCACGATGCCAAAGAACCATGCAGCTTTCTTGTCTCAGATGGAACATACAATATCGGTGTCCTGACAGATATTGGACGACCTTGCGAAAATGTGCAGCATGTTATTCAACATTCGGATGTTTTGCTCCTGGAATCAAATTATGACGAGGAGATGTTGCGTACAGGACGCTATTCGTATTTCCTGAAAAATCGGATCAGCAGTGGTTGGGGACACTTGTCAAATCGTGTTGCCGTCGAGCTGTTTAACGCCTATAAAACCGACCGTCTTAAACATCTTATCCTCACTCACCTCTCCGGAGAAAATAATACAGTCGATCTGGTACAGCAAACTTTCGAACCACATTGCGAACGTATCCAGCTGCATGTCGCGACACGTTACCAGGAAACAGAATTATTCGACCTGAAACTTGTGCTGGAAAACCATGTGGCATCTTTTTCAATCCTTTCCGCACTCTCTTCCTAACTAACAAGGCTCTTTTTGTTCGCTGTATTTCTTCAGTTAAAGCGTAAGAATACTGTAAAATGAAAAAATTAGTTGTTTTAAAAAGATTTCCTGTTATATTTGCTTTGTTTTTAATCAGTCTAAATAACATATTTATGCTTATTGGACAACAAGAAACAAAAAACACCATGTAATAGACGGCAATCTATCACATGGCGTTAATCTACATACAGCGGCAACTGCATGTAGATGACTGAAACAGCACGCTGTGTCAGTTACTCCCGATATACGATATGGAAGAACTTGCAAGATAACGAATTTTATTCTTTTATTCGTTGTTAAGCATATGCAAAACCTGCAAATTCTCCCATAATAAGTTGAAGAAAACTAAACATCAATCAACATATTATGAAAATTTTAATTTCATTTTTTACATTCCTTACGGTATTACTGTGTAGTCACTCTAGTCATGCCCATGCCCTTTGGATTGAATCATCTTCTTATGGAACGTTAAACCAATCCCATGAAGTCAAGGTATATTACGGCGAGTTTGCAACGAATGAAAGAGATCAGGTCGACAAATGGTACTCCGACGTGAAGGACTTCTCATTAATGTTGCATGCCCCGGGACAGGAACCCGTCAAGCTTCAATTGACGAATCAAGGCGATCACTTTAGCGGTTCATTCCAACCTACAGCAGCCGGAACCTATTTCCTATCCATTGTTAAAGCACCTAAAGATCTAGGCGGTAAAACGAAATATGAATTTTCTTCCTTAGTGCCTGTTATCGTAGGAAAGTCTGCAACACTCGATTATAAAAATGTAAAAAGCCCATTGCAAATTGAGTTGCTTGGTGCGGCTAACGCAAAAAAGGGGCAACGTATACAAGCAAAGATCACCAGCTTCGGCAAAGCTGTTCCACAGGCCAAAGTTTCTGTTTTTTCGACTACCGGTTGGGGAAAAGAGTTTGTTGCGGACGAGCATGGCATCCTGACATTTGACGCAATATGGGCTGGTCCATACGTCTTGGAAGCAAGTACGTTTGCTGAAACTGTAGGTGAACATGAAGGGAAAGCCTATGCTTCGGCATGGCAGGGAAGTACAACTTTCATTACCGTCAAATAATCGCAGCTATAGCGCAGACAACATAAGGATCTATCTGAAACGATGGCAACACCAATTGGTCCTTACAAAAAAAATATCTAAGAAAAATCTACTATAATAAAACATCTACCATACTACATTCATGAATAAAACTTTATCCTTTTTGGCTATTCCTATGATTAGTTCGGTCTTTTCTGTTGCACAAGCACAGACGAACAAAGTCATTGAAGGAATTCTTATCAATGAAAAATCCGAACCTATCACAGGAGCGACAGTAAAATTAACTAATACAGGTGTGACCACCAGCACAGATAGTGAGGGGCATTTCGCTTTTCATAAGCTTTCATCCAAAACCTACCATATCGAGATTAAAGCGATCGGTTACGGTAAGCATACGATGGAGGTGAATGCAAAAGATGAGGTGACAAACCTTGGGCCCATCATCGTAAAAGACCAATCGCAGGCCATCGACGAAGTTGCGGTTTATGGTAAATACTATGAGCATTATAAGTTTGACAGTATCTCCGGATCGTTACGTCTTAAAACACCAATCTTAGAGTTACCTCAAAATATACAGGTTATTTCTGCTGATTTAATGGCCGATCAGCAAGTTTTTGATATTGTGGATGGTATTACGCGTAATATTAGCGGGGCTACACGTCAAGGCCATTGGGACAACCAATATGCCAATATACGTATGCGTGGCTCTAAGATCCCAGCATTCCGTAACGGGATGAATATCGAAGCTTCTTGGGGACCTACAGCCGAAGATGCGAGTATGATCGAGCGGATCGAGTTTGTAAAGGGGCCTGCGGGTTTTATGCTTGCAAACGGTGAACCTGGCGGGTTTTATAATGTCGTAACTAAAAAACCGACAGGAAATACCAAGGGATCTGTGACGCTGAATACAGGTAGTTTTAGTACGTATCGTGCTGCTCTTGATTTAGATGGTAAATTGCGGAAAGATGGAAAGCTACTTTACCGTCTGAATGTAGCTGGTCAACAGAAGGATTTCTATACAAAATATAACTATAGTGACCGTATTGTGATTGCTCCTGTCGTGACTTACAAGATGGATTCATTAACTTCATTGACATTTGAATATACCTATCAAGGTTCTACCTACTTGTCAAATGGTAATTATGCATTTTCGCCAAAAGGATTCGCCGATCCAGGTATTTCAAATGATTTTTTTGCAGGAGATCCTTCATTTGCGCCAAATAAAATCAAAGATCATAGTGCATACGTATATTTTGATCGAAAACTAAATTCTAAATGGAATTTCCATGGGCAGCTTGCTTATTTTAATTTTAAAATGATCGCTACCAGTTCGTGGGTGGGTGCGATGCGTGCCAACGGTGACATGTCTCGAACCTATAATATGGCTGATGAAGCAGGGGAAAACAAATTTGGCCAATTCTCGTTTACAGGAGAAGAATATACCGGTAGCGTTCGTCATCGTATTTTGGCTGGTGCTGACTTTGGTACTAAAAAATTCTGGGGTGATTTTTCGGCACTGGCAAAAGATACATTGGTCACAAAACCATTGAATGTCTATAATCCTGTTTATGGAATCGCGGAAGCGGCAATACCTAATCCCGACAGATCCAAAAGTATTAAAGTAAGGGCAGGGGGACAAAATTATGTTAACTCGGTATCGTATTCGTCTTTGTATGTACATGATGAAATGGCATTTTTGGAAGAAAAACTACGTTTGTCTTTAGGCTTACGTTATACAATAGCCCAAACTGTAGGGAAAACGGCTGTAGCGGATCGGACGGATAAAGCATTTACACCACGTGTTGGATTAAGTTATTCCATAGACAAATCAACAAGTGTGTATGGATTATTTGACCAGTCTTTTGTTCCGCAGGCTGGTACCGATTGGGAAGGAAATGCTTTTAAGCCCGTCAGAGGTAATGATCTAGAGGCAGGTATTAAGAAAGAGTGGGGTAATGGAAAATGGATTTCTACGTTGAGTGCATACCAGATCAAACGTAAGAATGCTTTAACAGATGATCTGGACCATCCAATTGCAGGTGGTAATAGTTTCTTTAAAATCGCCCTTGGCGAAACGACAAGTAAGGGGATAGAGTTCGATATTACGGGTGAAATTGTCAAGGGATTAAATGTTAATGCCAACTATGCATTGACAGATTCCAAAATATCGAAAGATGGAAAAGAAGAAAATATCGGAAATATCACACCGAATACAGCGAAACACACTGCAAATGCTTGGTTAACCTACCGTTTGCAGCAGGGACCATTGAAAGGACTGGGGCTAACAGGTAGCGTTCAGGGAATGTTCGATCGTGCTATTGGTACGACAAAAGAAAGTAACTTTAAGAATTATATAAGAACGGATGGTGGAATCAGCTATCAAAGTGGGAAATATAGTATTTCTGTGATGGTAAATAACTTGTTAGATAACAGGAAGTTGCTGACCTCAGGTTCGACAACTGCAAAAAATGCGAGTGTTACAGAAAGTGTTAGTTATTACACCTATATCGTAGAAGCTAGACGTAATTTCCGTATGGGGGTTACCTATAAGTTTTAAATAAACGATCTCGATAAATTATAGAATCGATGTATAGTACATTACTAATCGTTATACTCTTTGGAGCATACCTTTTTTACAACACGAGCAAAAAGGTGAAATTTGGCCCTAGGCCACAATGGCTGGAAAAACTGTGCGCACAAACTAAGTTTGTGCGCACTTTGAGCATATTGCTGCTGCTCTTTCCATTTGGCACTGTTCTCTATATGCAAGGATTTGGCGCGGGCTTTTTTGCATTTTTCGCCTATTTCATGTGCATGATGTGTCTCGTGGTGCTATTGAATCCTTATCGCTATTTCAAATTATACCCAATTGTGGGATTGTATGTATTTAGCCTTTGTGTTGAATTATTGATTTCCTAACCGATTAAATATGCCTGCTAATAAAAAATACCTCAGTACGCCCTTTCAGCGGTTCCTGAAAATTACAGCCGGATTTATCGGTGGTTATGTCGTCATGATCTCTTTCCACGTTTTGGTCACTCATATTTTTGAGAAAAAGGATGTTGTTGCCACGGCTTGCTTCACGGGCTATCTCCTATGGGCAGTACTGCTCTTGTTGGCCTTTCTTGCTAAGAGTGGATGGAAAATATGGGGGATATATTTAGTGTTGGCTGTCCTTTTCTCCCTGCCCTATTTCTTCAAACTGTAAGTCATCATGAATAACCGAAATTATAATATTTACTTCAATACACATACCATTAGCGGCATTATCATCTGCGCCATCCTCTATGTGATATTTTTTGCGGGATCATTTGCATTTTTTAGAAACGAAATCGCTGCCTGGCAGAATAACACGTCGTATAAGACCTATCGCGAAGATCATAAAAACGTTGATCATTTGCTCGACTCACTCAGAGGACAAACAAATTTGCATGGACGCGATATTACCTTTTATATGCACCGGGAAGGGAGTTCAGCCTATGTGGGCTTGAGTGCATCCAACGATAGTATTCTCAATAAAGAAAACCTGGCGAAGATCACGCCTGAACAAAAAGCTGCAAAAAAGAATAGCCGCAGAAGGGGTGGAGATGATGATTCAAAGAACTTTACCTATAATTTTGCCAAGAAAAAGGCTGGAGATTATGTGCAGAATTACGATATGGGCGAGTTTTTATTTCGTTTGCATTTCTTGGCCCAGCTCAATCAGGTGCCGATTCGGGTAGGCATAGCGCCATTTGGTTATCTTATTGCAGGTATTACCGCTTTTATTTTTCTGTTTGCCCTTATTACCGGGTTATTGCTGCATTGGGATAAGATCGTCTCAAATTTCTTTGTGTTCAGACCCTTTAGTAAATGGAAAACGGTATGGACCGATATGCACACCGCATTGGGCGTCATTGGTTTTCCGTTTCAATTTATCTTCGCGGTAACAGGTACGTTCTTGATCATCAATTCAGTACTCGCTTTGCCGCTGAGCAAGTTGTTGTATGATGGTGATCAGCAAAAAATGTATCAGGAGATGGGGGTTAGTGCCGAAACCAATTTTCCTTATACCTACAAACCTTTAAATGCAGACATTAATATCGCTCCATTTTTAGATCTGGCAAAGCACAAATGGCCGGAAGCCGATTTTCAGCGCATTACGATCAAAAACTACGCAGACTCCAATATGCATGTTATCATGGAGCTGGAACCGCATTTTAACAAAAGCTTTGCTGGATCGGGTCTGCTGTCTGTGCGAGCGGCCGACAATAAAGTTGTTGCCGAGAAATCACCAGTTAGCGATGCTAGCTATGCAGATGGGGTACGCAGCATTATATACCGGCTGCATTATGGCGATTATGGCGGCTACCCGCTTAAGATGGTGTACTTTATTTTGGGAGTTATGGGCTGTCTGGTTATTATCTCGGGTATATTGATCTGGTTGGTAGCGCGTGACAAAAACAACGTAATTCCACGAAAACGAAAATTCAATTTCTGGGCGGCCAACATTTTCACGGCAATATGTCTGACGATGTTGCCTGTCACAGCATTGACTTTCATTGCTATTAAATTGTGCCCTGAGGTCAATCAGGATTTTATATACCGCGTTTATTTCTATAGCTGGCTCCTATTTTCACTGTATTACATTATCCGGAGAAGCATACGCAGAACCAATCGCGAAACATTACTGGTTGGAAGCATATTGGCATTTTTTATTCCACTTGCCAATGGTTTTATGACTGGTAACTGGATCTGGGATACCTTCCGCAATGGACAGCGGGATATTTTCGTCGTCGACTTTTTATGGCTGATGATCGGTATAATTGGTGTAATCGCCTATAACAAGACTAAAAAATTCTTTGAGACGATTCGTTAACAAAGATTCTTTTCTCTCTGCGAAGTGTATACACTTTGTTTTTTAATTCCAAGGGTGCTCACAAGGTGCCCTTGGAACGTTTATAGGGTACGGCTTAAATACCTTTAAGGTCAGATCCTGGTAGACAACGCCTCATGGCGCAGAGCAATTCTTATCCAAGGATACCATACTGATGATCGCGGAAATTTCCTCTTACAATACAGCCTTAAAAAATCGGCCGAGGCGCATCAGATCCTGTGCTGTCTTTTCGTTCCAGTCCACAGCATAGTTTAGCCGAATACAGTTCTTAAACTGATCGTGCTGTGTAAACATCCTTCCCGGAGCAAAACTCAACTTTTGCCTGAGCGCATAATCGTATAGCACCGTTGAGTCTATCTTTTTGTCCAGCTCTAACCAAAGTACAAAGCCACCTTCGGGCTGCGACATTTTGGTATTTTCCGGAAAATGGGCCTCAATGCTGTTTCTAAAATTGACATAATTGCTGTACAGTTTTTTTCTGAAGCTATTGAGGTGATGGTCGTACCGGCCGATCTGTAAGAATTTGGAAACAGCTTCCTGGTAAATTGCAGGCTGCGAAATCGTTTGTATGAGCTTTTGTTTTAGGATCTTATCTTTGTATTGCCCGGGCTCAACCCAGCCGAGCCGAAAACTTGGGGCTAATACTTTGGTAAATGATCCACACCACATCACCAGTCCCTCTTCGTCAAAATATTTGCATGGTTTGGGCCGTGACGAACCGAAATAGATGTTTCCATATAGGTCGTCTTCAATCAATGGAATATGGTGGTGTGCGAGCAGTTTGACAAGCTCTTTCTTGTGCTCCTCAGGCATGAGTGCGCCCAATGGATTGCTAAAGTTGGTGACAAAACAACAGACATCAATTTTATGAATAACTTTTTTCAGGGCATCCAATTCAATTCCCGTAATAGGGTGGGTCGGAATCTCGATGGTTTTGAGGCCCAGTAGTTGAAAAGCCTGAATAAAGCCAAAGTAAAGGGGGCTTTCTACCGCTATGGTGTCGCCGGGATTAGTGACGGCACGAAGGCAGCTGTAGATGGCATTCATGGCGCCCGAAGTGATAATAAGATCCTCGTCACTTATTTTTCCTTCAAGTACCAATGACCATTTGGCAATTTCTTTCCGTAAGCTTGGACTTCCCTGTACCTGTCCATATTGATCACCGTAATCATGCAGCTCATGAACCGACTCTATAATGCATCGATTAAGTTTCTGAATCGGAAGTAATGATGCACTGGGTAAACCCAGTGAAAAGCGTGTAATTTCCTTGTCTTCCAGGGAGTGGAAAACTTTATCGATCAATGCCGCGGGATCTTGTTTCTTTTCGTCGATTTTGAAGGTAGAAATGGACGGGATAGCCATCCGACGAAGCCCGGATCGGCTAACGAAATAGCCTGATTTGGGGCGTGATTCAATGAGCGATCGACTCTCTAGTTCCATATAGGCACTTTTTGCCGTATTTAAACTTACATTGTATAATTTCTGAGCGCTGCGGACAGAAGGTAAACGATCGCCATAGACCAAGGAACCATTTTTGATCTGGTTCTCAACAATATTGGCTATTTTTTTATATAACAGTTGCTGTTCCATCCTTATGCTAATTTACTGTTTCTGTTTTGATTTAACCAGTTATTATATCGGCGGATTCCTTTTATGAGCGATTCTTCCGAACCAAATAGGTTCATCAACTGTTGCTCAAAGAAGGATTGCGCTTTGTTCATAAATACGTTGGAAAGCGTATCCGAAATAGGACCGTCGTAGGTCATTTCGACCGACAGTAAAGTCTTTCTGCAGAGTATTACAGACGAAAAGGCTTTTAATTGATTGCCTTGGTCGAGCACCAGGAAAGGCATGCTTATGCGTGCTGTATCTACCTGCTTTTTGTTTTGTATTTCTTTGATAAGCGCTAAATCAGAAAGATCCACTTGTCTGATCAGATACGGTTGATGTGCAGTTGTCGCCATAAGAATAAATCTTTTTGCTAATTTAAGAAGGGTACAGGATGCTGTTTAGGTACAGAGTGCCGTTAAAATAGGGGTACAGAAAAAAATTAGGTTGTCCGGTGATTTTTGTAATTTCCATTTGAGATCTTTACACTACGAAAAGGATATCTCCGGATCTATAAATTATGAAGTAGTATGCACAGCTTATTTCCTTTATTTATCGCAATGATTGCGATCATCGTATTGATCGAAATGTGGGCGACCAAACTACGGGTAGCCTATCCCATTCTCTTGGTTCTGGCGGGGCTATTCATTAGTTTTATTCCCACTTTGCCCGTAGTGACGATTGATCCGGACGTCATCTTTCTCATTTTTCTACCGCCCTTGCTTTGCGAGGCTTCTTGGTCAATTTCGTTTAAGGAGATGAAGAAATGGTGGCGTATTATCGGGAGTTTTGCCTTCTTGGTTGTATTCTTTACGGCACTTTCTGTCGCGGTTGTTGCCAATTATTATATACCGGGCTTTACACTAGCGTTGGGCTTTCTGCTGGGAGGCATTGTGTCACCGCCAGATGCTGTCAGCACAGGAGCGATTATGAAATTTGTGAAAGTTCCCAAAGCTACCTCTGCGATCCTGGAAGGCGAAAGCCTATTAAATGATGCTTCATCATTGATCATAGTCCGTTTTGCTCTTATTGCTGTTGGGACAGGTCAATTTGTATGGGGACAAGCTGCGGTATCCTTTATCTGGATGCTGGTCGGTGGTGTGGGTATTGGCCTGTTATTGGGTTGGTTTTTTATACAGGCACACAAGCGTCTACCGACAGATGCGCCCTCGGATATTGCACTTACCTTGATTGAACCTTACTTTATGTATTGGATCGCAGAGCAATTTCATAGCTCAGGGGTGTTGGCTGTCGTTGCCGGTGGCCTTTTGATGTCCGGTCAGCGGCTGACATTTCTCAATAGTACGAGCCGGGTGCGGGGGCTGAGTGTCTGGGAGAGTTTTGTATTTATCCTGAACGGTATCGTATTTTTTATTATTGGATTAGATCTTCCGGAGATTGTTGCGGGTTTGCGGTCCAATGGAACGTCGCTGTTAGAAGCCATCGGGTACGGTCTTTTGGTAACGGGAGTATTGATCCTTGCTCGTATTATCAGCTCGTATGCAGCCATGATTGCTACCCTTATTTTTCGCCCGGGTGTGGCGCCAAGATCGAGATCTACCAATCAGCGTTTTCTAATGCCTCTTTTGTTGGGCTGGACCGGCATGCGTGGTGTGGTGTCATTGGCAGCAGCATTATCCATTCCTGTCGTTATGAATGGTGTGGCTATTCCGCAGCGAAACCTGATCTTATTCATCACCTTTGTCGTGATCTTATCCACGCTCTTGATACAAGGGCTTACCTTGCCCTACTTAATCAGAAGGACTAGGCTGTTCGAAACATTTGAAGAAGAGCCCGAAGAGCAGGTCCGTAGTCGCATGAAGCAAGGGTTGAAACATCATGTTTACCAATTTCTGAAAGATAAACATGAGAAAGAGCTGCACAACCGTGATGTTATGGACCGCATTTTGAAACATTGGGAAGAAAAGGTGAATGCGGCCGATGATTCGTGGATGAATGAAAAAACGAAAGTGATATTTATGGAGCTTTTGGATGTACAAAGGGAGTATCTTCAGAAGCTAAACTGCGAGTCGACTATTGACGAGGGGATTGTTCGTTCGCAGTTATATCAACTGGACTTGGAAGAAGAGCGGTTGCGGCGGATTTAGTCATAGGGTTTTATAAATGCCTCAGGGCAATAATGTATTTTTAACTAAAGGTTCCAATGAGGAGCCATGCTGAAATATGAAGGTAATTATAACAGGAGCCACCGGAATGGTTGGCGAAGGCGTTTTGCTGGAATGTCTACAAAATGAAAAGGTAACAGCCGTGCTGAGCATTTCCCGCCGGACTGCTGCCATTCAGCATCCAAAATTAAAGGAACTTTTGGTCGAAGACTTTACTAAACTCTCGCTATTTAGAGATGCGATTGCAGGCTATGATGCCTGCTTTTACTGTGCTGGCGTGAGTTCTGTGGGAATGAAAGAAGACAAGTACCGTTATATTACTTATGATACAACACTAGCTTTTGCAAAGTCTCTGCTGGAAATCAATTCGGAGATCAGTTTTATTTATGTTTCCGGAGGAAGCACCGATAGTACGGAGCAAGGCAAAGTGATGTGGGCTAGGGTTAAGGGTAAAACAGAGAATGATCTTGCCAAATTACCGTTCAAAAAGGAGTATAACTTTAGACCAGGAGCAATGACGACTGTTTCAGGGCAAAAGCATGCCAATCCCTTTGCTTTTGTGGCCAAAATAATCAAATTTTTTGCCCCTTCAGCAGTACTTTCCCTACATGAAGTCGGACGTGCCATGATACATGCCGTGGAAAGAGATAACGTTAAGAATATATTGGAGATTAAAGATATTCGGGCCCTTGCTTGACCGCTTAGTTAAATATTTATATAGCAATCGGAATAATCCCGATTATTTGCAAATTATTTGACAAAATTATAATTGGTTTATTCCTTCATAATCGGCCTTCTATTCAACTTGTTCGACCAGCTGTTGGCTAGAAATTTTCTCGAAATAGCTTTCCATCTCTTGGTTACACCTTTCTATAAACGTTTTTGTGCGTTTTTGCAATTCTATAATTGTTAGTGGATTTCCTTTATAATTTGCATTATATCTAAATTCCTGCTGTGCTTCCGTAATGTTTTTGAAGGCGTTAAGCTGATCTTGATGATCCAAGCAAAATATGAAGTAGGCATCAGGAACTATCAATTTGCAGAGTTGCATGAGGAAAGTAAGGTTGACCCGTTGCGGTTTGTATTGAAGTACGGTATTGATTACGCCAAGACAAACTTGTTCCAGCGCTTGAGATAGCATAAAATATACGGCCTCTATGCTTATTGCCGAGCAGTATTCCTCATAAGGCAAGTATAATGTGCGCGCATTATTATAGCGCGTCTTCCATTGTTGACGTACATAATCTAGATTTAGCTGTGGGGCAACGATGCTTTCCAGATCGATATTGGCCATGGATGTATTTTGCAACCAGATGTCACCTGCTTTCAGGAGTGAAAGAAAAAAGGGATGACCCTTTGAAAACTGTTTGCTGAAAACGGCTGAGTTTTCCAGGGCCAGCGTGAGCGACACATTGTTGGGAAGCATATCCGCAATGAGTTGTGTTAAATTATTGAGTTCGCCATTTAAAGTCTCATAAGCAACAAAAATATAGTAGGAATGGGTGATGTGGTCCTTTTTGGCTCTTTGGAGCGCATTATGGTATCTGTGATAATCAGAGTCATAACCAAAACAAGCAACCAAAGCAGGTGTACAATAACATTCAATTGCATTAAGAATAAGATCCCGATAGTTGGAGTTACAATAGGTTTGTTTGTATATATCATTGTTATTTTTGTAATTTTCAACTTCGTTATTACTATTTTGAAGAATGGTTAGTTTTACCCTTATTTCTTCGTAGAGAAGATTGGAATAATCGTATATCCAGTTTAATGTATTGATCGCAATCTGATAGGCTGTTTCTAATACATCTTCATCGATAAAATAATCAAAGTGATATCGATAGTCGATGTAAGCCTTGTTAATTTTCTCCAAAGCTTGTTTTTTTTCGTTATTATCGGCTAGTGTACCGAGGCGATCGTCGAAAGCTCTGAGATAGTTTATATGGTTTTTTAAGGAATGGGACTTCTTATCCTCAACAACGAGGATATTTTCGGCTGTTCGAAATGCAAGCTCTAAAGCTTGATGTAGCATGAATGCTGCGTGTGCATAATTTTTATGCTCAAAATAGAAATTGTAGCCATCAATAAAAGATCGAATCTTGCTCTTTTCCTTTTCGATATATGTCCGTGTTTTTTCGATGACTTCGTCACTTTTATTATTGGGTAAGACAAGGGGAATCTCTTGCACAGGATTCTGATAAATGCGGTTTTCAGGTTGGCAAATAAGATAGGCCCGGCCTAAACCTTGATCCACTTTTTGTTGTATTTCGTGCGTGAAGTTCACATTGATATACACATTGGGATAGGAGCCAACAGTTTTGTTTATCAGACTGTTGGCGTCGGAAAATCGAATTCCGGCATTTGAGGTAAGATTGACCTGTAGCATCTGATACTTTTTACCATCGTGGTCAAAAGTCCATTGGTAGATTTCATCGACAGCAACAGAACGAAGGATTGCCTCGATAATAGGGTTAATATCGGTATTCATAATATGGGTTGAATAAATGGTTGTATTTAGTTTTACAAATTTCCTAAGCGATCGCCTTGGTAAATTTTATTTCATCTTTATTGGTAAGGAGATAGCAGAGCTCAATCAATTTTTGAAAGTTGAGGAGGAATTCAGGGATATCCAGATCCCCATAGTATACTGTGCCTTTGTTCAATACGAATCCTCTGTGCATGAGATCTGTAAGGTTGTCGCGCCAATCGAAAATTGGATAGGTAAATAGCATTTTAATGAGATAGTACTCTGGATAACTCGCTTCCAGTAGTGATAGAGCTGTGAAATTTCCAATTGTATTTTTGTCCCGGAATATATAATATAAGGAGACCTCTCGGCGTGGAGTTAATGCTATTTCTGCATCTCTATCAACAAACCAAAAGACTTCCTCGTATAAAATATCTAAGAGTGTTATTGACTGGGTAAATAGCCAAAATCTACTTTCAGGAATATATACTTTGAACGCATTATCCCAGCTTTTAAAGTCCCTCTCTGCTGATATATATAGGCTGTTAATGAATGCTTGCCAGTCCTGTAGATCTTCTCCTCCCAAAATGTTTTTGATTTTTTGGAGGGTCTCGGTCTTTTGTGGACTTTTCTTTATTTCACCTGTCAATGTGTTGATTTTTTCAGATGTTGGAGTTTCTTCCGCTAAATTTTCAGAAATTTCGCTCTTTACATTTTTTTCCTGATAAGATTCAGGGGTATTCGGCAGAATTGCATCTTCATAGATCTTTCCGAGAGCAGCAGCTAGGCGCAGTAGGAATTCTTTTATAGCAAGAATTTCATGGCCATTGTCGCCTAAAAAGCCATTATCTCTGTCTCCTAAACTTATCCATAAATCATCAAGAATGTTGTACCATTGTTGTAAAGACTCATAAGAAAAAAAACGGCTAATGCTGTCTGCTGCAGTATCAATATTGCTTGCCGATGAGTCTGTTGCTAATAGCTGATTCCAGTAGTCTGAAACGCCTTTGTTGAACTTCAGCGGTTGTTCTATTGTTTTTAGTTTACATTTCCTAAAAATAACATAGGCCAATTCCACCTGTTCAATTAATTTTCTAGTGAGATATCCGGTAGAGGAACGTGGTGGGTTCATCTTTGCGTTTGAAGCCGCGTTAATTAGCGTATTTAGGTCCGCTAACCAGTCACGTATGGATGTTTCGCTTTCAAAGAACCCAATGAGATATTTCATCGGATCGTCGATGTGTTCTTGGGTTAAATAGCGAAAATGTTTCGCTTTTAGTTTCTTTTGCGTATTTTTCATCAGATTATATGTTTTAAAGTTGATGAAACTGCTGCTTGGGCTCATAATGATCTGTGCACTGATCTATAGCCCTGTTGGTTTCATTTGTTAGTTTTTGGTGAATGATGTGTTTATAATTATCAATAGTTAAGCTAATTTAAACACTAATTTTCAATTAATCAAATTTTATATTGATAATTATTGATTATGAGTTCTTTTTTAACGAGAATTAAAGTTATTGCAGATCGAGAAGGACTGAGCGTGACAGCCTTTGA
Organism: Sphingobacterium sp. 40-24; assembly: GCF_001899705.1. Taxonomy (NCBI): domain Bacteria; kingdom Pseudomonadati; phylum Bacteroidota; class Sphingobacteriia; order Sphingobacteriales; family Sphingobacteriaceae; genus Sphingobacterium; species Sphingobacterium sp. 40-24. Next base: position 269,586 of record NZ_MKWH01000021.1, on the reverse strand, counting down.
AACTGCCGTTGGAGCTAGTAGAGGCGTATTTACACGTGCCTTAACCAACAATACAGATGTACAGGCGAAATGGTTAGTTAGTATTGTTGAAAAATATCCTGCATATTCTTCCGAATGGTTGTTAAAAGGCGAAGGTGAGATGCTAAAGCCCGTTCTTGCTCAGGAAGAAGAAAAGGAGGGTTATGTGACAAATGAAATTGAGGGCGTTACTAATGCCGTTGTCAACTCCTTAAGACAGGTTATATCGTCACAAAATATCACAATTAAATCTCAGGAGAAGACAATTATTTCGTTGGAGCGATTATTGTCAATTCAAGAGCAAGAAATAAAATCGTTAAGAAATAAATAAACCACAGATTTTTAAAAAGGAAAAAAGTGAATGTAAAGGAACGTGTGCTGCTGATCGCTGAAACCAAAGGCATCAGTAAAACCGAATTTTTCAAAGATGTGCAACTTTCCTATGCAAACTTTAAGGGAGGGCAGAAAAATACTGCACTCAGTTCAGATGCTATGGTGGCTATACTATCCAAACATCCTGACATTAGCCCAGCCTGGTTGCTCATGGGTGAAGGGACTATGATGCGAAAGGATGAGAAGGGGGCACTCAGTGCTCTACCTGCCGAAACAGCTCATGTCACTGCCGAAGGTCTTGGTATTTATAAACAGCTGGTCAATGCCTTAGAGCAAACGGTCAAGGCACAGGAAAAAACAATCCTCTCATTGGAAGGTCAGGTAAGTTTATTACAGCGCAAATAGCCACATTGCGTAGTTTAGAAACCAAACAATCTCCTGCCCAAAAAAATACCTGATTCCGGTGATTTCATTGGCCTCCTTTTTGTTTTAATTTCGTTATTGCAACGGTGCGTGTTTGACCGGTAGCCAGGAAAAGTTTCTATTGCATTTATAGATGTCTCGTGCCCTGCTTTGATCGCAATGGAGCGACCAGTAGTCATGTATTCAAAGAATTAATTTTATGCCAAAAAAAGGATTACTCATACTCTGCTTTTTTGTTAGTTGGTTTGTGCATCACGCAGTAGGACAGCCAGCGGGTCAACGGCCACTTTATACCTCAACATGGGGGCACCTTTTCCGTGAAGCAGGAAATAATAAAGACCTCTTGGGAGTTTTTCCAACAGAGGCACCTGTGTATCTGTTGGATTCCACCAATACGCAGTACAAAGTGCAGGTGAATAATGGGGATATCGGTTTTATAGACCGTCAGCCTCTGAAAAGTGCCATGGATGGAAAAAGGTCTGCCGGAGAACCACAACAATATTTCTATCGCGGAACAGAAGGCGCTCAATGCCCACATTTCTATGTACAGGTCTCGCAATTGCGCGTGCGTAAGGCACCCAATACCACAAGTACCGCTGTGCGTAGGGCGGGGCTCAATGAAATGGTATGTATCGATTATGTGCCGCTCTACACAGATGGATGGGTCTACATCGGAGACCACTTCCATGAAAATCCGGAGTACATTCAGATGAAATTTTTGGGTGCTGAGTTAAGCTATGACAAGGTCCTTAAAGAATATTTGGCTGTCAAAGGGAAGGACCAGGAGGAAGAACTGATACAGGCAGGCCGTCTACGTGAAATCGGCTGGACGAAGTATTCCAAGTTAAAACAGGCGCTTACCTATTGGAAGGAATCTTACGACAAAGCGGGAAAAGTGGACCCCAAGGTTGATGTCGATTTTGAACTGTTAATGGCCGATAAATTTCAACATGAGTTCCAGTCCGAAGTGTACACAAAGAAACTGAAGGCCTTAAACTTCCATTTCGAATGGAAAGGAGTGTCTTTATTTGATGGTAAAATCACAGATGGACAAATGAAGCAACTGGCGCTGCAGCGGGTTACCGAAATCCCCGATATGCCCGAATGTGGCTGGGAGCCGCAGTATTATTATAAAACACCGAATATGATCGTTGCCTTTGAAGAAAATTATAAAGGCAAAGTGGTCGGAACCTTGTATAAGCTATTTTTTAGTGCGGGTGAAGCTATTGTGTTGGGGGACCAGCGGATGGATGCCAATTATGCGGAAAGAGACTTTGTAAACCACTTTGGTGAACTGCTTTCGGCAGACTGGATTTCAACGCCACATACTTTCTATATTCAAAATGGCGATGCAGGATTATTTATTTTCAGATTTGTTGATGGGAAACTCGCCAGCTATGAGTGTATGTATTATTGTTGATATTCGGAAATAGCGTCGGGGTCACGTAAAGACCTCCAAGTGTCTGAAAATGTCCCTCGTTTGTGTCTTTAGTAGGGGTTTTATTAACCATGAGGAACAGGGATGCTCAAAAAAGTAAGGCCCTTTGAAAGGAGATTAAAATTCCGCTTTCAAAGGGCCTTTGTATGTTATTGAAAACTTAAATTACACTATTTGCATTTCAAAGAGTTGGGCAATATGGCCTTTAAGTTTCCCTTTCACGTCTTCCATATCAACTTCTTTGCCAAGCTCCCGTTTTAAAGACGTTACATCCTTATCGTCGATGCCGCAAGGAATGATGTTGCCGAAATAATCAAGATCTGTATTGACATTGAATGCGAAGCCATGCATGGTCACCCAGCGTGAAGCACGCACGCCCATTGCACAGATCTTGCGTGCAGTTGGTTTATCCGGTTCTATCCATACTCCCGTAAACCCGGGATATCTCCCTGCTTCGATACCATAATCCGCACAGGTCAGTATGATGGCCTCTTCCAGTGTACGCAGATACAGATGGATATCGGTAAAGAAGTTGTCGAGATCCAGGATCGGGTAACCGACAATCTGTCCCGGACCGTGATAGGTAATGTCGCCACCCCGGTTGATCTTATAGAATTTGGCCTCTTTCTCTTCCAGTCCTTTTTCATCTAACAGCAAATACTCCTCGTGCCCGCTTTTCCCTAAGGTATAAACATGGGGATGTGCTGTAAAGATCAAGTAGTTCGGGGTACTGGTTGCTGTTGCGTTGACCCTATTGTCATGTTTAATGTCCAATACGCCCTTAAAGATGGATTCTTGTCTGTCCCAGGCTTCCTGATAATCGACAAGCCCCCAATCTTGAAACTGCACCTCTTTGTTCATTTCGTATTTTTTTAAGCTTGTGAATGGAACATAAGGCCCCATTCACAGCATTGTTTCTCAAAATTAATACAATAAGTTATTGTATGGGTAACGTTCATTGTGCATCTTCACAATGATATCGTAAAGTTTTTGTTTGAACTCTTCGATATTCGTTTTATTCGTTGCTGATAGAAAGATTGCTGGATCAGAATTTTTTGCCATCCAGGAATTACGAAAATCATCCAACGTGACCTCGATTTCCTCACCATCGTGTCCTTCTTCGACGGCCGGTTTATAAAGGTCAATTTTGTTGAACACTGTAATCACCGGTTTGTCAAGTGCTTTAAGATCCTTCAATGTTTCGTTTACCGCCTGGATATGATCTTCAAAATTCGGATGCGAGATGTCGACCACATGGATCAGGACATCGGCTTCCCGAACTTCATCCAATGTGGATTTGAAACATTCCACCAAATGGTGCGGTAGTTTGCGGATAAAACCAACGGTATCTGAAAGCAAAAAAGGAAGGTTGTCGATCACAACTTTACGTACCGTTGTATCCAATGTTGCGAAAAGTTTATTCTCGATCAGTACATCAGACTTGGAGATCATATTCATGATCGTTGATTTTCCGACATTGGTGTAACCTACCAAAGCTACACGGATCATCTCGCCACGGTTTTTTTGTTGTGTCTCGTTTTGCTTGTCGATTGCTTTTAGGCGTTCTTTGAACAGGGAAATCTTGTCCAGGATGATCCGTCTATCGGTCTCGATCTGTGACTCACCCGGACCACGCATACCAATACCCCCGCGCTGACGTTCCAAGTGGGTCCACATACGGGTCAGACGTGGTAATAGATATTGCAGCTGTGCCAATTCGACCTGTGTCTTTGCCTGAGCAGTTTTGGCATGTCGGGCAAAGATGTCCAGGATAAGGTTGGAGCGGTCCAATATCTTGCGTTTCAATTCTTTCTCAATATTACGCAGCTGCGAAGGTGAAAGCTCATCGTCGAAAACAACGATGTCAATTTCCTCCGCTTCAACGTATGCTTTTATTTCTTCCAGCTTTCCACTGCCGACAAATGTAGCGCGATCTGGGAAGCCCAGTTTCTGTGTAAACATGCCTTTGGTCTCGCCACCGGCAGTCTGTACCAAAAATTCAAGTTCCTCCAAATATTCCTTTGCTTTTGTCTCCGTCACACTTGGCGTGATCACACTCACCAGGACGGCTGTTTCGGGTTTTATTGCTGTATCGTGTATTTTAATTCTGGCCATTTTGTACTATTAAGTCTTTCAAGTGAAGTAGGGAGGTCATTAAGCTTTGCAATGTATGCTATTGCCTACCTCTTGTTATACGTTCACTTTTTAAATTATTTTCAATGAGCTTGTAAGCCCGGTTTTTGTTTGAAAAGGTAAATTTAAGAATTTATGCGTTTGTACACCACACAAGACTGATGCCGATTATGACATAATTCTCCATTAACCAATAAATTTCCTATGATTTGCTTACCAGGGCAACTCAAAATATGTAAGCGTTCGGTCGCCATCTTTTGCCTAGTAAAAGAAGGGATATTTTTCTATATCATGTTCATAATGATGCAAAAGTAAATAAATTTGGTTTTATATACAAAAAAGATAAATTGTCTTCAAGAACTAATAAAAACAATTCGTATCCTATTTATGTTGACGAGTGGCCTTTAGATCCCAATGCGCTCTATTTATTCACTTAAACACGTTATCGATTTATTTGCTGGCCCCGCTTTTTATTTCGAAAATGACATGCGATTAAGAAATCTTGTCCCAGGCAATGCCATCTGATTTTCTGGCGAGGAAGCTTCGCAGCAACTGATTCTTTTCGCTTTGTAGCGTTGGGTCTTCTTTGAAGATAGCAATGACCGTGTTGCGGCATTCTGTAAGCAATGCCTGATCTGTCGCCAGATTCGCCATCTTGAGGTCAAGTACACCCGATTGTTGCGTGCCGGAGATGTCGCCCGGGCCACGTAACTGTAGATCGACTTCTGCAATTTCAAATCCGTCATTGGTACGCACCATGGTATCCAGCCTTAATCGTCCTTCTTTGCTCAGCTTATTGCCCGACATCAGAATACAGAAAGACTGTTCAGCACCACGGCCTACACGACCACGCAATTGATGCAGCTGGGATAGTCCAAATCGTTCGGAATTTTCAATGACCATCACCGATGCATTGGGAACATTAACGCCCACCTCGATAACGGTAGTGGCAACCATAATCTGTGTTTCGTGTTTGACAAAGCGCTGCATCTCAAAGTCCTTGTCCTTTACAGGCATCTTGCCATGAACAATACTGATCTTGTATTGTGGTAATGGAAATTCACGTTGTAAGTTCTCCAAACCTGCTTCAAGGTAGATCAGGTCCAGTTTTTCGCTTTCCTTGATGAGGGGATATACCACATAGACCTGTCTTCCCTTGGCGATCTCCTCACGCATAAAACCAAACATCCGTAAACGGGAGCTTTCAAAAAAGTGAACAGTCTTAATCGGTTTACGCCCAGCAGGTAATTCGTCAATTACAGAGATGTCCAAGTCGCCATACATGGTCATGGCCAATGTGCGTGGAATTGGTGTCGCTGTCATGACCAACATATGCGGTGGAATGACATTCTTGCGCCAGAGTTTGGCCCGTTGTTCCACGCCAAAGCGGTGTTGTTCGTCAATAACAACGAAGCCCAGGTTCTTGAACTGTACCTTATCCTCGATCAGGGCGTGGGTGCCAATTAAAATATCTAAGCTGCCATCTTCCAGTGCCTGGTGGATCAAACGGCGTTCCTTTGTGCTTGTGGATCCTGTAAGTAGCTTGATATTGACGATGTCATCGCCCACGAGCTGCTTTAGTCCATGATAATGCTGTGTCGCCAGGATTTCTGTAGGAGCCATCATACAGGCCTGAAATCCATTGTCGACAGCAAGCAGCATGCTCATGAGGGCAACAACTGTTTTCCCGGAACCTACATCGCCCTGTACCAGGCGGTTCATCTGCGCACCTGTATTGGTATCCATGCGGATTTCCTTCACAACGCGCTTTTGCGCTCCTGTCAAAGGAAATGGAAGGCGCTCGTTAAAGAACGTGTTGAATTTTTCACCGACTTTATTGAACCGCTGGCCTCTGAATTTCTGTGTGTTGAGCTGCTTGTTGTTGAGCAGCTTCAGCTGAATAAAAAATAGCTCTTCAAATTTGATGCGTTTGATGGCCTGGTTCAGCTCCTTTTGATCGCTTGGAAAATGGATGGAAGCGAAAGCCTGTTGCCTGGAAATGAGACCATGTTTAGCAAGCACATCCTGGGGAAGCGATTCGTCAATACTACGGAATACGGTTTCCAATGCAGTCTGTTGTAAGCGTTGGATTCCCTTGGTATCCAGATTAAACTTTTTGAGTTTTTCTGTCGATGAATAAACCGGCTGTAAACTCATATTGCCGATCTGTTTTACCTGCGGGTTATACAGATCCATTTCGGGATGGGTAATGGATAGCTGGCCATTGAATTCGCTCGGCTTGCCATATATAATATAGGCGGATCCGACTTTCAATGATTTTTGAAGCCAGGGGATGGACTGAAACCAGACCAGTTCCATGGAGCCGGTCTCATCTTTGAATGAGCCAACAAGACGTTTCGTTCTCTTTTCGCCCACGAGCTGTAAAGAAACCAGACGGCCCAGCACCTGTGCAGCCATCATATCGGGGTGAAGTTTCCTGATTTTATGAAACTCCGTACGGTCGATATAACGGAAAGGGTATTGTGTCAATAGATCGCCAATGGTAAATACCTGTAGCTCTTTTTTGAGTACATCTGCTTTTTGTGGACCTACACCTTTGAGGTATTCTATTGGAGTAATTAAACGTAATTCAGCCATTCTTCTTGATGGCTAAATTACGAAAATTTATGCGTTTATGGAGCTGTTTCTTAGGCTCGAGTAACTATTTTGAAGCAGATTCTTCATATTTAATGTCCGCTTTTCCTTCTTTACAGATCACGCCCAATGGTTTGCGATAAGATATACAATTTATTTTGGGCGCCATCATTGGTTGGTATATTTCCATTAGTCGGTTGTTGTCATTGATCATGTTTTGCAAGGTTGTTTTGTCTACCGATTTATGATAGGGGAGGTAACTTGTTCCACATACTGTCCGTATTTCTATCATTTCCCATTCTGTGGCATCACTACATGCTTTAGGGCTCGCAAAGGCAATGATTTTACTGTATTTTTCATCGGATAGGGATTCGAGTTCCTTTTCTGTTTTGTCTTTGTAGGGATTTTCTAAATGTGATTCTGATTTACAAACAACAAATAGCATGCAACATGCCAGGAGGGTGATAAAACCCAGGATTGAGAGATTTTTCATAATATTCTTCTTGGTTTTTTTAATTGAACGGGTAATTCTTTGCCTCTGCTACAGCAGATTTCTATTAAGTTTTTGTTAAGAGAAATTTGATTTTGAAATCTTTTGTGGATGATTTCTGTTGTATTGTAGGTTTGAAACAACAATATGTTGGTAAAAATGTAGTTTTAAAACAACATTATTTAGTTGACTTTGTAATATAGTTACAACAAGCTGGAAACTTTGATTAACTTTCAAGATATCATAAAAAAGGGGCAATCCATAACTGGATTGCCCCTTTTTGAGATTTATCTCGGCTAATCTCTCGATTAGAAATTACCCTTATTTACATCCCACCAAAGTCTGGTACCGCCGTTGTCAGGTCCGCCCAACAAGGAGATTGCAGATTGTACTTCAGCTGCATTTGTATTGTATTCATTTTGTGGGAACGGTAAACGACGGATCTGTATTTTAGTATCGATCAGTCCACCGCTATTGTTGACCACAACAGGGAATAGACGCGGATATCCTGTACGGCGGAATTCACTCCAGGCCTCTTGTCCTTCAGGGAAGATCGCCAACCATTTTTGCGTAATGATACGTTCCAATTTTTCTTCGTTGGTAGCGCCCTCATTCCATTTGATGGTCAGTGCGCTAGGTGAAGCTGCGTTATTCTTCGCGTTGAAAGGATCCTCGTAAGCCGCTGCCTTACTTGTATTATCATTGAGATAAGTGCTTAACCCAGCTGATACACCCCATTGTGTAAAGGACGTTTCCACTCCTTTTTCATAAAGTGATTGCGCTGTTCCCCCAGCATTGTTCCAACCTCTCAATGCTGCTTCGGCACGGAGGAAGTAAACCTCAGCAGCAGTCATTAATATCGGTGCTGTAGTCGCTACGAAAGTTGGCGTTGTACCTTCGGTATTCAAAGCCGATAGCTTTTGGTATTTATCCTTTTCGATGCCGTCTGCTCCTGTACGGATTCCGATATATTTTCCCGCGAAAGCTGTTATTGTTGCGTCTTTAATGACGGGGGACATATACTTAGAGATACGAGGGTCGTTCAATCCGGTCATATAAGACGAAAGTGTCGCATTGATACGCGTGTCAGCCCAGTTTTTGGAAATAAACCAAAGTGGGTTGCTGTAGGTTCCATCTGCTGGTACAGTGATCTTGAAGTTTTCGCTATTACTTTCCAATACACCGCCATTTGCTGGATCCAATGCTTTTTCAGCTTGTGTTTTTGCTAAAGTTGCATCGATTTTAACCAAACGCATCGCTAAACGAAGACGTAACGAATTGGCGATTTTTAGCCAATTTTTAAATCTGACCTGATTATCGGTATTCGGAAATACCAAATCGATCTGGTCTATTTTAGCAGCCATTGGGCTATCCGCTTTGTATGATTTTAATGCTGTTACAGCCTCATCGAGCTCTTTGAAGAAAGCAGCATATACATCGGATTGTTTATCGTATGGAACGGTATTGGAGGTGCCTACTTTACTATAGGGGATAGGACCATAAATGTCCGTAACACGGCTGGCAGCTTCTACTTTGATCACCAAAGCCGAACCCCATAATGCAGGGTAAGTCTCTGCAAGTCCATTGCTTTTTAGCTTTTCAATAGATTTAATAACATTCAAATAAAGTACTTTAAATGGTTCTCCATTCCATCCATTTACCATGGCGTAATTCAGGTTGTTCTGCCCGCTATTAAACGGAGTAGGAGACATGAAGAAACCTGAAAATACATCCGCATTTAGATTCTGTTGTACCTGATAGGAATTGGGATCGCCCGCGCCCGAGAAATTGTAAATAGACATCTGTGCATTTCGCAAGAAAATGACAAGATCTTGGCCATCACCTTTTAAATCCTCATCCGTAACGCCAATGTTATTTTTGTTATAGTCCTCAAAATTCTTGGTACAACTACTTAAGGTGCCGCCAAGCATTAAAAAAGCGAGTGAGAACTTGGATATGTTTTTTATGTTAAATTTCATCTTTTAATCGTTTGTATTTTAAGACTATATAAAATATCCTCGTCATTTTTACCGATATATGTGTTTTTTAACGAGGGATATTTCATTGTTGGTCGTTTAGAAAGTCGCATTTAGTGTAAGACCATAATTACGTGTTGCCGGCATCATAAAGATATCCACCCCACTTAAGGAATTACCTGTAGACATCGTTACTTCAGGATCGAATGGAGCCTTTTTCGAAATATAGAATAGGTTTCTTCCTACAGCATTTACGCGAAGTTTTTTGAAGAAACTGTCTTTAATATTGAAGTCATAACCGAAAGTCAATTCACGCAACCGCACAACCGTTCCGTCGTAAATATATTGGCTGCTAACGGGACCCATACCAGCCGTGGAAGTGTACCATTTTTCGGCGTCCACTGTTGTTACGGCTTTACCGCTTGGTGTAACCCCATTGATGCTAACACCGCCATTGGCACGGGCGTCGCCACTCGCTTTCGAGACACCGTAACCGTCAAGCAACGCTTGCGTCACGGACATCACTTCGTAGTCAAATTTACCATCGATCAGGAAGCTTAAGTTGAAATTTTTATAATTGAAACTGTTGTTCCAGCCCATTTGCCAAATTGGGTTCGAATTCCCGAGTTTGGTATAGGTGTTGTTTTTCTGCGGAATACCGTCCTCGGAAATAAGAATCCTTCCTTGGTCGTCACGTATAAAATCTTGACCATAGATGTCTCCGAAAGAACCACCTACTTGCAATTTAGATGCAAAATTATTACGTCCCTCACCTGTTAGGGTAAATTCAGAAATACCGTCTGCAAGTTTTACAATTTTGTTTTTATTATACGTAAAGTTGAGGCTGGTTGTCCATTTAAAATTGTCATTTCTGATCGCATCCAATGATACCAATGCTTCTACCCCTTGATTTTGAATGTCGCCGGCATTAACTGCATACATGTTGTTGAGGGATGCATTTCCAGCTGCAATTTTGAAAAACTGATTGGTGGTGTTTGTTTTGTAATAAGTAACATCCACATTCAAACGGTTATTCCACATGCGCCATTCCGTACCGATCTCCAAGGAAGCCGTTTTTTCTGGTTTTAATTCCTTCAAAAAGGCAATATCATTCACGGTTAGTACCGCATATGGGTCTACCCGGTTGGTAAGCAAGGTAGTGTAAGGAGGAAGATCATTTCCGACTTTTGCGTATGAACCCCGAATTTTGGCCATATTCACAAATTCAGGTAGATTAAGCTTGTCGTTCAAAACGATGCCCAAACCGACCGACGGATAAGCGTATGGGTTTTGCGGTGTATAGGCTAATGTGCTCGACCAATCCCAACGCGAAGTCAGATCCAAATAAATCCAGTTGTCATAGGCTAAGTTAGCCGATGCAAATACCGATTGCAATTGTCTTCGGTTTGCAGACAATGTCGAAGTGACCGGAGTTGTCGTATTTTGGATAAAGAACTGATTGGGAACTTTGAGTCCATCTTTGCCGCTGGTAAAATCTGTACCTTCTGTTTTCCAGTCGGTGATACTCGTTCCAACCAATCCTGTAATTTGTAATTTATCGCCAATATTAAAGTTCATGTTGGCCGTTAAATCACCGTATTGTTGGGTGATCGTGGTATTGGTATAGCTATAAGCTCCATTTTCACGCGCTAAAATGTGCTGTGTGCCGGCATAAGCTTTCCGGTCCCATACTTCGCTGGTACGGTCTACACTACCGCGGGCCTGCACGCTGATCCAAGGTGCAATTTTGTATTTCGCACTACCATTCAAGAGCAAACGATTACGTGTTGAACGTGTAGAATTACGGTTCATAATCCACCAAGGATTTTGTTGGGTGGTTTCGTCGTCCGAAAGCGTAAACCAGTTTTGATCGTAAAGATTACGGCCTGTGTTGAACGTTTCGAAATTTTTATAATCCGCAATATTTAAGCTTCGAGGTAATAGGTAGGTTCCAACTAATGGATTATAATAGAAACCTGAAGTAGGTGCATTATCTAATTTTTGGGTAATGTAATTGGCACTTCCTTCAACGGTCAGCTTATTATCAAAGAATGAAGCACTTTCCTTGAGATTGAAGTTGTGACGCATCAGGTCATTTTCTGGAAGAATACCTTTTGCAAGGGTATTGGCATAAGAAAAATACGTTTGGTTTTTCTCGTTACCACCTGACAAAGTCAATGAATTGGTGAAGTTGCTACCCGTACGGAAAAATTCACCTAAGTTATCATAGTCGGCACCATTGGTTTTGTCGCCCCAGCTAAATACACTGGTGTTACTGTTTTTGCCACCCGAACCTTGACCATATTGGCTTTGGAATTTCGGTGTCGATACAGCTTGTTCGATCTGTGCACTTGAGGAGAAGTTGATCGTTGTGCGACCTTGTTTACCTGATTTCGTTGTTACCAAGATAACGCCGTTGGCCGCTTGGCTACCATATAATGCCGCCGCAGATGCTCCTTTTAATACGGAGATATTTTCGATGTCTTCTGGGTTGATCAATGAAATAGGATCGCCACCATCACGTTGTCCGCCGAAAACGTTGTCTGGCTGGCTTGCTAATGTCTGATTGTTGATTGGAACACCATCGACAACATAAAGCACTTGATTGTTACCGGAAGCCGATTTGTTACCACGCAAAATAACTTTTGCTGAACCACCTGGTCCAGAAGAGCTGGAAGCAATGTTAACACCTGCAACTTTACCGTTTAAATTATTCGCCAAGTTGGTGCTTTTAACTTTGTTTAATTCGTCACCACTGACCTGTTGTGTAGAGTATGTTAATGATTTTTGTGCACGGCTAATACCCAAAGCAGTAACGACCACACTTTCCAGTTGCTGTGTCTGTTCGTCCAGACTTACCGTCACTGTCGTTTCGCCAGGACCAAGTGTTACCGTTTTGTTTTCATAGCCGACCGTACTGATGTTTAATATGCGGTTTTTGTCGTCGACATTGATCTGGAATGCACCTTTAACATCCGTAGAACTTGCGTTGGAAGTGCCCAATACTTTGATTGTGGCACCTGGAATAGGAGCTTTGGTTTTAGCGTCTACAACCGTTCCCTTTACTTGGCTGGTTTGCGCGTGCAATAAAGATGCTGAAAAAAGTATTGTTGGAACAATACCTAACACCCTTAATGTAGAGTATAATTTGTTATTCATATAGTATATGTGTTATATTCAGTTTTTTATATACATATTTTCATAACGGTGAAATTTTAATGAAATGGGCTAATTCCATTTAGCATTTTGGTTAGAAGAGAAGATATTGAATAATCGGGGGGCAAAATAAGTGATTATTTGTAATAGTGTGTTTGCTATTCAATACCTGTTATAAGAAGAAAGAGTGGTATGATTTCCCTTAATAAAGATCTAATTTACTATAGTTGAGCAAAAATCAAAAATTTTATGAAACAAAAATGATACACTTTAATTGTTTTTAGTGTTTAATATTTTGATAATCAATGTATTTTGTGTTTTGTCATTTTTTTTGTCGAATTTTAGCTGGTTGGTGGATATGAATAAAATAACTGTTTTCTGCTAGAAACTGGCCATTCCATTTGGATGAAGTTTCCTATTGCATTGGGTATCATTGTGCTTAACCGCGTGATGGCCTTGCAAAAACCTGTTTGATGTTTGTAGCATTAAATAGCATGATCGCAACTAGTATAATTCCGTAAGCGACATATTTGATTGGAGAAACGGGTTCTCCGAAATAGGTTGCAGCCAAAGTAAAAGCGATCAGTGGATTAATATAGAGCAGAACGCCAGTCGTTGTTGATGAAATGCCAATGAGTGCATACATGCTCAGGAATAGGGGGATAATCGTGAATAGCGATGCGATAAGAACTATGGTGCCCCAAAATATGGGGTCTGAAGGAATTGCATGATGATTATAGATTAGTTTGGGGATCACAAATAATGCACATATACTGAGCTGGACCACCAATTGATTGAGTTTATCGAAACCCGTAGATACCCTTTGTACGATCAGATAAAAAGCGTAACAGGTGGCAATAGTGATAGCCCAAAGGACATCATGAAGCGAGCCATTTGCAAGGAGGCAAACGCTGCCAAAGGCAATAAAAAGCGCTGTTTTTTGCCATTTCGTTAGCTTCTCCTTGAGCATGAGATAGGCACCCGCCGCCGTGATCAGGGGGCAGGTCAGGTAAGCCAATGCCGCAGACTGAATGCTAATATGGTTGACCGCATAGATATAAGTAAACCAGTTGCCAAAGATTAACGCCGAAGCGAGGAAGGTAAGACAAATTTGACGGATCTTGCCCACTCGAGGTAGAAGCTGAAACTTAAGAATATCAGCTTTAAAGGTTTTTCTTCGAAACAGCAGCAGATATATCCAAAGGACTAGAAGTGCAGTTATTATTCTAAAATAGAGAATATCCTCCGCCGGATAGCCGCGTATCCAGCGTACAGGGATAGACATAAATCCCCAGATAAAAGGGGCCAAAAAAGCCGCGAAAAGATATTTTCCGCGGCTTGCTGTTTCGTTGTTATTTTCCACGGATTAATCTTTCCAGGCAATGACCGAAATTTCGACATTTACGTTCTTAGGAAGGGTTTTTACCGCAACACACTCACGCGCTGGTTGCGCTTCCTTAAAATATTCGGCATAGACTTCATTGACTAAGGCAAAATTACCCATATCACTTAAGAAAATCGAAGCTTTGACAACATCTTCAAAAGTATATCCCGCATTGGTCAAGATAGCTTCTACATTTTTTAGTACCTGATGCGCTTCGTCTTTCACACCCGATGAAATTAATTCCATTGTTTCGGGAACCAGAGGAATTTGTCCAGAGACATATAATGTATTACCGGCTTTGATTGCCTGGTTATATGGTCCTATTGCAGCAGGAGCTTTGTCGGTATTTAAAATTTCTTTTTTTGACATGGATAACAGTGTTTAGGATGTAAAAAATATTTTGTAGATCAGGCCCAATAAAAAGACAATAATGGCCGTTGCATTAATAATATGCATAGCTTTTATGCTGCCATTTGTGGGGCGATCGGCGTTACGCTTTCTAAAGAAGTACATGGAACTAAGTTACAACAGTAAATTAGAAAGTGAAAATGAAAAGATCAAAAACTTTGAACGGATTTCTTGTAGACTACAAAACAAAATCTTATGCAAGTGACAGGTTTTTTTTGAATTTTGGTAACTTGGTAATGAAATAGAATTTATATGAATAAGATAGCATTAATTGGTGGCAAAATATACACTGGTGAGTCGATTTTGGAGCAAAGAGCATTGCTGATCAGCGAAGGTAAAATTGTAGCGATTGTCCATGATGATGAGGTGCCTGCAGATTATACCAGTTATCCAGTCGGCGGGTCTAATATTTGTGCTGGGCTGATTGACCTTCAATTGTATGGTGACGGATCGGACTTGTATTCTGCCGAACGTAGTGTAGCATCTTTGGAACGCATCGCTGAGGGTTTGGTCCGTAAAGGCACAACTTCTTTTATGATGACCTTAGCGACCAATACCATTCCCGTATTTAAGGATGCCATTCGAGTGGCAGAAGGCTTTCGGCACGATGCATTTCTAGGATTGCATCTGGAAGGCCCCTTTTTGAATTCTAAAAAACGAGGTGCACATCCCGCGGAATTAATCATCGAGCCTACAAAGGAAAAGATTGACGATCTTTTGGCCGGAAATCAGGTTGTCAAGATGATGACCATTGCGCCAGAATGTATCGCTGATGATATCTTACAGCATTTGCAGGGCTATAATCTATTGCTCAGTGCTGGGCATAGTGATGCGACTTTTGAGGAAGGTACCCACGGCTATGATCTGGGAATTCCAACAAGTACTCACCTGTTTAATGCCATGTCGCCTTTACATCATCGCGAAGTCGGGTTGGTCGGCGCAATTTTTAATCATCCGACAGCACAAGCAAGTATTATTGTAGACGGACATCATGTCAGCTTTGAAGCCGTAAAAATTGCGAAACGTCAGATGGCTGAGCGGCTGTTTATGATTACAGATGCGGTAGCCGCCTGCGATAAAGACATCTATCATCACGTATTGAACGATGGCTATTATTCCCTGCCTGATGGCACCATTTCAGGAGCGGCAATCTCCTTGCTTGAGGGGGTAAAAAATGCTGTGCAAAAAGTTGGTATATCGCTTGATGAAGCGATCCGAATGGCAACACGGTATCCCGCAAATCTTTTAAAAAGGACGGATATTGGAAACCTCAATAAGGGGAGCATAGCGAATGTCATTGTCTTTAACGACGACTTTAAGCTGGAGCAGGTGATCTTCAATGGAGAGTTCAAGCGTTGATCTATGTCGGAGAAGATTAACCGATTGGCCGTGATTGACTAATATTATATGTATCTTCGTTCGTTATTTTGAAAAAACACTATTCTATAGCTTGATGAAACGTTCCCTATTATTTTTAGCGACAGCACTTTTTGTTTTATCTTCTTGTTCATCCAAGAAAAATAAGAAACAGGAGCCTGTCAATACCACAACTACAAATGTCGAAATTGTAAAAAAAGATCCACCTTCGGTACCCAAGCGCGAACGGGTGAAAAATACAATTGAAACAAAAGAACAGCCGGTTGCAGAAAGGAAGAAGGAAATTGTTGTCGATCTTCCGGTGTTACCGCGCGAGTTTCGCGCCGCTTGGGTGGCTTCTGTTGCCAATATCAATTGGCCGAGCAAAAATAACCTGAGTACCGCCGAGCAGCAACAGGAAGCAATTGGTATTTTGGATTTTTTGAAAAACAATAATTTTAATGCTGTTGTTTTTCAGGTGCGTCCATCAGCCGATGCATTTTATAAAAGTGATCTTGAACCCTGGTCTTATTTTTTGACAGGTACAGAAGGACAGGCACCTTCCCCTTATTATGACCCGCTTGATTTTTGGGTTGAGCAGGCGCATAAACGAGGAATTGAGCTGCATGTTTGGTTGAACCCCTACCGTGCCCATCATACTGCTGGCGGTGCTGTTACTTCAGCTTCCATGGCACGTAAAATGCCTGAGTCGGTTGTCAAATTGAAGCAGGGCTATTATTGGTTTGATCCTTCTAAACAATCTACACAGGACCACGCTGCACGTGTGGTTATGGATATTGTCAAGCGTTATGATATCGATGGTGTGCATTTCGATGATTATTTCTATCCTTACGCGGAATATAATGGTGGACAGGATTTCCCGGATTCGGATAGTTACAATGAATACAAACGTAATGGCGGGGATCTATCACGCGGAGACTTCCGCAGAAATAGTGTGAATACCTTTATCGAACGGATTTATAAGGATATTAAGAAAGAGAAGAATTTTGTAAAATTCGGTATCAGCCCCTTTGGTATCTGGAAACCGGGTTATCCGTCAGGAATCCAGGGATCTAGCCAGTATGATATGCTTTACGCAGATGCTAAATTATGGTTGAACAAAGGCTGGATAGACTATTTTGCTCCCCAGTTGTATTGGCCTATACAGCCAGCCAGACAAAGCTATACGGCTTTGTTAAAATGGTGGGAAAGTGAGAATACCATGGGACGCCACCTTTGGCCGGGCATCAATACAGTTGGCAGACGTGGTCCGGAATATGTTCAGGAAATTGTTAATCAAGTGGAGGCAGCACGTACACTATTGCCTGATAACCGGGAAGGGGTGATCCACTGGAGTCTGGCAGGGCTTATCAAAAATCCGGCTATGACACAAGCTTTGGTCGATGGGCCTTATCAGGTGAAAGCATTGGTGCCAACAAGTCCTTGGTTGAATGCAAATCCTTTGTTGAAACCGACTTTGTTGGTAACTCCACAGGGTGGTACTACTTTTGTGAAATGGCAGCACCAGCAAATTGATCAGGTTGCAAAATGGGTATTGTATCTCAACTACGGTGGCGTATGGCAATATGAGATTTTGGATCCAGGGGTTACAGGTAAGGAGATCCCAACGACATTGAACAACAAAAAACTGCAGTATGTTGCGGTAAAGGCTGTTGACCGTTTGAGCAACGAAGGTCCTTATGCCGCAGAGAAGATAAAATAACGAGCTGTTGTTTCATCAACGCGTAAAAAAGGGATATCTGAATTTTGGATATCCCTTTTTTGTATCATTATCTATCGGTAATGGTCAGGACGAACCTTCTGTTGGCGCGTGTACGTAAGCCCATGTGATTCATTCAGGTTTTGTTTTGAATTGTAATCTATCCAAAGTAAATTTATGGGTATGGAAGAAATCTATAAAACGGTAAGCGAATCTGTGATTCGGATGTCACAGCTGATGTTGCCCTCCAATGCTAATTTTGGCGGTAAAATTCACGGCGGTTATATTTTATCTTTGATGGATCAGATCGCTTTTGCGGTGGCATCTAAATTTTCTGCACATTATTGTGTGACGGCCTCCGTTGGCAAAGTTGATTTTTTGAAGCCTATTGAGGTGGGCGAATTGGTGACATTGATCGCTTCTGTGAATTATGTAGGTAACTCTTCTATGGAAGTCGGTATTCGGGTAGAAGCCATGAATATTCAGACGGGCGAAACCAAGCATTGTAATTCCTCTTATTTTACGATGGTGGCAAAAGATGAAACAGGCAAGCCCGCCCGGGTGCCAAGGTTAATATTGGAGACCGAAAAAGATGTATTTCGTTTCTACCGCTGTGTGGTGAAGATGGAAGTCGACAAAGAAAGAGACCGTGCTATTCATGATCTGGAGACAGATTCTGCGGAGCAGCAGGCCTATATCAAGCAGCATTTTGATGTGAAGATCAGTCTGAGCTCCTAGGCCTTCTTTCCTTTCTTACCATTCAAATGTCCCTAGATATTTACTGTCTGTGCATTCATCGCTTCCGTCTGTTTTGTAGAAAAATACATAGACATGATAGTTGCCGACGGTTTGCTGTCGGGACAGGATAGCTGTCTGTGTTTTATGCGTAAGAGGATTCATGCTTTCATTTGTGAAAGCGCACTCATCGGGATTGTATAGTAGCAAACGGCAATCACTTGAACTGATGTTATGTTGTGATACAGTATTTGCATCATATTCCCAGGTGAGTGTAAATGTTCCTGTCTCTTCATCTACCTGAAATGTATGTGTTGAAATGGGATTGGGGGTTATTCCTTTGCGTAAGCACGCTGTTATGTGTTGGATGCTGCATGCTATTGGTGGTTTTGTTGTGCTAATGTTTGTTTTCTGCTATCAAATTCGGTGAAAAGGCCTTGCTAAATGCTTTTATAAGATGTTTTGGTTTTTATTTTGCTGTGCTGTGCGTTTTTGTATCTGTTTTTATAGGGATTAATGGTTTTTTTGCTGTCAGATTGTGCGTTAATGTGTTTATTGTTATTTCTTTTTCAAATAATTATGCATAAGCTTGCAAAAATAGGAAGCTTTTCATACTATTGTGTAGTAATTGATATAAACTTAGGGTTGGAACCGCCCGTTATGGAAAATTATTAACAACTAACTAAAAACCATGAATAAAAAAATTCTCTTATTCTGTTCAGGGGTGATGCTGTCAACCAGTTTATGGGCACAGACCAAAACTGTAACGGGTAAAGTGACGAATGCTTCTGATGGTGGTACAATGCCTAATGTAACCGTGAGCATCAAAGGTAAATCTGTCAGTACACAGACCAAGCCTGATGGAAGTTTCACCATCAATGCGGAGCCAGGCGATATTTTGATTTTCAGAGCCGTGGGTTCTCAGGAAAGACAACAACTGGTTGGGACAAATGCAACGATCAATGTTACGCTTTCTGGCAGTGAGGAAGCGCTTGAAGAGGTGGTTGTGACGGCCATGGGAATTAAGAAGGAAAAAAAGGCGCTTGGCTATGCTGTTCAGGACATAAAATCGGATGAGTTGATGAAGAATAAGACGGCTAACGTGGTCAATTCATTGGCAGGGAAGATTGCAGGGGTTAATGTAACACAATCTTCTGGAGCAGCAGGTGCAGGTGCGCAGATTATCCTTCGCGGGGGTACTTCACTTGAGCGGGATAACCAGCCCTTGTTTGTTGTCGACGGTATTATCTACGATAATTCAACGCCCATTGGAGGAAATAGTGGGTTTGATGGAATGCAGGCTACGTCAACTTCCAATAGCAACCGTGTCATGGATATTAATCCAGAAGATATTGAAAATGTTTCCGTGTTAAAAGGCCCTGCGGCAGCGGCGTTATATGGATCACGTGCAGCGGCTGGAGCTGTTGTTATTACGACGAAACGTGGTAGTGAAGGGCGCGTTGAAATAGGCTTTTCGAATCGTTTTTCTGCAAATTGGGCTAATCGGTTACCAGAACAACAAGGTAAGTACAAGCGTGGCTACTATAATAGCGCGGGGACATTAGATACTTATACAACACAATCTTGGGGAGAGGCATTCAAGCCAGGAGACAAGGTGTATGATAACGTTGGAGACTTTTTCCGGACGGCTACCGTTTTTGATAACACAGTCAATGTTACTGGGGGAAACAAGAATGGATCTTTTTATTTGTCTGGATCACGTTTTGATCAACAGGGTATTATCCCAGAAACTGGTTATGGAAAAACGGCTTTTCGCTTTAATGGTGATCAAAAATTTGGAAAATTAAGTGTGGGAGCCAATGTGGCCTATACTTTAGCGAATACCGATAAGACTTTAACTTCGGCAGGGCTGTATGGTTCTGGGGGAGCCGGGGCAATTTCTTCAGTTTACGGTTGGTCAAGAAGTGATGATATGAAGAAATATCTAAACGATGATGGAACTAAGTATCGGATGTTCGAAGGCTTGCAGGAGCTTCAGGATGATGTTGAAAATCCTTATTGGACGATTAATAAAAATAAATTGACCGATAATACAGAACGGATTACGGGAAGTATTAATGCCAATATGAACATTTTTGATTGGTGGAATGTCTCTTATCGCGTCGGGATGGATAGTTATTTAACAAAAAACTCTACATTAATTGCTGAAAAAGGGGCTGTTAAACAGCTTTGGCAAAACGGTATGATGTCTGAGAATGATTTGAAATTCAACTATTGGTCTTCCAATTTAATGTCAAATTTCAATAAGAAAATAGGTGATTTTGATTTAGGGGCTATGATCGGTTATTTTGCTGAAGAGACCAAGGTGAATACAAATAGAAGGATGGGGTATGATTTTGTCGTTAATAACTTCTATAGTTTTGGAAATATTGATAAAGCAAATAAGCTTTTTGATGAAGTTACCTCCAAGAAGAGGTTATATGGCCTATATGGTGAATTACGGGCTTCCTATAAAAATTTCCTTTTCTTAAATGTAACCGGTCGAAATGATTGGACATCCACGCTTCCGGTTGCCAATCAATCTTATTTTTATCCATCTGTGGGAGGAAGTTTTGTTTTTACGGAGTTGTTGAAAGATAAAGGTCTAGACTGGCTGAGCTTTGGTAAGTTGCGTGCCTCGTGGGCACGTGTTGGTAAAGATGCTACACCATATGCTACAAATACCTATCTGTGGACACCTAGAGAATCCCTGGGCGGAATAATTGCAACAGGAAATAGCTGGACAAAAGGGAATCCAAATCTTAAACCAGAAACTACGGGATCTTTTGAAGTTGGGGCTGAACTACGTTTCTTAAACGGTCGATTGGGCTTAGATTACGCTTATTATACCAATAATTCGTATAATCAGATCCTTTCACCACGTTTAGGACAGTCTGTGGGCTATATATTCGTCTCGGTCAATGCTGGCGATATTTACAATAAAGGTATGGAGCTCTCCTTAACAGGTAAACCTATTAAAAGAGAAAATTTTGAATGGGATGTTACCTTAAATATGTCTCGAAATAAGGGAACAGTAGATAACCTGATTTCTGGCGTAGACATTCTTTATGTTACAGATGTGCAAGTTGGTAATGCTAAGGCTGCGTCATTCAATGGCGGAAGTTTTATGGGTATTTCTGGATCGAAATATGCACGCACTCCGGATGGTAGGTTGATTCTTGATGCCAATACGGGTATGCCAACGAGTGATAATTCAGCTACGTATAATATCGGAAATCGGGAGCCGAAATTAATTGGAGGTTTAAATAATAGTTTAACCTATAAAAATTTCAACCTCTCCTTCTTGTTGGACTATCGTATTGGCGGTGATATTTATAACGGAACCGATTATGCGATGACACTTAATGGATTGAGCATGCGTACATTGGAACGTGATGAATTGACATTGTCTGGTGTTGTGAATACTGGGACAGCTGCAGCTCCAGTTTATGAGGATAAAACATTTACATTCAACGCAAATGAATCTTATTTGGTGAGTGGAGCGCAAACAAGTGGTAAAAAGATTATTCAAGACTATTGGGGGATACATTATGTGAAAGAGAGTGCCAATTTTATGAAAAACACCAACTGGTTGAGATTGCGCACTGTTTCCGTCTCTTATGATTTCGGAAATTCTTTACTTAAAAAATCTAATGTTTCCAAAGTTATTAAAGGATTGACAGCCACGCTTACAGGTACGAATTTATGGCTTTTGACCAATTACAAAGGGCTTGATCCAGAAGCTAGCGCGGCAGGATCGGGAGTGACAGGTTCGAGTTCCGTTGGTATTGATTATAATGGAGTGCCAAGTACTGCAGGTGTAACTTTTGGTGTTAATTTAAAATTCTAAGCACATTATGAAAAAATCAAAATATTTATTGGCCTTGTTGATAGGGGTGGCGACTCTTTCTTCCTGTAGTAAGGGTTGGTTAGATATCAATGTGGATCCCAATACACCCTCTAGCACTGTGGCGTCAGTTGATAGTCGATTGGCATGGATTCAGCATTATTATTTATATGCCCAAGGTACTGCTGGTGCAAGAGCGGGTTTTGTGACGCAACAGTTGAGTTTTACGAGTAGCACTGCATCCAATAGTATGATCGCAGGATGGAATCCCATAGCTGGGATGTCGACAACGCCTTATCAATTCTTTTTTGTTGGAGCAGGCGCCAATTTCTCTGATTTAGAGGCGAAAGCCAAAGCAGAAAATGCCTATCACTATATTGGTGCAATGAAGGCTATTCGTGCCATGGGTTTTATGCTTATGACGGATTGGTACGGGGAAATGCCGTATACAGAGGCATTAGGTACCGCAATTACGCCTAAATTTGATGACGGAAAGACTATTTTTGAAGGTTGCTTAAAGGAAATTGATGAGGCTATTGCTTATCTCAAAATGGAGCAGCCTGCCACAGCTACAGCTTTGTCAGCGGGAGATAGCTGGAACGGTGGAGATGTTTCGAAATGGATAAAGATGTGTTATGGGGTAAAAGCGCGCTGGCTAAATAACTTATCGAAAAAATCAAGTTTGTATAAGCCCGACGATATTTTGGCTGCATTAAATAATGCGCCATTATCCATTAATGAAAGTACAATTGTAAATCATGTTGATGTGCAGGGAGATAATCTTGGTGATATTTTGTTTGCAGATCCAGTGAAGACTTCCATTGTTTATGATAATGTGGGGATGAATTCCAATATTCTGGTTACCAAATGGTATGAGAATTTGTTAACTAATTTTGATAACAAAAATGTCGAAGATCCGAGAGCAGATAAGTTGATTCCATGGGCAGAATATGGTATTCCGAAGAAAATGACGCGTTCTAAAGGAGTTGATATGCAGTCTGATATTCGTATGAAATCAGGTCCCATTGTCGCTTCTTATAATGCCAAAGATGTTGCTATTACAAGTAATAATCGTTCGGTGGCACCGCATAGTTGGTATATCAATTCAGCGAATACTGCCCGATGGGGTGATACAGTATATGTTTCGTTCAGAAGTACCTCGAATGCAAAGGCAGAGAAAACACCAGATATTTATAAATGGGACGATGGTGTAGTTGCTGCAAGTGGCACTTTTTATTCAAGGCCTGATGCACCGACTCATCTCTTGACGGCTGTTGAAATGAATTTTATTAAGGCAGAGGTGTTATTTAAAAAAGGTGATAAGGCTGGTGCTTTTGCCGCTTATAAAACCGCTATACAAGGGCACATCGATCTTATGAATCTTAAGTTGGCTACTTATGGTAACGTCAATCAAAGCAAATCTCCGATGGCTCAAAGTAAAATTGATGAATTTATCAAAAAAGGAATCGGAACTGCTGCGGATATTACACTGTCGAAAATTATGACGCAAAAGTTTATAGCGATGTCGTTTACGCAACAGAATTGGAATGACATGCGGCGGTACGATTTTAGTGCTAATGTATATCCAGGCTGGAGCGTTCCCTATGAGTACACGGTTACAGCGGCCGCAAAAACTAAAATACCCGATGGTAAGCAATTTAGACGTGTTAGGCAAGTGTCGCATGAGATCAACTATAATGCTCAAAGTCTAATGGCATCACATCCTAATGCTTTAAGTGATGATATATGGTCATTCCCGGTTTGGTGGGATACCAAAGAATAATTTTAAATTTGAAAGCCGCAACTGCGGCTTTCTTTATCTAGTTTGTTTTTTGTTATGAAATATTGTATTAATTTCCTTCTTCTTTTTATACCATTTGTGCTTTTTGCACAATCACCCAAAATTATTCAAAAACCGATTACCTGGGATAAGAACCGTATTCAACTTTCATTGGAGTACCTCAAAAATCGGCACGGTCTATCGCAGTCGACTCCGGTTATCCATCCCAAAATGGTGGTAGTGCATTGGACCGCGAATAACAGCGTGAAAGCGACCTTTAATACATTCAATCCTACGCGGCTTCCGGGGCGTCCGGAACTGACCAAGGCCAGTGCCTTGAATGTATCTTCGCAATTTGTCATCGATCGTGACGGTACGATTTATCAGTTTTTACCAGATTCTATTTTTGCGCGGCATACCATAGGTCTCAATTATTGTGCAATAGGGATAGAAAATATAGGTAGTCGTCAGAATCCACTGACTGATGCGCAACTAAAAGCCAATGAAGAGCTTATCCGTTACCTCAGTAAAAAATATCCCATCGAATTTGTTTTAGGTCACCATGAGTACCAACGTTTTAAGAAAACAAGCTGGTGGAAAGAAACTGATCCCAATTACATCACGGGTAAAGATGATCCGGGAGATAAATTTATGCATGAGCTAAGAAAGCATCTTGTCGATCTGAAATTGAACCCCCTACCTTAAATCATGCCTAATCGAAAAATTTCGTTCTGCAGGTAAATTGCGTTTTCCTACAGGAATAAGTAATAAGTGTGCAATTGGTGATCGTTTTGCAATATATTTTGCTGGTTTGCTGTATTTTGCTGTATTGTTAATAAAATGTTAATTGTATTTGATTTGTTACGTGAGCGTGTGCTCTGCACACTTACTTATTTTTCTTTTTAATCGCCTGATTTATTGTAATCAACTGTATTTCAATTTATTGTAATGTATTTTTGCTTTCAGTCTCAACTAATATATTGCGGTTTAATTCCTGTTACAGAACTAATTTGTAAGTGAATACTTACTTTCTTTTGCGTTTTTATGTTGCTTTAAGTTTTAAAAACGAAAAGTTCTACTTACTTTTATTCTGATTTTCAATTATTCGTGCATAAAACTGCAATTTGTGCATGATCTAAGAGTCTATTTATGATGAAAAATGCCTTATTAAAGCTATCCTTTTTAATTTCTGTTGTTGCTTGGGTTTCCTGTGGGAATTCGTTGAAGTCTACGCAAGCGAGCAAAACCGCAGTAAACAGCATGACCGGCAGGGTAACGAGCCAAGTTGTTGTTCCGGGCGCAGATCAACTTACGTTGTATTTACCACAACTAAAAGGTAAGAAAGTGGGAGTAATGGGAAATCAAACTTCCATTGTAGGGGCTGATAAAAAACATCTTGTCGATGTCTTGATCGATAATAAGGTTGATTTGAAGTTTGCCTTTGCGCCTGAACATGGTTTCCGCGGGAACGTTGAACGTGGTGAGAAGTTTGGGAATGATATTGATCAAAAGACTGGTTTGCCGCTGTTTACATTGTATGGAGGTAATAAGAAACAAGATTCTATCGTCAATTCAATTGATGTGATGATCTTCGATCTGCAGGACGTCGGGGCACGCTTTTATACATACATCACTTCTTTGCACCGTGTAATGGAATTATGTGCAAAGCATAATAAAAAATTAATTGTACTGGATCGTCCAAATCCAAATGGCGACCAGGTGGATGGACCTGTAAGGCATGATGATAAGTTTAAATCAGATGTTTCCTGGCATAAAATAGCCATGATCCATGGTTTAACAATCGGCGAACTGGCGCAGATGATCAATGGAGAGCGCTGGCTTGAGCATGGCCGCCAGGCCGATGTAACGATTGTACAGGTCAAAAATTGGAATCATAATAGCAGGTATGAGCTGCCGGTCATCCCATCGCCAAGTCTGCCAAATTATCTTTCTGTTCGGTTGTACCTTTCATTATGTCTTTTTGAAGGTACGGATATTTCGGTAGGTCGGGGTACGGATTGGCCGTTCCAGGTATTAGGTTATACAAATCCGGTCTATGGCTCTTTTACGTTTACACCGGGCGAACGTCACGGTATGTCCAAACATGTGGAGGGTAAAGGAACAGTCAATTATGGTGTTGATTTGCGCGGTCTGGATGCTGATCATCAAAAATTTACCTTAAAATATCTGTTGGACTTTTATCAAAAGACACCTGATAAATCCACTTTCTTCGCGCGGCCTGAATTTTTTGATAAGCTTGCGGGGACAGATCAATTACGTAAGCAAATCCTTGCCGGACAATCTGAAGCTCAGATTCGTGCTTCTTGGTCCGATGACCTGAAAGCCTATAAGCAAATGCGTAAAAAGTATCTGCTTTATACTGATTTCGAATAGCAATAACTAACAATATTAACTAGAATCATTTATTTTAAAACTCTATAATCAATGCGAAAATTTGTACTATTTTCTGTTGCTCTTGGATTGAGTTTTCCTTCTGAATCCTATTCTTTTGCAAAAAAAGAAGGTGCTTTGAATCGCGACAATTTAACAAGCGCCTTTCTGAGTTCTTCTGCAAAAAATGCGTTTCAAAATACGGTGCAAGGTACTGTAAAGGATGGAAAAGGTCCAGTCTCTGGGGTAAGTGTGTCTGTGATTGGCGGTACTGCGTCAACTAAGACTGACGCTCAGGGGCATTTTAAAATTACAGCTGCCGTGGGGAGCAAGTTGCGTTTTTCATTTGTAGGATACGTGACAAAGGAGGTTGCCGTTACTTCAGCTACGCTTGATGTAACGCTAGCTGACGATAATCAAGCGTTGGACGAAGTGGTCGTTGTCGGTTACGGTACGCAGAAAAAAGGTAACCTTACTGGTGCGGTTTCGTCGATCAATGTGAAGGAGAATCTACAGAGTCGTCCGATCGCCGATGTCGGCCGGGCAATTCAAGGGACGACGCCAGGATTTAGTGTTACTGTACCGAGTGGTGAGGTTGGATCTGATCCTACCATGCGTATTCGTGGTGCAATATCTTCCATTCAAGGGAATAGTAGTCCATTGATCTTGGTGGATAATGTGGAAATCCCGAGTATCCAATATGTAAATCCGGATGATGTTGAGTCGATCACCGTATTAAAAGATGCTGCCTCTTCGTCCATCTATGGTGCGAAAGCTGCTTTTGGTGTCGTATTGATTAAGACGAAAACAGGTGGAAGTGCGGAAAAGGTTACCGTAAATTATTCTAATAACTTCTCATTCCAAAATCCATATAAAAAGTTGGAAATGGGACGTGTTAATGCCTTGAAATATACCATTGACGCATTAGAAAGAGTTGGCGGAACCGAAACTGGTGCTTTCTATAAAGTAAATAGAGAAAGTTATGAACGCGCAGTGGAGTGGGATAAAAAATATGGATCTTCAATCGGGAAAGATGATCCAACGGTATATGGCAGAGACTGGTATGTAGATCCGGGGTCGCCGACGAAAAAGTACGGTGTTAGAACGTATGATCCATATGATTATATGGTGCGCGAGTGGGCTCCCACACAAACACATAACTTGTCTTTAAATGGTACCATTAAGAAGACACAATATACAGCTTCATTTGGTTCGTTAAACCAAAGCGGTATGTTAAAGGCCGGCGATTCGGATAAGTTTAAACGGTATAATGCTGCATTAAGACTAAATACCGAACTGAATAAATATGTGACTATTAGGGGTGGAGCGATGTTTGCACAACGGAACAAGATCTATCCTTATGCGACAAACTCAACAACGGCCGATCCATGGTTGTACATGTATCGCTGGAGTTCCCTTTATCCAATGGGCTATGACGAAAATAACAACCCAATAAGGAGTCCATGGAGTGAAAATGAGGCGGCAAACCAAGCTTCCATGCTTCGCAATTATATTAATTTAAGCGCTGGTGCTACAGTTAATATAATGAAGAATTGGAAAGTAGATGTAGACTATACATTTACCAATGAGGATTATAGCTGGCGTAAAAACGGGACGAGATATACAGCAGCCAATTCTTGGGTAGCAGCTAAACAACGGTTTGATGCACAAGGAAATCCAGTTTATGTCAATAAAGAAGGAGCTGTTGTCAATAAGGGAGATGCTGATGCAACTTTAGCTTATGATCTTTCCAATGATATGTATACAGCGAATGGTTCTGCGCAAGATCATATCTATATGCGTTCACAAAATGAACATAAGCATACTGTCAATGCATTTACAACGTATGAGCTCGACTTGAATGATGATCATAACTTTAAATTTATCCTTGGTTTAAATAGAGTAACAAACGATGGTTCTTACCATTGGACACAGCGTGCTGATTTATTGGATATCACAAATCCTCAGTTTGATTTGGCTGTGGGCCAAATTACGGGTAGCGGTGGTGAGTATTGGGAATCACAATTAGGGTATTTTGGCCGTGTGAACTATGCGTATAAGAATAAGTATCTATTTGAAGGTAATATCCGTTATGATGGTTCCTCCAAGTTTCCAACAGATTTGAAATGGCGATGGTTTCCATCCTTTTCAGCAGGCTGGGTAGTTTCAGAAGAAAAATTCATGGACTGGTCAAGGGCTACATTAAATCAGTTGAAGTTTAGAGGTTCATGGGGTGTTATCGGAAATCAAACGGTACCTTCTGATCTTTATGTTTCAAACATGGATGCGGGTCAGATTAATTACATCGTCAATGGCGCATTGTTGAATTCTGTGGGCACGCCAAAACTGAATTGGCCAAACGTTACGTGGGAAGATCTGGAAACCCTGGATTTCGGTGCGGATGCCAGATTCTTCAAGAATAAATTAGGTTTGACGTTTGACTGGTATCAGAAGAAGACCAAAAATATGTTTGCTCCTTTGGAAGGAACAACACTGACCTTGGGTTCTGCGGCGCCTTGGGGTAACTTCGGTACCTTGACGACCAAAGGCTTTGAATTGGCCATCGATTTTAATCACCGATTTGAGAATGGATTGGGTATTAATTTTAGGGCTAATTTGGATGACTCTAAATCTGTTTTTAGTGGCTATACGTCATTACGCACTACCGGTGTGAATTATAATGGTCGGGTATATGGTGATATTTGGGGGTATGAGACAGACCGTCTGTACCAATACAATGATTTTGTATTGGATGGAAATAACAATCCGCAGTTGGTAAAACCAAATGCAGATATGACCAAATATTATGGAAGTACAGATAACGTCTATCTCTTGAAAGAGGGGCCGAATGGTGAAAAGCCTGTCTATCAGCCACGATTCCAAAATTCAACTAATTTCTATTTTGGTCCTGGGGATGTTAAATTCAAAGATTTGAATGGTGACGGCGAGATCGATAATGGTGACGGTACGATCGATAATCCTGGCGATATGAAGATCATTGGTAATTCGACGCCTCGTTATCAGTATGGCTTTAGATTTGGTGCTGATTGGAAAGGCTTCGATGTTTCAGCATTTTTCCAAGGTGTGGGACAACGTAAAGTTTGGGGAGCAGGATTCTTGGCGATTCCAGGATTTAACACTTCAGATGGAGCAATGCCTGCAAGCTTTGTAAACGATTACTGGACGAAAGATAATCAAGGAGCATTCTATCCGGCTGCATTCAACAACGGCGGTAGTGCGAATGTCAATAATATGCAAGTTCAGTCCCGCTATCTGTTGGATATGTCGTATTTGAGAATTAAGAACCTAACTGTAGGGTATACAATTCCTCAGCATATCGTGCAACGAGCTAAGATAAATAACTTACGTGTTTATGTTTCGTTGGAGAATTTCTTCACTTGGGATAAGCTTCGTGGCTTACCGATTGATCCGGAAGAGGTGGAAGGCTTCTCGATTTTTAATGAAACGAATTACAACGGTGGACGTACAGGTGTTGGAACACCAACATTTAAGAGTGCCTCATTTGGTGTTCAGTTAAACTTTTAAACGAATTTGACAGATGAAATTAAATAGAATAAAAATTGGATCTATCATGCTTTCCGCTATGTTATTGGGGGTAGGCTGTAGTAAGGATGTGCTGGATAGGCCTGATCAAACTAAAGTAATCGATGAAAACTTTTGGAGAAATGAAGCTGATGTTCGTTTGTATGCAAATGATTTTTATTTAAATTATTTTGTTGGCTATAATACTTTTTATGGTACGGCCTATGCTCCCTTAGTGGGATATAACTATGCAGATGACTTTACTTCTGAAGGAACGCAAGGTGGCTTTGAGTCAGTTGTTCCGACGAGTAGAGGTGCGAGTACGGTGACACCTGATATGTTGACGACCTACTCAGGGCCGACCTGGAATTTTTACTGGGTTAGAAAGGCTAATGTGATGTTGACCAGGATTGAAACAAAGGCCAAGTCAAAATTGTCAGAGGCTGAGTATAAGCACTGGACTGCAGTAGCTCGTTTTTTTAGAGGCTACGAATATAGTAGGTTAGTTTCTGTGTTTGGTGATGTGCCTTATTTTGATGTTGAAGTTGATCCGATGGATCAGGCTACAATGTATAAGGAACGTACCAAGCGCGGGGAGGTCATGGATAAAGTCTATACAGATTTTGAGTATGTGCTTGATAATATGCGTGCTGATGACGGAAAAGGTTATGTAAATAAATATGCAGCAGCGGCACTTATTTCTAACCTCATGTTGTTTGAAGGTTCCTGGGAAAAATACCATGGCTTGGATCAAGATCGTGCGAAAAAGTATCTCGCGCTTGCGGTTAAAGCGTCCGAAGTTGTCATGAATAGTGGAAAGTGGTCTTTTGGAAGTGATTTTAAAAGCCTGTTTGCATCTGAAGATCTTTCAAGCAATCCAGAGGTAATTTTCTTCAGAACTTATAATGATGCCTTGAAAGTAACGCACGCCGTAGGTTCTTACAGTAATGGTACTGAAGGGCAGAAGGGCGTTAACTTGGATTTGTTGAAATCTTTTATCTGTAACGATGGAAAGGTTTGGCAAAACTCAGCGCTTACAAATGCTTCGGACTTTTCGATGAAATCTTTGGCGAGAACGAGAGACCCACGGTTTGAAGCTTCGTTGATGGATACCGTTAATACAGCTTCATCAACATTTGCTTACGGTCATAAATTTGCTGCTAGAGAAGCCTTGACGTATATTGGAAAAACTTATCCAGCAAAATGGAGTAGTAATACAAATACAAATGATGCTCCGATTGTGCGTCTTGGTGAGGTTGTGTTGAATTGGATTGAGGCAAGGCAGATTCTTGCGGAGTTTTTTGGTGGAGCAGCTGTTACCCAAGGTGATTTGGATAAATCAATCAATGCGGTACGGAATAGGCCGCTAGACGCAGATGCCATAGCTAAAGGGGTAAAGAAAACGGCACCTTTGACATTAAATTCCCTGCCGAACGATCCAAGCCGCGATGCGGATGTATCGCCGTTGATGTGGGAAATCAGACGTGAACGAAGAATGGAATTTGTATATGAGTATGCGCGATTGAATGATATCCGTCGCTGGAAAAAATTGGATTATATGAACTTTTCACGCAATGTCGATTATTCATTGGGTCCCTGGGTAAATATCAAAAAGGACCTTCCAAATCGTTTGACAAAAGCTTACGAAGGTGTTTTGAAAGTCCGTGACGCAGCAGGAAATACAATCACGTACAATGGTAAAAACGCCGATGCTATGGTGGGATATTACGTTGTTCCGAAATTTGCAAACAGGGTAAGTTTTACCGATCGGTCGTACTTGGCTCCTGTTGGACTGAATCAGATTCAACAATATGCAAATTTGGGCTATATCTTAACACAGACGCCAGGCTGGCAATAGATAGCATTGTATTAAAAGGCCTTTCTGAATTTCAGAAAGGCTTTTTAATACATAATGAATTTTGATTTACATGAAGATGCATAAAAATGCAATATCATTTCTGTTTTATGCATAAAAACGCTATTTTTAAGAAAACATTACGCATGAGGTTTCCAATTATCACCTTTTTTATTGCATTATCCTGCGTTTTTAACGTTGCGATAGCACAGCAGTCCTTCAAATTTGCCCACGTAACAGACACGCATGTCGGTGGTGCAACAGGTGAGGAGGATTTGCGACGTACTGTAAAGGACCTGAATACATTGAAAGATATTGATTTTGTTATAGTCTCCGGAGATATCACCGAGTTTGGTGCTGATCATGAGTTAAAGCTTGCGAAGCGAATCTTAGATAGTTTGCAGCTGCCTTGGTATGTGATTCCGGGAAATCACGATGGCAATTGGTCAGAAAATGGAGCCAACACGTTTCGCACCGTTTTTGGTGGCGAAACCTTTTTCTTTAAGCATAAAGGCTACGCATTCATTGGAACCAATTCAGGGCCCAATATGCGCATGAGTCCTGGTCAAATTCCTCGGGAAAACCTGGTTTGGATGGATTCCATTTTTGCAGCGAATCCGGATAAACAGCTACCATTGATCTATATTAATCATTATCCACAGGATTCATCGTTAAATAACTGGTTTGACGCACTGAAAAGAGTTAAAACGCGGAATGTCCAGTTGGCGCTTTGTGGGCATGGTCATGCCAATAAATTATACGATTGGGAAGGAATTCCGGGGGTGATGGGACGGTCTAATCTGCGTGCGAATAAAGCGGTTGGGGGTTATAATATCGTGACCATCGCCGATGGCAAAGCCAGTTATCAAGAGCGTAATCCCGGTGTAGGAATGCAGGAGAAACCTTGGGTTGTTGTTCCAATGTTCGACCATCATTATGAAAATGAAACGATAAGCTACCTGAGACCAAGTTATGCTGTGAACGCAAAATATGCGGACCAGGTTAAAGTTAATTGGACGTTTGAAGACGCCAGCGATATCGGGGCGGGACTAGCCGTTTACAAAAATAGCGTGATTACATCAAATACCGCGGGCGATATCTTTGCGCTTGACTTAAAAACTGGCAAAAAGCTATGGGCATACCGTACCGGCGGTAAAGTTTATTCTACGCCTGCTGTGTGGAAAGGGATTGTCGTGGCGGGATCATCGGATCATGCAATTTATGCGGTAGATGCCGGTAATGGCAAGTTGTTGTGGAAGGTGGAGACTGAGAAGGCGGTTTTGGGTTCACCCTTGCTACATGATGGCGTGGCTTTTATCGGTAGCTCGGATGGTAAGTTTAGAGCGCTGGACATCAAGACGGGAGCTGTAAAGTGGAGTTTTGACCAGGTCAAAGGATTTGTATCGACGCTGCCAACGTATTATTTGGGGAATGTAATTTTTGGTTCCTGGAGCAATGGATTCTATGCTTTGGATGCCAAAACGGGTAAGCTTTCGTGGGAGTGGAATAATGGACAGGCCAATCGGATGTTTTCTGCTGCGGCATGCAATCCGGTGGGGGTAAACAATCGTGTTTTTGTAGTTGCACCGGATCGTTTTATGACAGCACTGGATGCGAAGAACGGTGCGGTCATCTGGCGGGAAAAGAAAGATACCATTCGGGTGCGCGAGTCTATGGGGTTGGCTGCAGATCATAAATTGGTTTATGTGAAGACGATGGATGGGGATCTTTTAGGTATTTCGGTTGCTGGTGATCGTATGGATGTTGCCTGGAAGTCCAAACTTAAATTGCCCTACGAATTGACACCTTCTGCAATTACATCCAATGGCAAGTTGGTCTTTGTGCCGAGTCATTCGGGTTTGCTATCTGGAGTTGACGCAAAAACAGGCGCGGTAGTATGGCAATATAAAAT
The DNA here is from genome assembly GCF_001899705.1 of Sphingobacterium sp. 40-24. Taxonomy (NCBI): domain Bacteria; kingdom Pseudomonadati; phylum Bacteroidota; class Sphingobacteriia; order Sphingobacteriales; family Sphingobacteriaceae; genus Sphingobacterium; species Sphingobacterium sp. 40-24. The sequence continues at coordinate 236,093 of NZ_MKWH01000021.1, read as the reverse complement.
ATCCAATGGAATGGTTAATCCCGTTGCACTAAATGGGAGAAATACCGTGATAGCGAGTACGATGGATGGCAAAATAGTTTCATTACAGTTTTAAGCAATCGATTGAAATGATCTTTTTGAAAATAAATGCCTTGATATGATAAAAAAATGTCTAAACTTCTTAAATTTACGTCAAGCTTTTTTGCTTGTTTTTGCATGTTTTGTTTGTAACTTTGCGAAAGCACAGCAAAATGCTTGGATTAGAATAAACCAATTGGGCTATACTCCAGCGGGCAAGAAGGTCGCGGTATGGGGTGGGAAAACAATCAGGCAGCTTCGTTCTTTTGAAATTAAAAACGCACAAACGGGTAAAACAGTCTATGTACATCCTGTTGGAAAAGATTATGGGGCTTATGGTCCTTTTGTTCAGAGCTTTCGTTTTGATTTCTCTTCCATGCAGGATACAGGACGCTTTTTTGTTCAGGCCGGAGATGTGAAGTCTCCAACATTCCGAATCGCTCGGGACGTTTATAAAGGAGCGGCAGATTTTGTACTGCGTTATATGCGGCAACAACGGACATTGTTCAACCCTTTTCTGAACGATAGCTGCCATACACACGATGGCTTTGCGCTGTATGCAGGAAAGGTTGGCATTCCCGATAGCTCCCGTATCGATGCGGGGGGCGGTTGGCATGATGCTTCTGATTATTTGCAATATGCGACAACTTCGGCAAATGCAACATTTCATCTGTTAGCGGCTTACCGCGATTTTCCAAAGGTGTTTGGTGATTTAAAGCAAGCAAATGGTCTTGATGGAAAAAATGGCCGGGCCGATGTGCTCGATGAAGCAAAATGGGGCTTGGATTGGCTGTTGAAAATGCATCCCAAGGCCAACCAAATGTACAATCAGATTGGTGATGACCGGGATCATGCCAGCATGCGGATGCCAAAGGAAGATCCTTACTATGGTCGTGGATTTGAGAGACCGGTGTATTTTATCGATGGCGAGCCACAGCAGCGTGGCAAGTTTATGAACAATACAACCGGGACAAGCTCTACTGCTGGTAAATTTAGTAGTGCTTTTCGCCTGGGGGCGATGTTGTTTGACAAAGAGGATCGGAAATATGCAACGCTGCTTTCGAAGAAATCGGAAACAGCCTATGCTTATGCCAATATAAAACCAGGCGTGACACAGACAGTTTCTGTGAAATCGCCCTATATTTATGCCGAAGATAATTGGGTAGACGATATGCAGTTGGCCGCTGCAATGGGGTTTTCGATGACAAACAAAGAAAAGTTTGCACGAGAAGCCTTACGCTACGCCCGGCAAGAAAAGATTACACCTTGGATGGATAGCGATACTGCTGCACATTATCAGTGGTATCCTTTTATCAATCTTGGGCATTATGAGTTGGCAAAAGGATTAAAAGGACAAGATCGCGAGGAGATTGTTTCGTATTATAAACAGGGGATTGAGCAAGTCAATCGGAGAGCTGAGAAAAACGCTTTTTTTCGGGGAGTTCCCTTTATTTGGTGTAGCAACAACTTAACGGTATCCTTTGCGATCCAATGTCTCTGGTATAAAGAATTGACAGGAGATACACATTTTGATGAGCTAGCCCAAGCTAATTTTGACTGGTTATTCGGGGCGAACCCTTGGGGCACGAGTATGGTATATGGTCTTCCGGCTGGAGGCGATACACCTGTCAATCCGCATTCGGCGTTTACCTTTCTTGGAAAGCATCCGATCGACGGCGGATTGGTTGATGGGCCCATTATGGCATCCACGTACCGCAATCTGATTGGTATCAAGTTGAATAATCCGGATAGCTATGCGGAGTTTCAAAGTGATCTGGCGGTCTATCATGACGACTACGGAGATTATAGTACGAATGAGCCGACAATGGATGGTACCGCTTCGTTGATTTATCTGTTGGCTTCAAAGGAGGGTAAGGCCATGGAGGAGCCTACCGGAAAAAAGTAACACGGGATGTTTTTGGAGCTATTGTCCGGGGCGACTCGACAAAACGGCAGGTGGCCCTGGTGTTTACCGGTCATGATTTATCTGAGGGTACTGCTGAGGTATTAGCAAGTCTAAAGCATAATGGCATTAAAGGCTCTTTTTTCCTGACAGGCGATTATCTCAGAACTCCAGGTTTTAAGCCGTATGTCCGTCAGATGTTAAGCGATGGCCATTGGATTTCGGGGCATTCCGATAAACATATTCTGGTGAGTGACTGGGGGAGTAGGGAGGTGCTTTTGGTCAAACGTGACTCTTTTGTCGCTGATCTAAAAGCAAACCTGAAAGCACTGGAAGGCGCGGGTGTCAAAAGAGAGCAGCTGTCCTATTATATTCCTTCTTATGAATGGTATAATAGTGAAACAGTCGACTGGGCAAAGGCAGTTGGTCTAAATTCGGTTAATTATACACCAGGAATACGGACTGCGGCTGATTATACCTATCCTGAAATGGGGGGGCGTTATTTATCGTCGACAGCGATTCTCGACAATCTCTGGTCTTACGAAGCTCGATATGGGCTCAATGGATTTTTGATATTGATTCATATGGGAACTGATGATCGGCGGAAAGATAAGCTGTATCATCATTTGGATGATATCATTAGCATATTAAAGGGGAAAGGGTATCAACTTGTGGATGTACCCGATTTATTGAAATAAAGAAATACAATATATACTAATAATGGTAAATACAACGGAGAAAGATTCGAATTATCAGGATTTGGACAAGATGTCTGTGCATGAGTTATTGACAAATATCAATAATGAGGATAAATCTGTGCCACTTGCTGTAGAGCAGGCTATCCCTCAGATTGAAGCATTAGTCAAAGTCACTGTGGAGAAAATGAAGGCTGGTGGTCGAACTTTTTATATCGGCGCTGGTACAAGTGGCCGTTTGGGCGTGCTGGATGCGTCTGAATTACCTCCGACATACGGCGTTCCATTTGAATGGATCATTGGGTTGATTGCTGGTGGTGATACTGCAATTAGAAAAGCAGTTGAATTTGCAGAAGATGATCTGGAGCAAGCATGGAAAGATATGGAAGCGTATGATATTGATGAAAACGATGTTGTTATCGGCATTGCGGCTTCTGGAACCACACCTTATGTTATCGGCGGATTGAAAACGGCAAACGAGAAAGGGCTTGTGACGGGCTGTATTGTCTGTAACGGAGGGTCCCCGATTGCGGAAATAGCGCAGTATCCGGTTGAAGTTATTGTTGGGCCAGAATTTGTTACCGGGTCTACGCGAATGAAATCGGGTACAGCACAGAAACTTGTGTTAAATATGTTCAGTACCACAGTGATGATCCAATTGGGTAGGGTAAAGGGGAACAAGATGGTCGATATGCAATTGTCAAACCATAAGCTGGTCGGTCGTGGTGTACGTATCATTATGGATCAGACCGGGGCGCTTGAAGAAGAAGCTGCGGCTTTGCTTGAGCAATTTGGTAATGTAAGACAGGCAATCGAAGCTTATCAGGATGCCCATTGAGCATAACCTATTAAAATCACCTATTTAAAAACAAACTATGTCACCAGTAATATTATTATCTTTTATAATAATCTATTTTGCAGTTCTGCTTGCTGTAGCTCACTTCACCTCGAAGGGAGCTTCCGATAACTCTACCTTTTTTGTCGCAAACCGGAACTCTAAATGGTATATGGTCGCCTTTGGGATGATCGGTACCGCGCTCTCCGGCGTAACTTTTATCTCGGTTCCCGGCGCAGTCGGTGCGTCTGAATTTAGCTATTTTCAATTTGTTCTTGGGAACGCCGTTGGTTTTGTCATTATTGCCTATGTATTGCTTCCGCTCTATTATAGAATGAACTTGACTTCCATTTATACGTATTTGGAAGAACGTTTTGGGCACACCACGTACAAGACCGGTGCTGCTATTTTTTTGGTTTCCCGTACGATCGGTTCGGCGTTTCGTCTTTATCTGGTCGCAATCGTATTGCAGCATTTTATTTTTGATGCCTGGAATGTGCCTTTCGCGATTACGGTCGTTATATGTTTGGTGTTAATCTGGATGTATACAAACAAGGGTGGCTTAAAGACGATTATTGTGACAGATACCCTACAGACTACCTTTTTAGTGACCGCAGTAATTCTCTCTATCTATTTTATGGCCAAAGGATTAGATTTTGGTATCGTCGATACTTTCGAGGCTGTAAAAGAAAGTAGTTATTCCAAGATCTTTTTCTGGGATGATTTTGTCGGCAGTAAAGCAAATTTTTGGAAACAATTCTTGGGAGGAATTTTTGTGACCATTGCGATGACGGGGCTAGATCAGGATCTAATGCAAAAGAACTTATCGATGGGGACCATTAAAGAAGCCCAAAAGAACATGATCACTTTTACAAGTGTTTTTGTGGTCATTAATATTTTCTTTTTAGCTGTCGGTGCTTTGCTGTATATCTATGCGGCTAAAAACGGAATTGATGTGACTCAATTAGCAACACGCGATTATTTGTACCCAGAAATTGCATTAAACCACTTGGCTATTGTTCCTGCAATCATCTTTATGATGGGGTTAACGGCTGCTACTTTTGCAACGACAGATAGTGCGCTAACGGCATTGACAACATCTTTCTGTGTGGACTTTCTAAATTTCAATAAAAAAGAAAATCCCAATGATCCAGCGCTGATCAAGCAGCGTAATTATGTGCATTTTGGTTTCTCCATTGTGATGCTGTTGGTTATTCTGGTCTTTAAGCTGATCAATGATGACTCGGTCGTCAATGCAATCTTTACTGCGGCGAGTTATACCTATGGACCTTTATTGGGTTTATTCGTTTTCGGAATATTCACAAAATATGCCGTGCGGGATAACGCTGTACCTTATATCTGTGTACTTTCGCCTACCGTCTTATTTTTGCTTAAAACCTATGTTATTGAAGTGTATACACCTTATGTTATCGGATTGGATTTGATCATTATTAATGGTTTTATCACGTTTGTGATGCTTTTGATCAGTTCTCCAGGTAAAGCGAGTGAAAAAGCATTGTCCCATAATTAATGCACTTCGGCTATAAAAAATTTCTCCATTGGTGAGAAGATGTAAATACAAGTATTGATTTTGATTTGTACGTACAGAAAAATTAAGTTAAGTTTGATATACTTAGTTTTTCTGTACGTATGTATCATAGCATAAATGAGACTACGGAGTTTATCCGTAGAAAAATTGGAGATTTTACTCCAGAGTTCGGTATCATCCTAGGTACTGGTTTAGGTAAGTTGGTGGATGAAATCGAAGTCGAGTATCAGCTGATGTATTCCAATATACCAAATTTCCCCATTTCGACTGTTGAATTTCATTCTGGTAAGCTCATTTTTGGAAAATTGAGTGGCCGCAATGTGGTTGCTATGCAGGGGAGGTTGCATTATTATGAAGGTTACGATATGCAACAAATTACCTTTCCGATCCGTATCATGAAAGTTTTGGGGGTACAAAAATTGTTTGTTTCCAACGCTGCGGGCTCCCTGAATCCTGATGTGAAAAAAGGTGACCTTGGAATTATTGAAGATCATATCAATTTGTTGCCGGATAATCCGCTACGCGGACAGAATTTGGCCGAGTTTGGTCCACGATTTCCGGATATGAGCGAGCCTTATAACCGAAAGATGATTGGACAGGCTCTTGAAATTGCAGCCAAACATGCTATTGCTGCGCGAAAAGTTGTTTATGTTTCTTCCGCAGGTCCAAATTTGGAAACAAAAGCTGAATATCGTTATATGCGCCTGATCGGTGGGGATGTGGTCGGTATGAGTACCGTTCCAGAAGTGATTGTTGCTAATCATATGGCACTGCCGGTATTTGCGATTTCTGTTGTTACGGATGAAGGCTTTCACGAGGAGCTTAAACCCGTATCATTACAGGAAATTGTTACTGTTGCGGAGAAAGCGGAACCTAAAATGACATTAATTTTGAAAGAATTAATAGCTTTGCAATAAATTACCTCTTCATGTATCTCTGTTGAAGGAGAAGGTTGTTGGATTTGTGTGCGGTGAAGGGTAATTGGTTCATTGAGGTGAATTTAGCTTTTTTGGTTTTTATATAATTTTAGATGAAGTTGATCGTACGCATACTTGCCGCATGGTGTGTTTTATTTATTTATTCCGTGGATGTCATTGCGCAGAGCAAAGAGGATTGGAGTAGCGCATTGGATTCGGCCAGAGCCAAAGAGGACGGGAAGAAAGATTCTGTCATCCTTTCTGCGAAGTATATCCGATATGCCACACTGGATATGTTAAAAAAAGGAACTTATACACGGCAGATCGATACATCACATCATAATTATCAATATTATAATCCGCAGAATTTACCTTGGAATCCCAGTGTGAACCTTGGGGCTTATGGCCTTGCCACACGGGATCTATTGTTCCAGCCTAAAAAGACCATTGGCTTTCAGTCTGGTTTTACAGCGTTGGAACGTTATTTATTGAACCCCGATTCGGTCCAATATTTTAGGGCCCGGGCGAGGTACTCCGAATTGTCCGCGGTAGGATTCTTTTTTAATGACCAGGTTTTTAGGGCCCGGGTGGCGCAGAATATCAATTCCCAATGGAATATGAATGTCGATTTCCATTCTACTAAAACGGATGGATTTTACCTTGGACAGAATTATTCGGATTTAAAGGCTTCAGTTGCTTCTTGGTATGAATCGAAAAATAACCGGTATAATTTGTTGATCAATGGCGTATTTAATCGTTTGGATGCCATGGAGAATGGCTCTATTACAGAAGATCTTCCATTTGCGCCTGGAAATAGACAGTCTCCTGATCGATTTATACCGAAATTCTATGATGCCGGTAACACAAGGGTACCTCGATCTAAGTGGTGGGATAATTCATTCTTCCTGAGACAGTCACTTTATTTGGGACGATTGGATACAATCGATAAAGGAAAGCCGACCATGCAGATCCATCCGACCAATAGCATGGCGCATAATACGCGCATAAGAAGACAGACCTATAATTTCTTCAAGAACATGGATGACCAAAATGCGGCATTGCCTTACAATAATAAGGCATTGGCGCTGAACAGTGATAAGACGCTGATCACGAATGTTTCCAATGAATTTGAATATAACTTTTTTCTCAGAGGAAAGTCGGTCTTTAGGAATGAGGCGAAACTAAATTTGGCTTTTCAGCACGACATGAACTGGGTGGAGCAGCATCAGTTGGACTCCATGCGCTATTATAACAACACTTCAGCCTATCCACAGCCGCTGAAGAAATTGCCGGATAGCACCACATTTGATCGCTTTTATCAAAATGGAATCGTGAAAGGTGAATTAGGGTATAAGTTTTCAGATCGTCTTGATTTTAGTTTAAAAGCGAATCAGATTGTATTTGGTCACAACTTTGGGGATTTCTTGTATGAAGCTAAAGCGGATATCTCCATGGGGGATAAAATTGGAAAGGTGACCCTGTCGGCTTATTCACAGAATAAATCGCCAGAGATGGTTTTCGAGAATTTAAACTATACCTACGGAAAATGGAATGATTTAGATCTTAAAAAGATGAAAATTCAGAATCTGGGTTTTCAATATGCCAATCCGATGCTTGGTTTCCATGGTAAGGTGGAGTATTTTTTGATGAACAATTATACCTATTTCGAAGAGTTGTCCAATCCACAGAACGATCCTAAGAAGGATAAATGGATTGTTCCGACACAATTGGATAAAGCTAATTTGCTGAAGGTAACCGTTGGACAAAAATTTAAACTAAACCATTTTACGTTTGATAATCTCGTGGTCTATCAAAAGACAGATCAACAGAACACACTGGCTGTTCCGGAGCTGTATACCTGGCATAGTTTGTATTACAGTAACCTGTTTTATAAAGTTATTGATTATAGTATCGGTCTGGACGCAAAGTTCAATACACCTTATGCCAATCCGAATTATTCAATTGGGACGGGACAGTTTTACAATGCTTACAAACAGATTGAGTTTTCGACCTATCCAATCATGGATGTATGGATTACAGCGAATATACAACGGGTAAATATGTTTTTGAGTTATAATTTTTTAAATCAGAACTTCTATCCGCATGGTTACTATACGGTCAGACGTTATCCGATGAATAGTGCTAATTTTAGATTTGGTATTTCTTGGAAGTTCTATGATTAAAAATTATTTCGGTGTTTCTTAGCTTGTTGTGATATTAAAGGCATAAAATCTTATAAAATAATTTTGAGAATAGAATTTTTAAGCTATATTTGCACACGCAATTAGGGAACGGCGTTCTTTAAAAAAGTATGGAGGCTTAGCTCAGCTGGTTCAGAGCATCTGCCTTACAAGCAGAGGGTCACAGGTTCGAATCCTGTAGCCTCCACCATACAAAGTCGGAGAATTAGCTCAGCTGGTTCAGAGCATCTGCCTTACAAGCAGAGGGTCACTGGTTCGAATCCAGTATTCTCCACCAATCCAAAACGGAGGCTTAGCTCAGCTGGTTCAGAGCATCTGCCTTACAAGCAGAGGGTCACAGGTTCGAATCCTGTAGCCTCCACAAAAGCATCATCAATTGGTGCTTTTTTTTCGTTAGGGGGTTTAGCTCAGCTGGTTTAGAGCACTACCTCGACAAGGTAGGGGTCACTGGTTCGAACCCAGTAATCCCCACGATAAAAAAAGCGTTCTTCATGAACGCTTTTTTTATGGGCTGAATTCGCTGTAAATTTGAAAGTCCCCGATCCGGTATTCAATCTATCTCGGGAATCTTTCGCATTTATTTTCTAACTATTTCCGTTTCTTCCCTAGTTTAATTCCGTAACCTGTTGTCCATTCAATAAAATCAGCTTTACCGCCATGGGCTTTAATGGAAACACCGGCAAAGAAATCTTTGTAAACTTTATAACGTACTCCTGCTCTTAAATACACGGGCATGCTCTCGCCATTGAATTCGTTGCGATGAAGATAGACTCCTACATTTCCGTTGATATAAAGGCGTGAATTTAACACATGATCAATGTAGAATGCGGGGCCGTAAGAAAATAAAGCGGAGAATTTTCCGGCTTTGTCGCCGGCAACCTTCTCGTCGTTTCCACTGGCTGAATAAAATGCATCAAACCCAGCGCCAAGCCGCCATTTGTAGCCGAAATGCTTGCTGTAGTATGCACCTAGCATAGATTTAAAATATTGGCCATCGTGTTCGCGATCAATCTGTTTGAAGCCAAAGGCATAGTTGAAATGGAGTTCCTCTGTTTTCTCCATTTGTGGAATACTACTTTTTCTATAATCAAAAGGCTTGTTTGTTGGTGTATACGAAACCGATAGGCTCAAGGGGACGAGGTTTATCCCTGTGTTCGGTAATGCCAGGGCGCCATTGCTGAAGTGGTGGAAGGCTGCACCAGCCCCTACCTGAAAGTTTTTATTTAGGCGGTAGTTGACCTGAAGTCCAAGATCAATAAATACATTGTTTTTGCTCCCAATAAGTAGGTTGAACGGATTGTCCTCCTCATTATAGGGGTTGAATCTCCCGGAAAGACCGAGCGCAATGCGGTAGTTGAAATTCCATCTTGAATTTACTTTTGGCCGAATAGGAATGGCGACAAAGCCATAGGCGGCGAAAGGTCGTCCGAGGTGCTCCTGACCAAAAGTACTGCTGTAGATGCCTATGCCGTATATTGGATAGTTGTATATTTCATTGTAAATACTCTTTAATGAGTCTTGAAACTGGGTCTGAAAACCGACTCTAAAATTTAACCCACTATAGTATGAGTCAGCAAGGGTTTCTTTGGAGCGCTCATTGAATTTGAGTTCGCCCCCGCTTTCATGTTCAAGTTGGAATATAAGTCTCGTCTTAGCTGGGGTACGGCTTTGTAAAGTGTCATTCGGATTTTCTATTCGGGGTGTGACCTGTGCTGTGGCACGAAAGGAGAGCAGTGTCAGGGCCACAAAAGCAAGTATTCTTGATCTCATGAAATAAAACGTTAGCGTTTTTTAAAATTTTTGCAAAAATAAGAATGATATATCATTGTAACAACAGTATTTAAACAGTAGCGAAATCAAGTTATAAAAAATGCCATTTTTCAGCCACACCATGTCGGTTAGTGGTGAGAGAAATTAGGCAGCTTAACTATCAGGCTGTCAAATGGGTAAATAATTATTGTTTATGTCTGTAATTATATTGCATATAAAAAGCAATTTATCTAAGTTTGAGGTGAAAAGAAAAAGGAAATATGATTAAAAACCTATTTAGAATTACTGCTGTTACGTTTGCACTAACAACAGCAGGGTGTGCTTTGTTTGCTCAAAACGCCAAATTTGATTGGAAAGAAGCATCTGAGGGGGGGTACACCTACAAGTACGTCACGAATGACCCTACACATTCACGGTTTTACAAGTTAAAAAATGGCTTAACGGTGATTTTGAGCCCGACCAAAAAAGAACCACGTATCCAAACTTACATTGCGACAAAAGCGGGGAGCAAAACAGACCCGAAAGATCACACCGGTTTGGCCCATTATCTGGAGCATATGCTGTTTAAAGGAACCGATAAATTTGGTTCTAAAGACTGGGCAAAGGAAAAACCTTTGTTAGATCAGATTGATGCGCTCTATGAGAAATACAATGGTACAACAGATGAAACCGAACGGAAAGCAATCTATAAGGAAATCGATAAAGTATCTGGAGAGGCTGCGAAATATGCTATTGCGAATGAATACGATAAATTGATGGCATCAATGGGGGCGGAAGGTACTAATGCATTCACCTCATTTGAGCAGACAGTCTATCAGGAGCAAATTCCTAGTAATGTAATGGATAAGTATCTCGCTGTACAGGCAGAACGGTTTAGATATCCGGTATTGCGTCTGTTCCATACTGAGCTGGAAGCTGTGTATGAAGAGAAAAATATCAGTCTGGATAAAGATAATCGTAAGGCTGTAGAATCGATGTTTTCAGCTGCTTTTCCTAATAATAATTATGGAAAGCAGACGACAATTGGTACTGTAGAGCACCTTAAAAACCCATCTTTGAAAGCGATTCGTGAATATTTTCACACCTACTATGTCCCTAACAATATGGGGGTTATTATGTCGGGTGATTTTGATCCTACAGAGGTGGTGAAAAAGGTGGATAAGGCCTTTGCTTTTATGCAGGCGAAAGAAATTCCGGCCTACACGTTTGATGCAGAGAAACCAATTTTAACTCCTGTTGTCCGCGAGGTTAAAGGTCCGGATGCTGAATTTATGTTAATGGGATTCCGTTTTCCTGGCGCTGCAACAAAGGATGCCCGTATGCTCAATCTGATGAGTCAGATCTTGACAAATGGTTCTGCCGGTCTGATTGATCTGGATTTGGTGAAGAATCAAAAATTATTAGGTGCAGGTGCTTTTCCGTATGTGTTAAAAGACTATTCTCTGCTTCTGTTGCAGGGTAATCCTAGTCAGGGACAGAGCTTGGAACAGGTGCAACAGCTGCTGTTACAAGAATTGGCAAAATTGAGAAAAGGAGAGTTTTCGGATGAGCTGATCACGGCGATTGTGAACAACGCTAAGAAAGACGAAATCAAGCAAAATGAAAGTTATGGTGATCGTGCTGAATCATTGATGGATGCCTTTACTTCGGGTCAGGATTGGGCGTCTGTCGTGGGCTATTCGGATGAGTTGAATAAAATCACCAAGCAAGATGTGGTTGATTTTGCTAACAAATATTTGAATGACAATAATTATGTTGTTGTTTATAAGCGTAAGGGAGTTGATAATAATGTCGTTAAAGTTGTTAAACCTGAGATTACTCCCGTAACGGTCAATCGTGATGACCAGTCTGATTTCTTGAAGAAAGTAGAAGCATTGCCAGAGGATAAAATTCAGCCTGTATGGGTAGATTACAACAAAGATATTCAGAAGGTTACTGCAAACGGTTTGCCAGTACTTGCTGTAAAGAACTCAGATAATGAACTGTTTTCGCTGTCTTATCGTTTTGATGGTGGAAAATGGAGCAATAAATTGCTTTCATTGGCTGCGGGTTATCTAGAATTTTTAGGTACAAAAGATAAATCCAGTGAGCAGTTTAGCAAGGATTTTTATCAATTGGCGTCTGATTTTTCAGTGTCTGCAGGAAATGAAGAAACTATGGTGTCGATTTCAGGCTTGAATTCAAACTTTATAGCTACACAGAACTTGATTCAGGATTTATTGCGTAATTGTGTTGCTGATCAGGAGGCTTTCAAAATGTATATTGCCCGTCTTAAAAAAGCGAGAGCAAATGCGAAAGAAAACAAGGGAGCGATCATGGAAGGCCTAAAATCTTATGCTAAATACGGCGCTAAAAATCCATTTAATAATGTGTTTACAGACGCGGAATTGGATGCTTTAAAAGCGGAGGATTTGGTGAAGGCATTGCACGATTTGGCTAATATGAAACATACGATGCTTTATTTTGGCCCGTTAACTGCCGCGGAATTTGTAGCGAAAGCGAAGCCTTTGAAACAAGGGGCTGGAGAGTATGTTCCGGCGAAAAAGGCGGTCGTGTTCGCAGAATTGCCAACAAGCAAGAACCAGGTTCTTTTTGCTAATTTCGAAATGAAGCAGGCTGAAGTATTTTGGTATAGAAGCTCAGGAGTATACAGTAGTGCCTTGACACCGACTGTTTCTCTGTTTAATAATTACTTTGGTGGCGGCATGGGAAGTATTGTCTTCCAGACTATCCGTGAATCGAAAGCATTGGCTTATTCAACTTATGCCTATTATGGACAGCCTTATAAAAAAGAAAACCATTACACCGTTGGGGCCTATGTTGGGACGCAGGCTGATAAGTTTAACGATGCGATTAAAGGCATGAATGAGCTGCTGGATGTATTGCCTGAAAGCGCTAAAGGGTTGGATATTGCGAAAGTAAGTCTGGAAAAATCAATTGCCAGTGAACGTGTGTTGAATGCGTCTATATTAGGTAGTTATCTAGCTGCACAACGTTTGGGAAATGCAACTGATATTCGTAAAGTTGTCTATGAGCAAGCGCCAAAATTAACTTATGGTGACCTAAGCACTTTCCATAAGAAAGAGATGAGTCAAAAGCCGTACGTTTATTGTATTGTAGCGAAGGAAGAAAGTCTTAAGCCAGAGGATCTTGCGAAACTGGGCGAGGTTAAAAAGCTGGATCTTAAAGAGATCTTCGGCTATTAGATCCCGGATTGCTTGTCTTAAGAATTAGATTAGCGTATGATACGAAAGAAGCCTCCGGTGTTTGCCGGAGGCTTCTTTCGTATCAGGTTTTGTGATGCCCTTTGTTTTTTATTCTTGTTTCACGCTACGGAATCCTTGTTTCACTGTTCGCGAGTAGGATTAGTTTTAAGGTGAATTCGCTATCATGGCTACTAAAACTAGCGTATTAAAACCTGATAATCTCCTCAATCTGTTCGTTGATAAATTGCAGCGTATCTTCTTTGAATAACTGCCCTTCATCATTCAGTTCGTTCTGAACATTGGGTAGAAAGATCTTAAGGGGAAGCACGTGCATTCTTAAGTAGTGGCATATGCCCGTCAGGTGATCTATGCCGCGGAGGTTGCCATAGCGACCTGAGGATAACCCAACCAATGCAACTTTCTTGTGATAAAAACTAATCGGAAATGTACAGCAGTCAATGAACAGTTTCAGTGCTCCTGGAATACTTCCATTGTATTCGGGAGCGATGAAAATAAATAGCTCAGCTTTACTGACCATTTCTTGGATGGGTTCAAATGCGGTGCTTCTTTTTCCGTAAAGATCTGTTTCTAAAATGTTTGCTGGTAGATCTTCCAACGAAAAGATGTTACTTTCAATTGACTTACGATCAAGTAATTGCTGGTAGCATTTTGCTATTTTTAACGTCTTACTATTGGGACGGTTTGTTCCGGATATTATTAAAATCATTGTGTTGTTGATACTTATAAAAAGCGCATTTTCAAAGTGGATACATATCTTGATTTTTTGTATCTTAGCATCCTGAGGATATGTGCTTTCGATCAATCAAAAGTACGAAATATGCTGAATTAGTTTTGTTAATTTGAATCGCAGATTAAAATTTGGGCAAATTGATCTTCAGAAACGTGAAATGTAGTATAAAATGACATTTTAATTAAGAAAGGTTTTCATTCAAGATGGGAAAAGTAATTGCAATCGCAAATCAAAAGGGTGGGGTCGGAAAAACCACAACGTCAATTAATTTGGCGGCTAGTTTGGCGGTTTTAGAATATAAAACATTGTTGGTCGATGCAGATCCCCAAGCAAACTCTACTTCTGGGATTGGCTTTGACCCTCGTACAATCAGCGCAAGTGTATACGAATGTTTAGTGAATGATTTGGATCCTCGTGAGGCTATTCAATCAACAGAAACGCCAAATTTGGATCTTTTACCGGCTCATATTGATTTGGTTGGGGCAGAAATTGAGATGATCAATATGCACGAAAGGGAGTACAAGATGAAAAAAATCTTGGATCAGGTGAAACAGGATTATGATTTTATTATCATCGATTGTTCGCCTTCCTTAGGCTTAATTACAATCAATGCACTATCTGCTTCGGACTCAGTTATCATTCCGGTACAGTGCGAATACTTTGCCCTAGAAGGACTTGGTAAGTTGTTGAACACAATTAAAATCGTTCAAAACCGTTTAAATACAAGTTTGGAGATCGAAGGAATTTTGTTGACCATGTATGATGTTCGTTTAAGATTGTCAAATCAGGTGGTCGAGGAAGTGAAAACACATTTCACAGATTTAGTTTTTGATACGATTATTCAGCGAAATACCCGTTTGAGCGAAGCTCCAAGCTTTGGAATTTCTGTTATCATGCATGATGCGTCCTGCAAAGGGGCAATAAATTATTTGAATTTGGCACGCGAGATTTTACAGAAAAACGGGCATCTTAATGAAATGAATAAAACAGTAACCGCATAATATGGCAGCACATCAGCGTAAAACAGGACTGGGAAGAGGCTTAGGTGCGCTATTAAACGATAGTGTAGAAGTTCCTGCTAAAGGTAATCAGCAAGTGGAAGAAGCTCCTCTAGTTACACCAACTGCAGTAAAAACAACAAAAGAGAATGGCAGTATCAGCCATGTCCGTGTAGAAGAAATATCTGTCAACCCTTTTCAGCCGCGTACAGAATTTGATCCGGTTGCCTTACAGGAGTTATCGGAATCGATTATTTTACAGGGTTTAATTCAGCCGATTACCGTACGTAAAATTTCGGACGGAAATTATCAGTTGATTTCCGGAGAGCGGCGTCTCCGCGCTTCGCGCTTGGCCGGTATCACCGAAATTCCAGCGTATATCCGTACCGCCAACGACCAGCAGATGCTGGAGATGGCCCTGATTGAGAATATTCAACGGGAGAACTTAAATGCTATTGAAGTAGCCTTAAGCTTTCAGCGTATGATTGAGGAGTGTAATTTAAAACAGGAAGAATTGGGTGAACGTGTTAGTAAAAACCGTTCTACTGTTACAAATTATCTCCGTTTATTAAAACTTCCACCTGTCATTCAAGCGGCAATACGCGATGGAGCCTTGACTATGGGACATGCTCGTGCCCTGATTAATATTCCAGAGGTTGATAAGCAGCTTTATATCTTTAAGTTGATTATTGATCAAGGTTTATCCGTCCGTAAGGCGGAGGAGTTGGTTCGTGAGTTACAAAAAGGCGGTAAGAAAAAAGCTGGAAAAGATAAAGCTCCGATGTCTTTTCAATTGCAGAAAATTGAAGATGATCTGGCGTCGAAATTTTCTTCTCGGGTCAAATTGAATCTGAAGAGCACGAAAGGAAAGGGTGCTATTGAGATACCTTTTGAGTCGGAAGATGATTTAAGTCGCATTCTTGAATTGTTAGATTGGTAATATGGCCAAGTTAATAAGCTTGATATTTGCGGTGTTTGCACTGTCGGTAGTACATGGACAGACTGTGGATACAATTCCTAAGAAACAGTTGGCACCCGTCAAAATAGATAGCATAAAGCAAAAATCGGTACAGGATACCGTAAAGAAGGAATCTCGGAAGGAACGTAAAAAACGGGAGAAGGAGGAGGCGAAGGCGAAAGAGAAGGTTGTGTTTAAAGATTCAACCCGTTTGGCTATCGAAGCAAAAAATAAACAAGCTTGGAAGCGCTCTTTAGTACTTCCAGGCTGGGGACAATATACAAATGGCGGCGTTTGGTGGATAAAAGTACCTGCAATCTATGGTGGCTTAATAACAACCGTACTTGTTTTCGATTTTAATAACCGTTATTATAAGGAATTACTGGGGGTATTACAAGACAAAGCTCTTGGTAAGCCGATTGATCCTTATTACATCGGAATCTCCGACCAATCTATCATCCGGGCAAAAGATAATGCGCGGCGAAATCGAGATCTCATGGTGCTACTTACGTTAGGTGTTTATGGCCTGAATGTCGCAGAAGCTTATATCGACTCGATGCTTAAATATCGCTGGAGTATCGGTGATGATAAACCCAAAAAAACGGCTTTCTTAATAGGACCTACTTTAATGGATGCTAGTCTCGCGTCGGGAACTTATTCGTTTAAACCTACGGTCGGACTTAAATTGACCATGAAATTCAATTAAAATCTCCTGTTTTAAAGGTTATATTTTGATTCCTTTTGTTTATCCATGAGTTTATTTCTTTATTAAGGGATTCATATAGCCCAAGCAAATTTAAGACAATAAGGACTGAACAGTTTTATTTTCATACGGGTTTATGGTTTTAAACATGGGTATTTCATTGAAATTTTTTAATTTTAAAAATAAACTATACTTTTTTCTAAATATATGAACATCATTCTCTTGGGATATGGCAAAATGGGGCAGATTATCGAAAGATACGCGCTGAAAAGAGGCCATCAAATTTTTTTAGTTGTCGATGAACATAATCGTCCTAACCTGACTGCTGATGATATTAAAGGTGCTGATGTCGCAATAGACTTTAGTGTACCTTCTGCAGCATTGGATAATATGAATCTTTGTCTTGAGGCAGGTGTACCTATTGTCGTCGGAACAACCGGTTGGTATGATCAACTGGAGGATGTTAAGGCGAAGTGTTTGGATGCTGATGGTTCTATTTTGTATGGCTCCAACTTCTCTATCGGAGTGAATGTATTCTTCCATATCAATAGAATGTTGGCGAAGGCATTGCAGCCTTATAAACAATATGATGTTCAGGTAGAGGAAATACACCACATTCACAAATTGGATGCACCAAGTGGTACAGCAATTACGATTGCAGAGGGGATATTGGATAATAGCGATGTGAAAACCAATTGGGTAAATACTGTTGTTGGTGAACAGGATGAGCTTATTCCAAAACCACAGGAACTTTTAATAGAAAGTCATCGAATTGAAGAGGTTCCGGGAACACATACGGTACTTTATAGTTCTGAGGTTGACCAAATAGAATTTAAACATACCGCACATAGCCGTGATGGATTTGCTTTAGGAGCTGTAGTTGCTGCTGAATGGTTGAATGGCAAAAAAGGTTTCTATCAGGTTACTGAAATTTTTGATTTTAATAAATAGTACTAATTAGTAGATTATGGGATTAATTATATTTGCGGTTTTAACAGCAATATCGGGATATGGTTTGTGGCAATTGTTTGTTAAAGCTGGCAGAAATGGCTGGGAAGCGATCGTGCCTTTTTATAGCCAGTATATTCAGGCAAAATTGACGGGAAGACCTACATGGTGGGTAATTTTATTGCTCGTGCCAATTGTCAATGTCTTTGTTTTCTATAATCTTTACCTTGATTTTATCCATTGTTTTGGAAAACGCCGGTTTTGGGAGAATGCTGCTGCTGTTTTAGTGCCTTTTATCGTTCTGCCCATGTGGGCAAAGGACAACAATGTGCGTTTTTTGAATGGTTTATATGCAAAGAATTTAAAGGCAGCTACTCAGGAAGGTATTGAACTGACCGAGGAGAAACGTGCCGAAATTGCACTTGAATCTTACAAAGATTATAAAATTAAATATCCGTACAAGAAATCCATGGTACGCGAATGGGCAGATGCCATTGTATTTGCAACTGTAGCAGCGTCACTTATTCGTGGTTTTCTGATCGAGGCTTATATGATTCCTACAGGATCGATGGAGCGTACCTTGTTGATCGGGGATTTCTTATTTGTAAGCAAGTTAAATTATGGACCACGGGTTCCTAACACACCGATTGCCTTTCCTTTTGCGCATCATACGATGCCCATCACTGGTGGGAAAGCATATTCTGAATTGATTGAACTACCTTATAAGCGTTTGCCAGGATTTCAAAAGATTGAGCGTAATGATGTCGTTGTTTTCAATTTTCCTGCAGGTGACACTGTCGCGCTCGAGAACCAAAATGCAAGTTATTACGATCTTGTTCGGGCTTATGGCTGGCAGACTGTCAATTCCCAATTTACGATCCAGGCAAGACCTATTGATAAAAGGGAGAACTATATTAAACGCTGTGTCGGATTGCCGGGCGATAAAATTTTCATGAAGGATGCTAAACTCTTTGTGAACGATCAACCGGGTTTTGATCCTCCAGAAAGCCAATTGGACTATCTCGTCTTAACGGATGGTACCCCATTAAATATGGATAGATTACGGGAGTTGAGAATAGAAGCGGCTGGTGGAGATCAGCAGCCTGGTGTTTATCAGTTGTTCATGACAAAAGATGAATTAGCTATAGTAAAATCGTGGTCGAATGTCAAAGAAATCAGAAGAAATCCTGGTGGTGAAGGTGCTTATCCGTACGATCCACAATACAAATGGAATTTTGACAATTTTGGGCCGATTTTAATCCCGAAGAAAGGATGGACGGTGGCATTAAATGCACAGACTCTGCCCATTTATGAAAGAGCGATCCGCGTTTACGAAAACAATAAGTTAGAAAAACGTTCGGATGGGATCTATATCAATGATGTGAAAGTAGACCATTATACGTTTAAAATGGATTATTTTTGGATGATGGGTGATAATCGCCATAATTCCTTGGATTCAAGAGGTTGGGGATTTGTTCCCGAAGATCATGTTGTCGGAAAGGCTTTATTTACTTGGATGAGCTGGGATGAGATTGGTACAGGACTTTCGAAAATTCGCTGGAACCGTATCTTTAAAGGAATTCATTAGCAACTGCCATTTGAGCAATAACACCGCTATTTGGGGTGCAATAAAAAAGGGCTTTCGTTGTGAAAGCCCTTTTTTATGAATCTGTGTTTTCTCTCAGCAAGAGAAAACCTTTGTGATCTCGTTTGGAGCTGCTGGTGACAGCGAAATTACGAAGGTTTTAATGAATATTTTTGCAGTTTCTCAACCACAAGGGTGCTGCCTGATGAACGCTATTCCCTGAATGTTGCACTACTTCAAACAAGCGAGGTAACGTTTGATCGTTTCCTCTAACCCTAAGTATAGTGCATCGGATATAAGCGCATGGCCTATGCTTACTTCCAGCAGCTCAGGAATGTGCTGGTTGAAATATTGCAGGTTGTTGAGGTCCAGGTCATGGCCTGCATTTAGACCTAATCCAACTTCACGTGCTTTTAATGCAGCTTTGAAATAGGGTTTTATTGCAAGTTCTTTATCGAAGCCATACTCTGTAGCAAATCCTTCTGTATAGAGCTCAATGCGATCTGTTCCTGTTTCGGCCGCGGCCTCTACCATTTCTTCGACGGGATCAACAAAGATAGAAACACGTATACCTGCATCTTTGAACAATTTACACATATCTTGTAGATAGGCTTTGTTTTTAATGGTATCCCAGCCATGGTTAGAGGTTAATTGTCCTTCGGTATCGGGCACTAAGGTTACCTGTGCTGGTTTATTGGCCAATACAAGGTCAATAAACTTCTGTTCTTGGCAATTCCCTTCAATATTGAGTTCGGTCTGGATTTCTGCTTTTAGATCAAAAACATCCTGATATCGAATATGTCTTTCATCAGGTCGTGGATGCACAGTGATACCTTGAGCGCCAAAACGTTCACAGGCTAGTGCCGCAGATACTAGATTGGGGTTATTGCCACCTCTAGAATTTCTGAGCGTTGCGATTTTATTGATATTTACTGAAAGTCTAGTCATTTTCCTGTATGTTATGATGTAAAAATACAAATAATATCTATTTTTTTTTAACTTGCATATATGGATGGAATCGACTATAGCCTGTTTAGCGGCTTTCGCCTATTGGACGTTATTGATATCATATTGGTAGCGATTATTATCTACTATATCTATAGTTTGATTAGGGGGACCATTGCCGTTAATATCCTGATTGGCGTAGCACTGTTTTATGGCGTTTATATTGTCGTCAAACAGATGCATATGCGCTTGCTGACTGAGATATTTGGCGGTTTTATATCCGTAGGATCAATTGCTTTGATTGTTGTATTCCAGCAGGAAATCAGGCGGTTCTTACTACACGTGGGAAAGAATATATCCATGAAACGAAAAAAAGTTTTTTGGTCGTTTATCGGGAATAAAAAGGCAATACAAAAAGATTTGACGGAGGATCTAAAACCCGTTATTGAAGCCTGTAGAAGCATGTCGCGTACACGGACGGGAGCCCTATTAGTTTTCTCAAAGTATTTTGACGAGGAATATTATCAAAGCAGCGGTGAGTATATTGATGCCCATATCTCCAAGCGCTTGATTGAAAGTATCTTTCATAAAAATAGCCCATTACATGATGGTGCGGTGGTTATTGTTGATTTTAAGATTATGACAGCATCTTGTGTGCTACCATTGTCGGATAGTGAGGATTTACCGCTGCAATTCGGACTACGGCATCGCGCTGCAATTGGAGTGACGGAAATCTCGGATGCGATTGCCGTTATCGTCTCTGAAGAGACTGGTGAGATATCTTTTGCGAAGGATGGAAACGTCAATATGAACGTTTCACCAGAAGAACTTGAGCAATTGCTAAAAGACGAGTTATAAAATAAAAAGCTGAGCTATAAAAAAGGTTTTAAATGCCAATGCCCCCAAAAAGTTAGACACTTTCTGGGGGCATTTTTAGATAGAGATACCTATTTCTTTGCAGCGTTGATCACTTGTGTATTTAATTTGATGTATTCGCCATTTTTATCTGCTGTGGCAACTTCAAGACCTTTGGTTGCTGTTTCTATTGCACCTTTTTTATCACCAGCTTTTAATTGAGCTTTTGCTTTCCAATAAAGGACGTGGGCAGCTTTGGGTTGAGCTTTGGCTGCTTCGTCAAACCAGTTTAGTGCTTTATTTAGATCTAAGTTATTGCTGAAGTAATATTGGGCTGCGGCAAAATAAGGCTTTTTCTCTCCTTTCATCGCCTCGTCAATAGCAGCTAATATTTTAGCTTGTTGATTGACTTTGAGGTCGACCTTTACTGCTGTTTTTTCCCAAGCCAGACTCAATACAGCACCTGTAGGTGTAACATTGTCAAAAGAGACGGTAAATGTCTCCACTGGATTTGTTAAGGCCTGTGGTTTAACATTGAATCGTAAGGCATCTTCGGTTTGTTTATAAGTATAGGCGCCCCATTGTTTTGTGTTTTTACTAATAATAATGGTCCACTCTGATTTGTTCGGGATCGTGAAAAGCGCATAGGTTCCGGCAGAAAGCTTATGTCCATTCAACTCAACATCACCTTCAAAGGTTAATGTGGTATTTGTATTTGCACCTGTGCGCCATACTTCGTTGTAAGGAACAAGATCACCAAAAATCTTACGGCCGTTCATGCTTGGACGACTATAGTTTAGCGTCACATTTTCAATCCCTAATCCCTGTGTGATTGTTTGAGCACTACTTGCTGCAGGTAGTTTTAACTGAGCAAAGGATTCGTTTGCAGTAAACATCAGGGCTGCTGCAAAAGCAATGGCAAAGAATTTCTTTTTCATTTGTTCGATAATTACATTGTGAGCTTGTTTGCTCGATTATTTATGAATATAGAATTTTGCGACTTAATGGTTGAGGCTCATTTATTTCGGTTGAGGCACTCTACATCATGGCATTTGAAATGAACCCTGTTGCAATCGAACGAAGATTCATCACTTAAAAATAGGAAGAATTTCACAAAAAAGGGCATCTATTTTTAGACGCCCTTTCGTTATACCAATATTTTGTTTTGATATTAATTTTCTTTTCCGATTTTGTGCCCTTTCGTGGCAAAAAACAAGATATATAAGTATGCTGGAACCATTGCAAAGAGAAATGCATGTTGAAAATCAACATGTAAAGTGTCCTTCAGGTAACCATAGATTAAAGGCCAAATTGCTCCTCCGGCAATACCCATAATCATAATGCCAGATCCTGTTTTTGTAAATCGTCCCAGCCCTTTGATTCCCAGAGGGAAAATAGCTGGCCACATCAATGCATTTGCGACACCTAATAAGGCAACAAAGATATAGGACGTTAGACCTGTAGAAAATGCGGAAATTGCAGTGAAGGTAATTCCGACAATTGTACAGATACGCAACGCTGTCTGTTGTGATACGAATTTTGGAATAGAAATAATACCAATAAAATAACCAACAAGCATGCAGACAAGGGTGAAAGTAGTACCATATTTGACAAAAAATGGAGGTAGAGATAATAATCTTCCATAAGTGCCAATGATATCACCTGCCATTACTTCCACTGCTACGCAGAAGAAGATAGCGAGAAATCCTAAAAATAGATGTGGAAACTGGAAGATACTTGTCTTTTTAGTACCAGATACAGTAGCTTCATCTGTTGTTTCTTCTTCCTTATTGACATCAACCTCTGGCATTTTTACCGCGAATACGACAATAGCTAGAATCGCAACACCAATGGCTACGCCAATATAAGGACCGTGAAGTCTTTCCGATAATTCAGCGAGCAAAGCATCATGCTCTGCCCCCGCTTTCAGTTCTTTAATTTTGCTGGAAATACTGTCGTAATCTTTTAATAAAATACTTCCTAAAACCACTGGTACTATCATACCGGCTGTTTTATTGAAAATCCCTACAATAGAGATCCGCTGGGCAGCACTTTCTATTGGCCCGATGATACTGAGGTATGGATTGATCGCAGTCTGTAATAGCGCCATACCTGAAGCTTGGACAAAGATTGCAACAAGGAAGAGTTGATAGCTTAGGTTAGATGCGGCTGGAATAATAATAACTGCACCAATAATAATTAAGACCAAACTGGCAACTAGGCCATTTTTAAAACCTATTTTACCTAAAATCCATGAACTCGGCAATGCCAGGAAAAAATAGGCTATATACGAGGCAAAAAGGATTAAAAACGCTTGTGTATCTGTCTCCAAATTAAATGCCAATCGTACAAATGGAATCAATGCCCCATTGGCCCAGGTGATATACCCCAGAATAAAAAATAATGCACAGCAAATAAGCATAGGAACTATCGCTGTTTTACCCGAATTAGGATTAGTGGTCATTTTTTTTAATTATATTTAGTTAAGTTATCGTTCACAGATTGGAAATCAGTCAAAAAAATAGCTTTAGACAAACGATTGCATGCAATTTTTGTTGATTTTTAAAATATCCATCCTACAAGACTACTTAAATTTATTGAATATTGGAAATAAATAAAGGCATATTTTTGGAGTATTTTGATAATTAATTGGCAAAAAAAAGGAGGATAAATTGTGAAATTTATCCTCCTTTGCTTATAAACGTTGTCGAATTTTAATTAGACCAAGTTGATAAATCGAGTTAGCAGGAGCCAGACAGTCCTCTTCATTTTGGAACGATTGCTACTGTAAGCCTTGAGATACAATTTAATTTGTTGAAACGGTCGTACATTTTTATTTCCCAAATATGTGTGGACCGACCAATGTGTATTGGACTACATTTCGCGGTGATTACACCGCTACTGACCGGGCGTATGTGATTGGCATTTACTTCAAGTCCCACACCGCGGTATTTGTCAGGGTCAACCACGAGATTGGATGCGATACTTCCCAAAGATTCCGCCAGAACGACAGAAGCACCGCCATGTAAAATGCCGTGCGGCTGTTTGACTTTATCTGTTACAGGCATGGTCGCCGTGATGGAGTTGTCATCTATTTCTGTTGCTTGAATTTCGAGCAGACCTGACAGATATTTATTGAAGAATACGTTAATTTCCTCAATGCTGTAATGCTGAAACCAAATTTTTGACATCGTCTGAGTTTAAATAACGTTCTTGGATAATAATGCGGTGATGATTGAGATGGCCCGCAATGACATACAAAAGCGCTTTTACACTTGTCAGCCGTTCAGATGCCATGCCCTTACGTTCTAGTTCCACATCGTTAAAACTATTGAAAAGCATCATGTTAGCTTTGCGAAGAAAGGTGAATTCTTTGCTTAAACTTTCTAATGTACGGTCGTTGTAACGGGAATATTGAATGAGATAGTCTTGGTCATACCCGGCAAGCTCTTTAAGGTCATTACGTGAAAAACGCAATGCCCGGTAAGCCATGATACGCTCATTATCGATGACGTGGCCAACAACTTCTTTGATGGTCCACTTATCTTCGGCGTATTTAAAATTACCTCTTTCCTCAGGAATCGTGTCCAGAAATGCTGGAAAGGAGAGCGTTTGTTCTTCTAGTGCATCAAACACGTTATCGACGACAGTCTCAATATAAGGTGCGTAGACTGCTGGATATTCGTCAGATTTGAGTGGCTTCATATTTTAAATTGCTTTTTAAGATTATTCGAAATGTTGTTCCTTTACCTACTTCAGATTCTTTTACAAAAATTTGTCCCTGGTGGTACCGCACCATTCTTTTTGTCAGACTAAGGCCAAGCCCCCAACCTCTTTTCCGTGTTGTGAAACCCGGCTGGAAAACAGATTCAAAATTAGATCTCGGAATTCCTTTGCCCGTATCACTAATGTCTATAAAAATTTCTTCTTTCGCAATATTTTCTGAAATATTAACAGTTATCTTTCCTTCTGTGCCAATGGCATTTACTCCGTTTTTCAATAAATTTTCGATAATCCAATCAAAGAGTGGAATATTGAGTTGTGCTTCAAGATGTGTGTCTCCTTTTAATTCGAAAGCAATTTTATTACTGGTTCGTATGCGAAAATAATCCATGTAATTTTTGATGACATCATAGAGGTTATGGTTGGTCAGTACGGGGGTAGATCCTATTTTGGAGAAGCGGTCAGCGACGATTTCAAGTCGTTTAATGTCATTTTCCATTTCATTTAGCGTGTCATCGTCTTCGGCATCAAATTTTATGCGAATCAATTCTAACCAGCCCATCAGCGACGAAATAGGGGTGCCTAACTGATGAGCCGCTTCTTTGGTTAATCCGACCCAAACTAGATTTTGTTCAGATTTTCGGATGGAGTTGAAAACCGTATAGGCAATAATGAGAAAGAGGGCAATCAATGATAATTGTACATAAGGAAACACCCTTAACTGTTGCAAAAACCAAGAATCCTTATAATAAACATGCCATTTTTGACCATTTTCCAATTCCAATGTAATCGGAGGATGGCTCTTCTTCATAAACGCGAGCTGCTTTTGAAAATATGCCGGATCATAATCGAGATGTTTTGTAACACTGTCGTTGTGTCCGGGTTTAATATTTGTCTTTGTGGAATCGAGGTTACGCCAGAAAATAATGTCTTCCTTATCGTCAGTAATAATTGCTGGTAAATTGAGACTGTCTCTTACGGCGTAAATAAACGTAATGAATTCATCATCAACGTCGGGCATGGTCATGATATTTTTGGTACTCATAGCCCATACCTCAGCCTTTGAACGTTCGGCATGCGCAAGATTTCGAACGAGGTAGTTGGTATAAACCAAAGAGGCGACAGCAATGACTGCTGCAAAGATAAGCAAGATAAATTTCCAGCGTTGCTGGCTAATCTGATAGGGTTTCATGATTACGTATTCGTGTCCTTCATTTGCAAATTACTGAATAAATGTCTGTTTTCTGCACTTTTATTTCATTGAAGAAGTTAACGTACCATCCAAATCAAAAATTTTGTGGTAATTTTGCGGCATGAGTTCAGAAAGAAAAGTAAGAGTGCGTTTTGCACCGAGCCCGACAGGTGGTCTTCACCTTGGTGGGGTACGTACAGCTTTGTTTAATTTTCTCTATGCGCGTCAGCATCAGGGAGATTTTATTTTACGTGTCGAGGATACGGACCAAACTCGTTTTGTCCCAGGTGCTGAGGAGTATATCAACGAATGTTTAGCATGGTGTGGTCTGTCTCCAGATGAAAGCCCGTTAAAAGGGGGCGAGTACGGACCTTACCGTCAAAGTGAGCGAAAACCATCTTACCGGAAATATGCTGAGCAGTTGATCGAGAATGGTTATGCTTATTATGCATTTGATACTGCAGAGGAATTGGATGAGCAACGTAAGTTGCAGCCTAATTTTCGCTATAGCCACGAAAATAGACTTCAATTGCGTAATTCATTGAGTCTGTCTGAGACTGAAACTCAACAATTATTGGATGCGGGGACTCCGCATACCATTCGTATAAAGATTCCTACCGATGAAACGGTAACATTCACTGATATGATCCGTGGAAAGGTTGCTTTTGATACAAATCTTGTCGATGACAAGGTGTTGCTTAAAGCAGATGGCATGCCGACTTATCATCTGGCAGTTGTTGTCGATGATAAAGCTATGGAAATATCGCATGTTTTCCGTGGTGAAGAGTGGTTGCCTTCGGCGCCTATCCATATTTTATTGTGGGAATACCTCGGCTGGGGTGATAGCATGCCCGACTGGGCACACCTTCCATTAATTCTGAAACCAGATGGAAATGGTAAATTAAGTAAGCGTGATGGCGATCGCTTGGGCTTCCCTGTTTATGCAATGAACTGGACTGATGCGAAATCTGGTGATACAACAAAAGGATTCCGTGAGATGGGCTTCTTGCCAGAAGCTTTTGTCAATATGCTTGGGGTGTTGGGCTGGAATGATGGAACTGAACAGGAGATTTTCTCCTTAGATGAATTGATCCAGAAATTTGGTGTTGACCGTATCAGTAAAGCTGGGGCAAAATTTGATTTTGAAAAAGCAAAATGGTTCAACCATGAATGGATTAAACGCACATCGACAGAATCTCTGTTGCCACAGATCAATACAGTTTTGGAGCATCATCAAGTCGAAGCCGATGCCGCTTATGTGAGCCGGGTATTGGATGCCGTGAAAGAACGTTTAACCTTTGTTGAAGACTTTTGGAGCCAGGCGTCCTTCTTCTTCTCGCAACCTGCGGAATATGATTTGAGCGCCGTAAAACCTAAATGGTCTGCTGAGAAAACAGCATTTTTTGAGCATATTAACCAATCATTCGAAGGATTTAATACCTGGAAGGCTGCTGAATTGGAAACCTTCTTCAAAGATGCGATTCAGGCATCAGGGATGAAGATGGGTGAGCTTATGATGCCATTCCGGATTATGCTGGTAGGGGGTAAGTTTGGACCAGATGTATTTCAGATTGTTGAATTACTTGGTCAACAAGAGGTCATAGCGCGTGTGAAAAAAGCACTTAAAGAATTCGATGCTTAAATAGCTTTAAGTACGAGATACCGAAAAGGGGTTGTCTGCATTGCTATGCAAACAGCCCCTTTTTTCTGAAAGCGGTTGTTTATTGATTGCTGTTGTTTTTATCAAGTCATCAATGCGCGATTAAGTCATCAATGCGCGCGCGATACGCGGTTGATTAGCCAAAAAGAATCTTCCGTTCGGTTTCTTAACTGTTGTTGCTCGCGAAATCATGGAGCTTGTCTATAGGGGGGGAGCGGCCTCATTTACAAGTATGGTATCCTTAGGCGCATGAAAAGTGTTTTGGCTGGGCCGAATAAAAATATTAGCCCCGTTATTAGTATTCCTAGTATCCCTAGATAAGTAAATATCTCCATGTTACTGATTAACGTTGCTTGCTGACTTAGGGTTCCCGAAATACTTTTGCTGGCAATACGGCTTGCTATCTGATCGCCATATATTCCGGCATATTTCTCCATTAATGTATCCCAATAGTTTATTGTTAGGGGACTGCTTGTATTCAATGTTTGTTCGAGTTGAATATAATGTTTTTGATTTAGTACATAACTGACGTTTTGGATAAGAGAAAATCCGACATTCGTACTCCAGAACCGAGCTGTTGTGCCCATAAGACCTGCATTGCCAACGTGATGGGATTCGACACCAGTCAAGATATAGATAACAAGCGGTGTAAAGAGCCATCCCTGACCTATTCCTTGAATAAACAAAGGAAGACCGATTGCCCAAATTGTGGTGTCAGGGTAAAATGTGGGTACAAATAGAAAACATGAGGTCGCCAAAATCAAAAAGCCGAAACCAAAGATATATTTAGGAGATACATCGCGCAGGAGTAAAAAACCTGAACTACCGACACCCAGTATTGTGCCAAACACGTTGATGTACTGTACATCAATAATATAATGCCAGGGCCACTTCCAAACTGTAGCCATTACAGTATAAACATTATTGAGGCAGCTACGAATAATATAAAACAGAAAAAACAGGGTAACACCAAAGATCACATTTTTGTATCTCAAGATCTCAAAATGAAAAAGGGGTCTTTTGACCGTCTTTTGTTTAATCATAAAGAGTGCGCCGAAAATAAGGGAAAGGGCGAAGTTTATGGTGATATTGGCGTGTTCAAACCAATAGTATTTGCGACCATAAATTAAGACATAAGCTCCACAGCTCAATGATATCAATAAAAACAAGCAACTTGCCAGATCTAATTGATAGAGGGGGAATTTTTTACCCAAGCGATTATTGTTAAGTAACAGCAAAGCTATTGCAATCACAATCAAATGCCAATAGAGGACGACGTGGATCATATCTTGCCATCCGTAATCCATAATACTTTCTTTGAGTAAGGAGGTCGTTAAAGTTGATCCCGTAAGCATAAAGGTGTACAGGAAAAAATAAGCAATCGTACGGCTTTTGGCATGCCTAATTTGCATCATAAGCAAGGGAAGAAAGCAAGCTCCTTCCAATACACAGAAAATACCTTCTACCACGCGCAGAATGCCAATAAGAAATGGATCTCTTGTCAGCGAAATGCCTAGTAGGATCAAAATGGAAAGACTGCAGGTCAAAAGAATATATGTTCTTACTCTGAAGAAGGAAAATAGCCGCTGAAATAGAAGTAAAGCAACGACAATGGCGCCATACATCAGGGATAGAAAATACTGAATATCCTCGGCTTCAATGTCCAGTACCGAAGCGGTAAATGCCGTATTGGAATGGAAGAGAGACATTAACATGAGATGTGGGAACATCGCTAATATCATTAACGGAAGTTTTATCCATTCGGGCACCCAACTATAGTATAAAGATTTATTCATACGCATGATGATTAGGATTGATGGGTAGCATGGATAACCACATTCATACCGGCACGCAATTTCTTAAGATCCTGTTTTGGATCAAATACAATTTTAATAGGAATCCGTTGTTCAATCTTTACGAAATTTCCGGTTGCATTGTCTTGAGGTATCACGGAAAATTTGGAACCTGATGCTGGGGAAAAAGAGTGAATTTTTCCTTTAAAACTAAGTTTGGGAAAGGCATCAACCTGTATCGTGACTACAGTACCTTCTGAAAGGTTTTCGAGTTGAGTCTCTCTAAAATTAGCGTTGATCCATTTTTCCTCGCTAATGACGTTGGCTAGTGTCTGGCCTTCCTTTACAAATTGTCCTGGTTGGATCGTTCGTTTGCCAACAAAGCCATCGTAGGGTGCGGTTACTACGGTATAGGAGAGAAAAAGCTGTGCATTTGTTTTCGCAGCCTTTTTGATATTGATATTAGCTCTTGCCGGCAATTCGTTTGCTTTTTCTTTGCTGCTGTTCAGTTGAGCTGAATTATATTCTTCCGTAATGGCGTGCAATTGCGCCAATGCGATATCGTATGCTGCTTTGGCATTATCGTACTGCTGTTTGGTGGCAGCCTCAGCTTCAAATAAATTCTTGAACCGATTGTAATCCTGTTGGGTCTGCCATACACTTACTTTTGCAGCCTCTAATCTTGCCTTTTGAACCGAAATACTATTAGCTGCCGCATCGGCTGTTTTGCTGAGAACCTCGGCATTTCTCTCACTACTTTGGAGTTCGGCATTCGCCATATCCACCTTGGTTTGATACTCGCTCGCGTCTATAATAAGCAGCGTGTCGCCTCGATGAACATATTGATTTTCCTCAAATCGTACCTCTTTAATAAAACCAGCGATTCTACTGGCAATGGGTGTAACATATTGATCAATTTGAGCGTCATTTGTCGTGACATACTGATTAGTAAAAATGAGGTGTCTGACTAAGACGCCAATACCGGTCAATAATAATAGGCTGGCAAATATGACGAGCACTTTATTAAATCCTTTTGTTTTGTCTTTTTTATCTTCTTTATTCATTGTTGTTTAATTGCGCGTTTTTCAATTGTTTGCTTTGCCTGTGCTTATTCCTTTGTATGTGCTTGACGTATCCTTTACCTTAAAATCATCAAAGCTTCCAGCTCAAAAAGTCTCGGAGCCATTCATCCAGTTCAGCTATGCTGTACTCGAAGTAGCAATTTTTCTGGTTTTGTATTTGACTTAAACAGGAGTACTCGGAATACGAGCAAATTTCCTCTGAGCACATGAGCATATGGCTGTACAAAGATACTGTGAGATAGAAACGTTTTGTTTTGTATAGTCGGACGAATATATGTTCATTTGCGCCATGTTGTAGGAAAAGTGTAATTTTAAGTTATGGAAGAGGAAAAACTGGCAGCTATTGATGCTGATCAATATGATTTTTATGTAGACCACATGTATGTCGATCGTATCGATTCTCGGGAGTATAAACATAAAAAGGCACGGTTGCTCTATGCCGAAGGTGGAATTGTTCATGTGTTTACAGCAACAAAGCACTGGTACTTACCGGCAAGATTTTACATGTGGATTCCGGCAAATACAACCTATCATCTGGAAAGCACAAGCTCCCGTATCCCGCTATATAGTTTTTATTTCAAAGAGCGGCAGCAGATGCCGTCCGTACTTTCAGTACCGAATATATTTCTTAGCAATGATCTGGTGCGTGAAATGTTTTTATTTGCTCAGGATTGGAGCGGAGGGGTCAGTAAAACGGCCGATTATTCAAAATACTGTCTCTTGCGCGCGATGATGGCTATCATTCCGGATACAAGTTCACCAATAGATGCTTTCCCGATGCAGCATCCCTATCCTAAAAGTGAGAAACTCAGGAGTGTGGCTAGATATCTGAACAGCAACATTGATCAGGCCTTTACCATAGAACAGATTGCGGCTCGCTTTGGAATGAGTAGCCGCTCGTTGTCCAGACTTTTCAAAGACGATATGGGCATCAGTTATATTCGGTTTTTAAGAGCCATACGAATTGCAAAAGCTTTGGAGCTGATGTCAGAGAATAGCTATTCCATTCTAGAAATAGCCATGCGCGTGGGATACAACGAGCTGTCTTCTTTTAGTAATATTTTTACGCGTGTAACGGGTATCCGTCCATCGATATATATGGCGAAGATTAATGAATATAAACAGTAATATTTTATTAGGCCAAAAGTTCCTGCAGATCTTCCTGAGATAGTGACTTGATAAAGCTTTCTTCTGTCGTGATCAGGCTTTGTGCAATCGATTTCTTTTTATTCTGTAAAGCCAGTATCTTTTCTTCGACGGTATCTTTACTGATAAATTTATAGATAAACACATTGCGCGTTTGACCGATGCGGTGTGAACGGTCTACGGCCTGTTGTTCCACAGCTGGATTCCACCACGGATCCAGAATAAAAACATAGTCCGCTTCAATCAGATTGAGTCCCACCCCACCTGCTTTTATCGATATAAGAAATAACTTAGTATCGTTGTTTTTACGAAATTGGCTAACGGCTTCATCCCGGTTCTTTGTGCCGCCATCTAGGTAGGCATAATTTATTCCTTTATTATCGAAATACTGACGGAAGATATTGAGCTGTTTTACGAACTGGGAGAAAATCAGTACTTTGTTGCCCCTTTGCATGACCATCTCAAGCGTTTCAATGACAGCGTCGAACTTGCCGGAAGCACCCGAGAACTTCTCATCCACCATTCGGGGATGATTGGCTAATTGTCGGAGCTTTGTCAAGCCCTGCAACAGCGCAATTTGGGTAGATTTTGGCTTGCTGTCCAATTGTCCGTCAAGAATGGCATTGCGATATTCAGATTTGACTTTTTCGTACAACTCGGATTGTTTTTCAGTCATTTCACAATAAAGTACCTGTTCAGTTTTTGGCGGTAATTCTGTTGCCACCTGATCTTTTGTACGTCTTAATATAAAAGGTTTGACAATCGCTTGAAGACGCTGCGCCTTTTCTTCATCTTTTTTCTTTTCTATGGGCTGTACAAATTCCTTCTGAAAATAGGTATAGCTTCCTAGTAATCCTGGATTGGTGAAGTGCATCTGTGCCCAAAGATCCGAAACGGAATTTTCTACAGGAGTTCCACTCAAGGCCAATTTGTTTTTGCTTTTTAGGCTTTTGATGGCTTTAAACGATTTGGAAGTTGGGTTTTTGATATTCTGGCTCTCATCGAGGATAATGTAATTAAAATAAAAGCCACTCAAGGTTTCTTCATCAATGCGGGCAATCCCGTAGGTAGTAATGACCAAATCATATTTAGCGAAAAGCGAGGCATCTTTAATGCGGTTGTTTCCGGTATGAAGGTGAATATTAAGCTGTGGCGCAAATTGCTGTGCTTCTTTTTGCCAGTTGTATACCAATGATGTTGGCAAGACCAAAAGTGAGGTACGGACATCCTGTTCGTCTTGGAGTTGTTCTTTTTGCTGTTGCAATAACGCTAAAGTCTGTATGGTTTTACCTAAACCCATATCATCTGCAAGACAGCCGCCAAATTTATACTGCTTCAAAAAATTAAACCAATTGTATCCTGCTTTTTGGTATGGGCGAAGATTTCCCTTGAAATGTTTTGGTTCGGGAATATCAGCAATCTCTTCAAAGTTGGCTAGATTCTGTAGTTTTCGTGTAAATACCAGTTTTGTATGCTCACTAATTTCAAAGAGTAGACCAATATGTACCTTATTTAGTTTGAGCTCATGTCGGTCTGCAGAAAATTGGAAGAGATGGTTGTATTTTGCAAACCATTCTTCCGGAATCATGGCAATTTCTCCATTTGGTAAGGTGAATTCCTTAATATTATTAAGGATATGGTTGCGCAGCTGAATAAATGGAATCTCATAGGGCCCAAATTTTGCGATAGCACTTATATCAAACCAATCATTGTCTTCATCAATGGAGATATCTAAGGAGGTGTGCCCTATGAAGAAGCGTTTTTCTTCACTATTTTGTATAATGTGGAATCCAAGAGCCTCCAGTTGTTCTTGATGGTTGTTCATCCAGTCAAATACTGAAAGCCGTTTTCCAGTTTGGTTTGCTGGCGTTAATAAGCCGAGTTGGAGATCAACATCCTGTAGTCCCAATTTTTTT
The DNA here is from genome assembly GCF_001899705.1 of Sphingobacterium sp. 40-24. Classification (NCBI taxonomy): domain Bacteria; kingdom Pseudomonadati; phylum Bacteroidota; class Sphingobacteriia; order Sphingobacteriales; family Sphingobacteriaceae; genus Sphingobacterium; species Sphingobacterium sp. 40-24. Next base: position 202,705 of record NZ_MKWH01000021.1, on the reverse strand, counting down.
AAGCTTTCATGTTGTTGTTCTTCCCATTGCAACGATCGTTTGACACGGTGGAATATATATTGATCATCTTGCGCATTATATTCCATACGAACAGTAACCTTATTCTCGGCTCCCGCGGTAAAGGTATGCGGTCCGTACTTGAATTGCAGTTGTAATTGCGAGGCTCCATCCTCGACATAAATCAAATGGAGGAGTGGAATTGCTTGGTGCTGGTGGGTCTGAATTTCAAATCCTTCGGCATAGACATGATAACGTTCAATCAGTCCACATACAAAGGTTTCGAAATATTTTTTTTCAGTGCTTCTACCGACAGAAATGTAACGTTTATTCAGGAAAGGGCTGAGCTTCTTGCCCTCAAGGGCCTGATCGAAATAATACAGGGTATTGTTTAAAAGTAACCATGCTTGTACATTGGTCAAGACAATGGCATTTTTGAACATAAACTCCAGACGCTGATTTTCGTATTTGATTGTCGGGAAATAACGTGTTTCTTCTTCGTTTCGTCGAAAATGAAATAGAATCGATGCCGCAGAGGTTGCCAATTTAATTTCTTGATCTGCTGGATAACCATCTTTGCTCATCATGAAAAGTGGTTTGTCTCCAATAGCTTCAAAAAATTGGATCATTTTTTCATCTATTTTAGGCCGAAGAAGTTCATACAACTTTTTATCGAAAACTTTGGAAAAGAAATCGACAGGTCTAATTGCTTTTTTATAGTATTTTTTGATGAGATTCGTTTGTTCGATTTCATCGAGCAATCGAATCAGTTTGTAATCTACTTCATCCAATTCCGCGGCGTAAGCATCGACAGTATTGCTAAATATACGCTGATAACGTAGTGAGTAAGTCCCGTTGGGATTGAGTTTGACCATGTGTGGCTCAATAAGATAGCCAAGATAGGGATGCTCACATATAGAATAAACGATTTTATATACTGGAAATGACTTTGACTGTTGCATTAAAAATAGCGGACCTTATAAATAAAGGTTTCTAATATACAATAAAATATACCATTAATTGCAATTTGCACGTTGAAATTTTAAAAATCGATTCCAAGGGATAGCCTCGTTAAGATCCTGTACTAACCTTCATTATGAAGTTGTTCACAGGTATCGTTAAATGCCAAAGATAACAGGTCGTCCTTCACGGCTTGATTTACCTGAGTTGAAAATTTGAGTTGTAATTAGCTTGACTCGCTATAGGAGTAAAAATCTAATAGTTTCCTTCAAAGACAAATTGTGCTGGACCTTTTAAGAATACCTCTGAGAAATGGGAGCCCTTCTTATGGAATGAAATATAAAGCTGCCCTCCTAATACGCGGATAGGAATAGTGATATCACCTTCTAAATTTTGCTGCAGGGCAACAGCCATCGCTGCTGCAGTTGCTCCAGTGCCGCAGGCATAGGTTTCATCTTCAACACCGCGCTCAAAAGTACGGAGGAAATAACCATCTCCTTCCGCTTCAATGAAATTTACATTGATGCCTTCTTTTTCATAAGTAGCATTGTTGCGAATTGCGTAGCCATCTTGGAAGACATTTTTATCCTGCAGATTTTTTACAAACTCAACATAATGTGGAGACCCCGTTTGTAATACATAAGCTTCACCATCACGTGTATAATCTTGTACATCGATCATTTGCAGGTTGACAAGGTCTGCTGCTAGCGAGGCATGGTGTATGCCGTCTACTGCCAAAAAGACAGTTTTGTCAGTAATGATGCCTAAGTCGCGTGCAAAAGCGACGATACAACGGCCCCCGTTACCACACATGCTGCCTTCTCTGCCGTCGGCATTATAATAAATCATCTCAAAATCGTAATTTTCCTTGTTTTGAAGCAGCATTAAGCCATCGGCACCAATGCCAAATCGACGGTTACAGAGTTTTTCTACCAATGCTTCATCTGCGCGGTCAAATGCACTGTCGCGGTTGTCTACTAAAATGAAGTCATTTCCTGCGCCCTGATATTTTGAAAATCTTACTTTTGATACCATTACGTTGATTTGTAGTAACAAAAATACGTTTTTTTGTTACAAAAAACCGGGTAAAAGTTAAGATTTGTTAAAATGATTGCATTTGTCTAGCAATTAACATTTTTTAACGTGTCGGATTTTCCGAAGGCCTTGAAATGGTATTACATTTGAACATATCCGAATAAAATCGGTAATTTTAGGAGCAAAAGTTATCAGCATATATTAGGACATTTTAAAATAGAAATAAGTTTATGAATAAGGTCGGTTTAACGCTATTAACGGCTGTTTTCGGTGGAGCGGTAGCATTAGGTGGTTACAAGCTTATTGAGAATAAGAAGTTGGATGGTATGTCTTTCGAAGACAAACAAAAAGTTTATTTTGCAAACAATCCTACAGGAGTTATGTCTTCAACAGGCAATCCTGATTTCACCCAGGCTGCCGCAATAGTGTCGCCAGGTGTAGTGCATATTAAGACAACCTATAGCCGTAAAGGATCACAGCAATCGCAAGGTTCTCCGTTCGATATGTTTGAAGAGTTTTTTGGCATGCCACAAGGTGGTGGACGTCGTCAAATGCAGGCGCAACCTGTGCAGGCATCCGGATCAGGTGTAATTATCTCGGATGATGGTTATATTGTAACGAATAACCACGTCGTAGAAGATGCAGATAAAATTGAAGTCGTATTAACAGACAAACGTACGTTTGAAGCCAAATTGATCGGACGTGATCCGAATACAGATTTAGCCTTGTTGAAAGTGTCAGGCAAGGGGCTTCCTGTGGTCAAGTTAGGTAACTCAGATAATGTCAATGTCGGTGAATGGGTGTTGGCTTTTGGATACCCGCTAGGGCTTCAATCTACAGTTACCGCAGGTATCATTAGTGCAAAGGGTCGTCAGATCGGTATTCTGAGTGAAGGTCAGCAACAACGTGGTAATCCATTTGGTGGTGGACAGGATCAAATCCCGGTGAGTTCAGCGATAGAATCCTTTATTCAAACAGATGCTGTTATCAATAAAGGAAATAGTGGTGGTGCGTTGACGAATGCTTCGGGAGAATTGATTGGTATTAACTCTGCTATCGCTTCTCCGACAGGAACATATGCGGGTTATGGTTTTGCGATTCCGGTCAATTTGGTGAAAAAGATTGTCGATGACTTTGTCGAATACGGTAATGTAAAACGCGGTTATATCGGTGTTACCTATACCGAAATAACACCTGAACTTGCTAAAGAGAAAGGTTTTACAGATGTTGATGGCTTGTATGTTCAAGACGTTGTAGCTGGTGGTGCCGCAGAGGCTGCAGGTGTTAAAAAAGGAGATATCCTGACCAAGATTAATGGAAAAGTGATCACAGGTTCACCTGTCTTAAGTGAAACTATAGGTCGTGCGCGTCCTGGAGATAAGGTCAATGTCACCTACAAACGTGATGGTAAGGAAAAACAAGTAACCATGACATTGAAAGGGGAAGAATCCTTGAAGACCGCAAATACCGGCGGTAAAGCTTCTAAAAGTGCAACGGAGATTTACAATAAATTGGGTGCAAGCTTTATACCTGCTTCAGCTCAGAAGAAAAAAGAGCTGGGTGTCAACTCTGGAGTTGTTGTGACCCAAGTGAATCGTGGTGGCATCTTTGATTACTTCGGTGTAGAGCGTGGATTGGTCATTACTGAGGTTAATGGAAAAGCTGTAAATACAGTAGACGATGTTGAAACTGCGCTTGGCGCAACACAACGTAATATTGTGCGATTGAAAGGGGTATCTCCTCAAGGTGGTGCTGTTCAATTGAGCTTCCCAGTAGAATATTAAGCGTTGAATTAAGAATTGGTTGATTAATATAGTTTAGGTGGTTCTAGCCGTAAGGTTAGGCCACCTTTTTTTTCTGAAAGTGTCTGATCTTATTGGCCAGAAAAAACCTTCAGTTTGCTTTCATTGCTATTGGTGGCTGCGAAGTCATGAAGGTTTTATCCTTTGTATTATGATCACGTTTTTTCATTAAGGGAGTAATGAACTCGCTATGCTTGGTTTACTAAGCATTGTTTAATTTCATTGGCTTTAATGAACTCAGTTATTGGTCAGAATGATTTTTAGGCGGGTTTTTCCGCTGTTTTTGTATGCGAAATCAGGAAAATTTGGTGGAAATGCTATGTCACTTGGTAACATGTAGGTCAATTTTAAGCTGGTTGTTTCCTTAATAATTTTAGTTTAGCTATTTTGCGGAATGAAGTGCCGAACAGCGCCAGTACTTGTTAAGCTGCGTTTTTCTGGCCTGATGATTTATTATATATTTTGCTATCGACAAGAATGAGAGCCTGATTATATGGGCTAAAGGCGTTCTTTGCGTCCTTTAGTTGGATCAGTCAACGGTATCGCGATTGCTTGATAGTTTTTTAAAATTATAGAGATGAAGATTTTAATGGTTTGTTTGGGCAATATCTGTCGTTCGCCCCTTGCACATGGTATATTAAAACAAAAAGTTGCGGATAATCAATTAAATTGGGTCGTTGAATCGGCGGGTACAGGTGACTGGCACATTGGTGAAGCACCCGACCGTAGGGCGATAGCCATTGCAAAGAAGTATGGTGTCGATATTTCCGGTCAGCGGGCCCGACATTTCAAGCCGCATTTTTTTGCCGAATATGATCTAATATTTGTGATGGATAGACAAAATTATGAAGATGTATGCGCTCAGGTGATTGATAAGGAAGACCTGAACAAAGTGAAATTGTTTTTAGGAGATGATGTTGTTCCCGATCCGTATTTTGACGATAATTTGTTCGATCCAGTTTTTCAGATGATTGATCAGCGCTGTGCAGAGGTTATTGCAAAAGGAGGGAATCTAACGGCATAAGTGTATTTATTTATCTTAGTTTGTTTAAAACAAAAAAATGAAGGCAGCAGAAGTAAATAAGAAGTGGAGCATTCTACAGGATGAAATTGCTTCACTATTCGATATGGAAAAGCCGGACATCAAAGTCTGTTTATTCCTCATTGGTGTTCAGGAATTGGGTAAAGGTGCTCAAAAGTTCTCAAAACGGGAAAAAGAAGAATTGATGCACATTGCGACCTGTCGTCTTTTCAGTGCAATGGGATTTTATAATCTGAAAGGTCTTGATGAAGAGGGGTGGCCACATTGGGAATTGGTAAAACCTATTCCTAACTATACGCTTTTGGAACAAGAACTGATTATGAAGTCCTTGATCATAAATTATTTTGAGGAATTAAACGTTATCTAGAAGATAGCACAATTGAAAAAATTGGAAGTTCTAATTGGGAGCATATAATTATTAACAGATGAAATTTTTAAAGGCTAGTTTAATAGCAGTATTCTGCTTTTTGCAGGTTTTGGCATTTGCGGCTAAACCCGAGTTTAAATATGTACAGATCGTTACTGACAAGGGGACCTGTGTGCTGCGGTTGTATAATGAGACACCTAAACATCGGGATAACTTTGTCAAATTGGCAAAAAGTAAATATTACGACGGGACTTTGTTCCATCGTGTCATCCAGAATTTTATGATTCAGGGTGGTGATCCTGATTCAAGAAATGCCGTTGGCGGCGCTCAATTGGGTAATGGAGGACCAGGGTATACAATTCCTGCAGAGATTCAGGATGGTTTATTCCATAAAAAAGGTACTATCGGAGCGGCTCGAGATAATAATCCCGCAAAGGCTTCTTCGGGTTCTCAATTTTATCTCGTTCAGGGAAAGGTATTCACCCCTGAAGACCTCGATCGTTTGGAGCAAACACGAATGAATGGTAAGAAATTTTCGGAAGTGCAACGTCAGGCGTATACGACTATTGGTGGAGCTCCGCATTTGGATTGGAATTATACCGTATTTGGTGAGCTGGTCAAAGGCGTTGATGTCATCGATCAGATTGCAGCTGTGAAAACCGATAAGCACGATAGGCCAGAAGTCGACCAAAAAATGAGCATGCACGTGCTCACAAGACGAGAAGCGTTAAACCTGGAGCGAGAACTAAAAGGTCTAAAACCTCAGACGGGTATCTTTTCTAAAATTGGTGATCTGTTCTCTTCCAAGGATTATTAATGTCGTTATGATTCGCAAATCAGGGGTTGAAGAGCTTTTTCCCTTATTATTTAGCATCTCAATATTCAAAAAATGAAAATAGTAACCTATAATGTGAATGGTTTACGTGCAGCCTTGAAGAAAGATTGGTTAGGCTGGTTGAAAACTGTAAATGCAGATGTCATCTGTCTTCAGGAGATTAAAGCTACACCGGATCAAATTCCTGAAATTGCTTTGTTGGAACAGATGGGCTATGAGCATTACTGGTATCCCGCTCAAAAAAAAGGCTATAGCGGAGTCGCCTTGTTTACGCGTATCACACCTAAGCATATTGAGTATGGTTGCGGCCATGAAGATTATGATTTTGAAGGACGTATTATCCGTGCTGATTTTGATCAGGTTTCCGTGATGAGTACTTATTTTCCATCAGGTACGACAGGAGACGTGCGACAGGATTTTAAATACCGTTTTCTGGCGGATTTTCAGTTATATAGCGATAAGCTTTTGGTCGAAAAACCGAATTTGGTCGTTTGTGGTGATTATAATATTTGTCACCGTGCTATTGATATTCACAATCCAAAATCAAATGCAAATTCTTCGGGATTTCTTCCAGAGGAGCGCGAATGGATGGAGAATTTTATTAATTCGGGCTATATCGACTCTTTTCGCCATTTAAATCCGGATCCGCACCATTACAGTTGGTGGAGTTACCGTGCTGGAGCACGTGCGAAAAACCTAGGTTGGCGTATTGATTATAATATGGTTTCAAAACCTCTGGCAGAGAAAATCAAATCGTCCAGCATAATGCCAGATGCTGTCCATTCCGATCATTGCCCGGTATTGTTGGAGCTTGCCGTCTAATTAGATGGCATCTCACAAAAAAAGGCTTTCATATGCATGAAAGCCTTTTTTTGTGAAGCACGAGGGACATTATTAACTAATTATTTCCCCTGGCTATGGATAATGGAAAGTTGCTGGGCAACTTTCTCTGCAATCGTTAAAAATGATTTCGTTACAGGATCTTCGGTATCTATGGCAACTGGGAAACCATTGTCTCCAGCATCAGAAATGCCTTTTAATAAAGGGATTTCACCAAGGAAAGGAACTTTATATTCTTCTGCTAAACGTTTTCCACCGTCTTTACCAAAAATATAGTATTTATTCTCTGGCAGCTCAGCCGGGGTAAAATAGGCCATATTTTCTACGACGCCCAATAATGGAATATTGATGCTATCCATTAAGAACATTCCAATTCCTTTGACGGCGTCGGCCAGGGCAACGTGCTGCGGCGTAGTGACAATCACAGCTCCGGCAATAGGGAATGTCTGCGATACGGTGATATGGATGTCACCAGTGCCTGGAGGCATATCAACGACCAAGTAATCCAGTTCGCCCCAATGCGCATCGTTAAAAAGCTGCTTGATTGCTGAAGTGGTCATTGGACCACGCCATGGAATAGGCTGGTTTGGATCGGTGAAAAATCCTATTGAAAGTAATTTCAGCCCAAATTTTTCAAGCGGTTCAATTTTAACCTGTCCGTCTGGCATTTCTACCGAACCTGGCTTAGCGCCTTCCAATCCAAACATAATCGGAAGCGATGGTCCATAGATATCGGCATCTAAAAGTCCTGTTTTAGCACCTTTAGCATGGAGAGCAAGAGCTAGATTGGCGGCAACCGTAGATTTACCAACTCCACCTTTGCCTGAAGATACCAAAATGATATTTTTAATACCCGACACTTGTGCGCCTTGCTTCCCAATCACATTGGAAGTCATATTGATCTGAACTTCGAGATTCTTGTCGATGAAATGGGCTATAGCGTTTCGACAAGCATGCTCAATATGGTCTTTAAGCGGGCAAGCTGGCGTAGTTAAAATGACATCGAAAGAAATTTTTTGGCCTTCGATTTCGATATTTTGAATCATATTCAATGTTACAAGATCCTTTTTCAAATCAGGCTCTTCAACATAGGATAATGCATTTAATACTTGTTCTTTGGTAACCATCTGTTATTCATTTGTAATCACGGATTACAAAACTACTCATTGCAGATCAATTTCATGTCATTTCTTTGTTTTTAATGGGATTTAGAAAGCTGTATTACACTAAAAGGGATGGGACATTAATCTTCCATAGTTCAGGTTCAAAACATGAAGTGAGTATTCCTATTCTTTAAACGAACCTAATAGGGACCTAATAGGGACCTGATAGGGACCTCATTCGGACTTCATTCGGATGAACCCCTATAAAACCCGTTTTAAATCCCTATAAAATAAGTTGTAAATTCCTGCTAGAAAATAAGCTTATTGGAAAGTTGTCATGCCATTGGTCGGAATGGCTTTTATCATTTTTATCCGTCTATGTGTGCTTAGAAAAACTTCATGTATATTTCCTCAATAAATAAATTCCTCAATAGGCAGAGGAGAGATCGATAAATTACGTATATATGCCACGCAATTAAATTGCATATAAAAGCTAATTTATCTAAGTTTGACTGTTGATATGCACGAATTTGCATTAAGTAATAATTATGTCCAATCGATTTATAACATCTTTTAAGTCCCGCAAGTGGCGATGGCTTTATATTGCGCTAGCTGCTATGCTGGTTTTGGCTATTGCAGTTGGTACCTATGCTTATCAGAAAAGAGATGCCATGCTCATGGGAGCAATCAACAAAGCGAAAGCAAAGTTGCTTGAAAAGTATGATATGGAATTGAAGATCCAATATTATGCCTTCCAGGGAATTAGTGCAGTACAGTTTAAGAATATACAATTGTTGCCCAGACATCGCGATCAATTGGCACAAATCAATGATCTTACGGTATCTGTAAAATTGTGGCCTTTGCTATTCGGAGACGTAAAATTGGGGCAGGTTATTTTGGATAATGGGACCGTTTCTCTTGTTAAAAAAGACTCGGTCAGTAACTACGATTTCTTATTCAAGAAACAGAAAAAAGATACCGTAGAAAATGATAATCCAAAACAGAATCTGGCAGCTTTAGCAGATCGATTGTTGAAAAATGTGTTTTTTAAGGTTCCAAATGATCTTGATCTCAAGAACCTTGAGCTTTCCTATCGCGATGACAGCACTTCACAGCGCATTGTCATTCCCTCTGCGGTGATCGACGGTGGAGATATGGAAACGAAGTTCCTGCTAAACGACCATGAAGCGGCCTGGAATCTGACTGGAACAATAGATTCGGATAATCAAGAATGTGACCTTCGCCTTTTTTCTGATAAAAAGGAGGTCAATCTTCCCTTGTTGCAACGCAAATTTGGTCTTGCAGTAAGTTTTGATGAAATATCCTTCCGACTGGACAAGGCGCACAGGAGGAATAAGGAATTGCTGGAATTGCATGGGCAATGGGGCTTTAAAAATTTGAAAGTAAATCACTGGCGTATTTCTAGTAAAGATGTCATCTTTCCTGAAGCCATCATGCAGGGGGCATTGAATATTGGAGCATCATCGATTGAAGTGAGTAAAGAAAGTACCGTACAGGTCAAAGATTTTGTGTTTTCCCCTTATGTCAAGTATGTGCACAAGCCGGAGAAAGAGCTCTTCTTCGCTATTCACACAGATAAGATCGAGGCTCAGCACTTTTTTGATGCCATGCCAGTTGGACTATTTCCAGGTTTAGACGGTATTCAGGTGGAGGGGCATATTCAATACGATCTAAACTTTGCGCTCGAAATAAAAAAGCCCGAAAAGCTTCTTTTCTCTTCCAAAATGGATGATAGGGATTTAAAAGTCGTTAAATGGGGAGAGGCTGATATTGCGATGCTAAATACGCCTTTCACGTATACAGCTTACGAAGATGGTAAGCCGATGCGGGAGATTGTGGTGGGGCCTCAAAACCCTAATTTTACACCGCTAGATCAAATATCCCGTTATATGCAGATTAGTTTGATCAATACAGAAGACCCCTTTTTCTTTAAACACAAGGGCTTTGAGGAGAAGGCTTTTAAGCTCTCCATTGCTACAAATATCAAGGAAAAAGGGTTTAAGCGCGGGGCGAGTACGATATCTATGCAACTGGTAAAAAATGTTTTTCTAAATCGGAATAAGACCGTTGTGCGGAAGCTGGAAGAAATTTTGCTGGTATGGCTGATGGAGCGTTCACAGCAAGTCAGCAAACAACGCATGTACGAGGTTTACCTGAATGTCATCGAATGGGGGAATAATGTATATGGTATCACCGAAGCTGCGCGTTATTATTTTGGAAAAACACCGGCACAGTTGGGGCTTGGAGAGAGTATATTTTTGTCCAGTATCGTTCCACGACCTAAAAAAGGACTCAACTTTTTTGATTGGACAGGGCACCTGAAAGGGAATATGTTGCGCTATTTTAATACCTATGGTCATATTATGACCAAAACAGGGCAGATTAGTGTGGATTCAACAAGTTCAAATTATGGTTTTTATGAAGTTGTTCTGCAACCGCATCTGCGGGCAGCTCGACCAGCTGTGGTAGATTCGGTTGATGTATTTGATATGGGAGATGATCCATTGTTGTTCGATCGTCTCGAAAGTAGCTCTCCTGCCGATAATATTGAAAGTGTATCTGTTCCAAAGAAGCTAAAACAAATGGATCTAACGGAAAAGAAAGATGAGGAGGCGACTGAACCAGAGAAACCAAAACGATCGCTATTTGACAAGATATTGGGACGTAAAAAAGAAGAAAAACAAAACGACGCACACAAATAGTGTTTGTGGCGAAAGAAGGACATTAACATGAAAAAGATAGAAATTGACGGATTGCTTTTCGAACCTTTATTTGAAGAAGAACAAATTCAGAAGCGAGTGCGCCTAATGGGGATTGATATAAGCCGGCGTTATGAACACAAACTGCCTGTTTTTATAGGCGTCTTGAATGGATGTTTTATGTTTATGGCAGATTTGCTTAAGCAAATTGATGTTCCTTGTGAGATGTCCTTTATTAAGTTGGCATCTTATATTGGAACGGGACAATCTGAATTAAACGAGCTTTTAGGCCTTGGTATCGACCTTGAAGGCCGTGATGTGATTATTGTAGAAGATATTGTCGACTCCGGGCATTCACTCAAATACACCTTGGATGCAGTAAAAAAATTAAATCCAGCCAGTGTGATTGCCTGTGCACTTCTGGTGAAACCTGAGGCACTGCAGTATCATTTCGAGGAATTAACTTATGTTGGCTTTGAAATAAGTAAGGAATTTGTAGTTGGGTACGGTATGGACTTTAATGGTCTTTGTCGGAATCTCCCCGATATTTATAAAAACGTAGCAATCTAATGTGCTATCAAGTGATCGTTAGATTTTAATGGTAGAATTTCGCTCTATTCAAGCGTTTGATCGCTGTATAATGCTTTCAGATTGATGAGCAAAATTTCCAGATCAGACAAGGGGAATTTAGAGACAGTTTCAAACATTTCCTTTTCATCAAATTTAATGACCAATACACCTTTATGATCTTCTTCATAGCCCGCTTTTTGTATTGTAAAGTCTATATTTTCAAAATCAAATTCTTTTAGACTTCCTTTAAACCATTGGTAGTTAGCTGCGTAATTAAATTTGTTTTTTTGAAAATGAATAACTTCAGTGCCATAGGTATTCCATAGTGAAACCCGGATCATATACCATGCTATTAATCCGAATATACCATAGAAGATAACACTCATAAGTGTTACCCCGTCATTGAGAACATTGGCAATGAAGCCGCCTAATGGGAGAATTATCGTCATTATGGTCAGTAAATAGATGAATATTCTGGCAACTAGCGGTCCCTTTTTTTCTTTTAATACCAATTGGTTTTGTGTTAGGTCGATTTGATTCATAGCTGGCATTTCTGTTCTTAAAGGTTCGTTTTTTATGGGGTAGAGCACTTGTTTTGATTCTTTCAAATTGATTTGCGAAATCGATGCGCATTTTACTGGCTAGCCTATTTAAACGAACAGGTTTCGATATGGTCGTTCACCATTCCAACGGCCTGCATATACGCATAACAAATGGTAGAGCCGAAAAATTTGAACCCCCTTTTCTTCATGTCTTTTGCTATCTTATCAGAAATAACTGTCGTTGCAGGTACCTGTTGCAAACTGCTCCAGTGGTTTACAATCGGTTGTTTTTCGGGCAAAAAGCTGTATAAGTAGTCATAGAAGCTACCATATTCTGCTTGGATTTTCTTGAAATGTTGCGCATTGGTAATGGTGGATTCAATTTTATTCCTGTGTTTGATGATTCCCGAATCGCTCAAAAGCCTCGCAACATGTTCGTTGGTATAGGCCGCGACTTGATCAACATCAAAGTTGGCAAAAGCTTCTTGGTATGCTGCTCTTCGACGAAGAATTGTGATCCAGCTTAAGCCAGCTTGTGCAGACTCCAGGATCAAAAATTCAAATAAAGTTTTGTCATCGCGGACTTGTCGCCCCCATTCTTTATCGTGATAGTCTACATATTGCGGATCAGAACCGCACCATTGACAACGTATGATTTCTTTGTACATGTTCTCTGAAGATTTTTTGAATGCAATATAACTTTTTATCCTAACTTTACGACCAAAATTAAAGAGTTTCGAATAGAGACGGTTCATGAGTATTTCATTGCCGTTAAGAGAATTCATTTTAATGAGCGTAACTATCTTCAAATATCATCTTCTATTTGTAGTGCTTCTGCTATTTTCAATTACGGGATTGAATGCGCAGCGGCGAACTTTTCGGGCGGTTGTACAAAACAGCAGCACAGTTAAGGCTGATAGTCTAAATGTAGCAAAAGATTCTGTTGAATCGCCAAACCAGAAAGTCTTGGCATCTTTGAACCCTGCGTTACAGAATCAATATCGGATCGTAACCGTAAACGGGGAAGGGCTGAAGGTTCATAACATTTATAATTTTGATGTACAGCAATATTTTCAGGGTGAATTAAGAAGTAGCAATTTGGATCGGCAATATGGCACGCTCAAGGCTCATCGTGAAAATTGGATTTTATTTACAGTTCTCGCATTAATTTTTGGTGTTGGGATGATTCGGGTATTCTTCCCGTCAGATATCAAATTGGTTTTTCAGGGCTATTGGGACGATCGGGTCTTACTATCAGTAAGTAAGGAGGATACGATCCTGACATCTTGGCCATTTATTTTTCTGTTTATATTATTCTCTGGGGCAATAGGCTTATTTGTAAGTCTATTTTATGCGTATGAATTAAATAGATTTGATTTTATTACTTTTCCCAATTATATGAAGACTGTGGGAATGGTTGGCGCTTTGTTTGCACTAAAAATAGGGTTTATTCGGTTCTTATCCTTTGTGTTTCAAATCAGAAAGTTGGTAAAAGAATATGTGACCGTGCTGTATCTGATTTATTTCAATACACTTTTTTTAATGCTTCCTGTATTATTAATTTTGAGTCTTGTGCCGTTGACATCGGTGGGTGTGGTGCTGCATTTGGCCATCGTTGGAGCGGCCTTACTCTTTTTCTATCGATTTCTTAAGACAGCGACTCATATTATGTCCATGTATAAATTTTCAATTTCCTATTTAATTTTGTACCTTTGTTGCCTAGAAATAGCACCAATATTAATACTGTTAAGATTATTGAGCTAAAACTGGTTAATATGCAAACTTCAGACGTAGAAAGAGCAAAGAAGGTAAAAAGTGTACTGGTGACTTTACCAAAACCTGAAAACGATAAGTCCCCTTATTATGATTTAGCAAAGAAATACGGGTTAAAATTAGATTTTCGAGGTTTTATACACGTAGAAGGAGTTCCTGCCAAAGATGTGCGTAGGGATAAGGTTAATCTAGCAGATTATTCTGCCGTAATATTTACGAGTAGAAATGCTGTAGATCATTATTTTAGAATTTGCGAAGAGATGCGGTTTGAAGTGTCTGCAGAAATGAAATATTTCTGTATTTCAGAGACGATTGCCCTTTATCTTCAAAAGTATATTCAATATAGAAAACGGAAGATTTTCTTTGGTAAACAGACCGCGAAAGACCTTGAAGAGGTATTGAAAAAACACAAAGGGGAGAATTTTTTGTTCCCTTGTTCGGATGTTGCTAATGAGGAAACAAGTAATTGGTTACTACAAAACGGCTATAAATTTACACCAGCTGTGCTTTTTAGAACTGTGGTAAGCGATTTGACGGATTTGAAAGATGTTTTCTACGATGTTATCGTGTTCTTTAGTCCTTCAAGTGTACAGTCCTTATATGATAACTTCCCTGATTTTAAGCAGAATAATACAAGGATTGCAGCATTTGGCGCTTCTACGCAACAGGCTCTTTTAGATCACGGATTAATTTTAGATATCCCTGCTCCAACACCAAAAGCGCCAAGTATGACGATGGCTGTCGAAGAATATATCAAAAAGGTAAATAAGTAGTAGCCTAACATAAGGTAAATAACAAAAAAAGGGTTCTTAAGACCCTTTTTTTGTTATTTATGCAATTTTAAGGACCACAAGATCGCTAAAGACTTCTATGGGGAAGGGCGTTTTATCATTCCGAATCGATGTCGGTACGACGACAATTTTACGTATCGGCAGATGATCAATAGCTGTGGTATGTTCCTCTTGTAAAAGATAGATGAATAGTATGTTTATCTTAAGGGGGTAGAAATGGTTGCGAGTCGAATCGATGATGTTAAAATGTAATAAAAGTGACGAAGGTCATGGAGATTTTAAATATATTTCTATTAAATTGCTAGGAGTAATTTGTTCCAATTAAAAATAAAGCATAGGCAATATTTTTAAAATTTGATAGAAATATTTTTTTTATGTTTGTAATTAAGCAAAATTAGTCAGTCGTGAAGTTAAAGCAAGTTGATAAAATTTCGGGCATTCAATCAGAGGACTTCTTAAAGAATTATCTGAAACCAGGTTTTCCTGTAATTATATCAGATTTTATCAGTGCAGAAAGTCCAGCATGGAAGAAATGGAGTTATGATTACTTTAAGGAAATCGCAGGAGATATAAAAATAGATGTCTATGGAAAAGAGGAGGAATCAATGGACCGTGCTGCCAGTGCTCCTGTTGGCCATATGACATTTGCAGAGTATTTGGATCTGATCACAAAAGAACCTACTGAGTTACGGTTGTTTTTGTTCAATCTGCTCAAAATACGTCCTGAACTGAAAAACGATGTTATTTATAATGATGTCACAGGAGGTAAGGTCTTGCAATGGTTGCCATTTATGTTCTTTGGTGGAGAGGGGTCAAGTACCCGTAATCATTTCGATATTGATATGTCACACGTATTTATCTCTCAATTTCAAGGATTAAAACGTATTTGGCTTTTTCCGAATGATCAATCTGATTTGATGTACAAATTGCCCTACAATTTTCATAGTATTGCCAACCCAAAATATAGTAGTGAAGAGGAATATCCCGGGATTAAGTACCTAGAAGGTTATGAAGCGGTCATTCATCCTGGCGAAACCTTATATATGCCAGCAGGCTGGTGGCATTACATTCAATATGAGACAGAGGGCTATTCGATTTCTGTTAGGGCATTAGCAAATTCGATCAGTGAAAAGTTGAAGGGGGCGCGTAATCTGTTTATCACGAGACATTTTGACAATACCATGCGAAAGATCTTCAAAGACCATTGGTTCCACTACAAAATCAAAACGGCGAAACGCCGAGCCAATAATGCAATCAAAAGAAACAAACGTTAAAATAGAAAGGGGAATGTAAATTCCCCTTTTGTTTTTAAATACAATTTATGTACCACTGATGTACCGCATTTAGTTTTATCTCTCCTAATTAAAAAGCCTTTGTTGTACTTATTCTTCTGCATCAGCCCATTTACTCGCTTCCCGGTAGAATAGTGTATAAGGGTCGCTTGGATAAACTACCGTGTCCGGATTATGTCGAAATGGAATAGCCGGATTAAAGATTTCCTGAAGAGTATCCCGCAAGAATTCGACAAAATTCTCTTTCTGGAAAGCAAGGAATTCATCGGTCAATACCCCTTCTTTACCACTGAATAATGTGCCCTCTTCCCGCATTTTACGCGCAACATAGAGATGGGGTTCAAGTTGTTTTCTTCCTGTCTTCTGTTCGAATACATAGGCATAAAATAGGGTTTGGACCATCGCCTTATTTTCGGTGTTTGGCGCAAATACCTGATCAATTCCTTTAAACATGATCGAATCTCCACCTGTTTTGTAATCGACAATTCTACTGATAATACGATCGTCGTGTGTTACGACCTCGTCTACCCGGTCAATAATACCGTAAAGTGTGACCTGTTGTTCTTCTCCATTGATCTGAATAGGAAAGGGCAGTACATAATCGTTGTCATTCTCGAGTTCAATAATCCGAAATGCTTTGTAGTTGTTGATGTCGTATTCGAGATACATCTTGACATACTCGCAGGCAATTTTCAGCATGATCCGCTGCAAGCTGTTTAAATCATTTGTTGCCTTTAATTCGATCTGATATTGCAGGCCTATTTCACGGATCACCTGTGCCTCTACCTTGTCGAACTGCTTCTGCAAGACACTTGTGGGCGTAAAGTCCTGTTGTCCTTTGAACGGTAGGAATATCTTCTCCATCACATTGTGGATGACAGTTCCCAGTTTATTCATCTCAAATTCCTGAGAGATGGAAGGGGGCTCTTTAATGCCGGCAATATGTTTTAGAAAAAATTGCAACGGGGACTGCAGATAAGTCGTCAGTGCCGTTGCAGATATCCGTTTCTGGTTGACGATAAAGTCCTGGTACATCTTTTCCCAAACCTCGCCACGCTTCTCAATAACAATTTCTTGGGCTTTATCCGCAAATTGAATGGTCTGTTGCTGAATTTTTCGGTCAAATCTAAATTTACTTTCAAACTCCAGCTGTTTGATAAAGCGACTTTCTTCGCCAGTAGAGCTTTCGTCAACCAAGCCATTGTAGAAAATATGTATTCCTTCACTGTATTGAAAATGGCGATAAAATAAATAGGCCGACAAGGCATCCTGATTTTCTAATATGGGAAGCCCATAAGCACTTCTTAGGCTGTTAGGAATAAAAGTAGGTGAATTTGACGTTTTGGGTAGAATGCCTTCATTTGCTCCTAGAATATAGACGTTGTCAAAATTTAAACAACGACTTTCCAAGAGCCCCATTATCTGAATACCTTCTAGGGGATCACCTTCTATGGCCGAATTTATTGGGGCGATGGCTTTTTTAATCAAGCCGATTTGGAAGCTGATACTTAATGGAGCAACAGTTTCAAAGCCCAATAGCAGCTGATTCAATGTTTTCTTTGTTTCAATCAGGAGGTTGTTGTCAATTTGGCGGATACGCTCCTGAGAAGAAATACTGTGCAACAGATCATCAACGAGCAGGATGAGCGAGGGTATCAAATAGGCTGAATTGTCAATCGGTACAAAAAATTGAGGCAAAGAGCTTTTGATATGAAGTTCCTCCAATGCGATCTCAAAGAGCTGTTTATCGGCAATCTCCTTCTGAATCTGAAGTTTGTCGGCTAAAGAAACCATACTGAGCGGATGGTTGATGAAGGTTTCTATTATCTGATAAGGAATCTTCCGTTTCTTGAGCTGGGATATCTCCAAATGGACTTCCAGCCATAGGTCTAGTATTCCGTAAATAGGAGACTGTGTCAAGGGATATCCTGTTGTGATATTGGGTTTGACCTCGGGTAGACTTTGCAGCAAAGGGACAAGTAGGTTTTCATCCGCTAGGAGAATGGCGGATGTTTGTTCCATTTTATTATTGCGTTCGAGAATGTCATACAGCAATTTTGTTTGGCTGATCTTTCCGGTGCTGGCATATAGATTTACGGTTGAGGTCCTATTGCCAATAATATTCGGGCTATCGCCTAAAGCGTTGACCAAACCTGTTTGAAAAATATTACGTCGAATAAAAAGGCCGGCCTCTTGCATCGTGTCTTCGAGGTAATAGGCATCGGCATCAAAGTAGAATAATGCACGGCCTTCATCCTGCCATTGTTTAAATAATTTTGTTTCGGCCTTGTTCAGTGCATTGAAACCGACAAAAAGGATGTGCTGGAAGGAAGATGCAAACTGCTGATGCGTAGCCTTACCTTCAACCAGATCACGGTAGACTGTCGGATAGTTTGTTTGGCCCTCTGTTTTAAGCTTTTCTTTGAATCGATCATATAATACGGGCAGTCTTTTCCAAAGTTGAAGAAAACGCTCTTGTACTCCACTATGCCCCGCAATAGAAAAAGACTGCCAAAATTGACGGATAAATCCTTGCTGCTCTTGTGTGAGATGTTGGAAAGCGATGTCGATTTTGGTATTGTCATAAAGTTCTAAATAAATCTGCTCGATGGGGACGAGGTCGTAATCCAGTTGGCCGAAGTCGCTCAATATAATTTCGGCAATCGGATAAAATTCTTCCAACGTTTCTGGCAGTTTGCCTTCAGCGACCAATAACTCATTATGAATATTAAACAGGTGGAAAAATTGGGTTAAAGGACTGGCTTCGGTATCATCGGTCGAAAGCCTAAGAAACTCTTGGATCGTAAAGAACTGTGGGGACCAAATGGCCTGTCCGTACACTTCAGAAAGATGTTTTTTGAGATAGGTAATTGGCCGTTTATTATTAAACACGATGGCTATTTCACTCAGGTCGTTTCCAAAACGCTTTTGAATGTCTGCTGCTACTAATTTTAGAAAGGCTGTTTGCATCGTGCTGTTATTTTACTTCAGTTAATTGATTTGATTTCGCATAGTAGAGATAGGCTTTAACGTTGCTGTAGCCCAGGTTCTCCAAATTCTTTTTATAATTGTCGACTTGATATTTGTGTCCGATATAATCTGTCTGTGTGAATTTAAAATCCAGTACAATTGTTTCCTCTTTGGAAGTGAAGACTTTATCAGGACGAATGGTCTCTCCTTTGGCGGTAATGATGCTCGCTTCGTTCCAGATTTTATAGTTTCCTGTGAGCCATTTATTGATCATGGGGTGCTGCCAGATCTGATTGATTTCCTGCATGAGAAAAGGCTCTTCTTCCTTGGAGAGGATGCCTTCCTGAATCAGCTGGCGTACCAGTTTGTGGATATCTTCTTCCTTTGAAATTTGGGCCATAATATCGTGGGCCAATATGCCGTACTGCGCGGCTTTCTCCAGCATCATAATATCGTTGATGTTGCGCGTACTGGATTTTTCTAAGGCCATTTCCAATTCTTTGGAAATGGGATAATGGCGAAGGGAAATAATATTGTTTTTTTGAGCCTGACTTTTTTTTCGTTCGATTATCTGATCGATATATATGCCTCTTTCTTCCAGTGTAAACGGGGATGTTGAAGTCTCTAAGACCTGATAGAGTACATCGCTGATATATTCATCTTTGATATCATAACCAGTAATTTCGCCCGTCTTCTTGTCAACAGATTCTTTGAAGGAAGGTGCCGTAATATAGAGGTGTTCAACAGCACGTGTTGTTGCTACATACAATGTATTGAGGGCATCCATGTAGTTGAACAGCATCTCTTCAAAATATTGCTTGAAAAATACTGATTTGCCGACCGTGGAAGTATATTTTATTGGAATTTTTCCCAATTGGGCAAAAGGGGTATCTGATGTCTCGATCCAAAAATCGCCATTAATCATGCCGTCAAGATCCCACGAACAGAATGGAATCATCACAACATCATAAGCCAGGCCCTTTGATTTGTGGATTGTCGTTACCTCGATCGCATCAATTTCTCCGTTGGAAGGGAGCACAGCCCGATTGCCATCCTCTTCCCAAAATTCCAGGAACTGTATAATGCCACGTTCGCCATTGGTGGAGAAAGCTGAGATCATATCCTTGAAAGCTAGGAGGTAGGGGAGGTGGATATTGTCTTTGGTTGTAAAACCGTAGATTTCAATAAGTTTCTCAATTAAATGGACTAAAGGCTGCTTCTGTGCCATTTCCCAGGAGTCAATCAGCGCCTCAGGGAGATAATCTTTCAGGGTACGGATGTCATTGCTAGCAAATTTTAACCATGCATTTTGATCGATTGTCTTATTTTGAATATGCTGGTAGAGATAGACCATCTTTGCTTTATGGATGGTATGTTTGTCCGAATTATAGACTAAAGCCTTCAACGTTTCGATCAATAATCCTACAGCATCATTGCTCGCTAGGGATAATGCATCGCCTGATATCACTTCAAATGTAAGCTGTTGCTCTTTTTTGAAATCCATGAGCTTTTGGATCACCAATTTAGCCTGCGCATTACTCCGTACCAGGATACCGATCTGTTGAGCCTGATAACGACCGCTGCCGATCCAGTCGCCTATTTTTTGACATAGCTGCAGGAGCGATTCTTCAACAACCTGATTTCTTCGATAGCGTCCATCAGTGACAGGAATGTAGGAGATTTCAATAGATCCTAACTGGTCAAGTTTTCCTTTTTTATGCTCAGGGACCTCTTGTTGACTGTTTTCATAAGCTTTGACCAACATGTTGTCATTGCCGGCAGAAATCCACCACTGTTTACCTTCTTCATCGAGGTTTTCGGATACTTTTTCATTCAGTACCTGCTGTAGATGTTGGGGAATACTACTAAAGAGGTAGTTGTTTAAATGGATGATATTTGGAAGACTTCTAAAGTTGGTTTCGAGGCTCCCGTTTTCGATAAAGGTTGTTTTGCTATCCTCGTCCAGGTGAAAGGTATGACCAATCTGTTGTTCTACCTGTTGGAGTAAAATTCGCCAATCACCATTTCGCCAGCGATAGATACTTTGTTTGACATCACCAACGATCAGGTGTTCGCTCACTGTGCCTTTGGCATCGGCCAACGCATTAATCAAAAGCGGACTATAGTTTTTCCATTGGATACGCGAAGTGTCCTGAAATTCGTCAAACAAAAAGTAGTTAAAACGATTGCCAATCTTCTCCCAGATAAATGTTGGATCGCTATTTTCATTCAATCCGAGTTTGTTTAATAGAATTTGTGAATCGGAAATTAATTGAGCGCCATTGTCCCGTCGCCATTGCGTCAGTAAGTCGCTCATTTCCTTGAGCAGGCGTAGGTAATAGAGATTATTTTGTACCGCTTGATACGCAATGTAAGCGGATAGATTATCATGTAGCTTCTGGAAAGATGCCAGGATGGGGCTTAGTGCGGCGATAAGATCATAACGTATATTTTTGTCACTATCTGTAAAAGCATCCTCATTATCGATCAATTGGAGGTATTTTTCCAATACTTTGGCGATTTCAGAAGCGCTCAGTTTTTCCGTTTTTTTGTTGGTTTTGCTAGCGGAGATTATTTTGTTGCGCGATTTGCCTTTCAGGTCATTTTCGGAGATGTTAAAATTTTTGAACGTTTCACTAAACGCTTCAATCGTCATGGAGAGCGCTTCGGTAAAGGAGTTTATCTTCTGTTCAACCTCCTGATTCAGGAGATTAAAAACCTCCTTGGGATTAGCAGAGTTGATATAGCCGTCAAATTCCTGGAAGTTTTCAGAGAAAATAAGGCTTGCCAAACTCATTAATTGTTGGCGGTAGTTCCAATTTTCATTTTTTGCTATTTTCTTTTCCGCATACGCTATAATCCAGTCAAGTAAGTCGGGGCGTTCATCCAGCAATTGATTAAGCATGACTGTTAAGTCATTTTTCACTTTATTGACATTCATTTCAATCTTATAAGCTGCATCAAGATTGAGTTCATAAGTAAATGCACGAATGACTTTTTGGGAAAAACCATCAATTGTACTTATGGTAAAATGACTATAGTCATGTAGGATACGACGGTAGACACGGTAAGCTTTCTCTTGTATTAGATGCGGGTTCCAATCTGGCTGTTGCTCGAGAAGAAGCTTTCTGAAATCTTCAATTTTAGGGCTACGATCGCCTGTTGCCAAGCCATGGAGTACCGAAAGGATACGTTCCTTCATCTCAGCGGTTGCCTTATTGGTAAATGTGACCGCCAAAATCTCCTTATAGCTATTCTCGTTGGATAGTAGGAGTGTGAGATAGTGTAAAGTTAAGCTAAAGGTTTTTCCTGAACCGGCCGAAGCTTTGAGTATTTTTAATGGCGCAACAGATTTCATAGAATGAAGGTAGAAAGTAAAAAGTGAATTGGCAAAAATGTCAGTGACTATTTCGAAGACATAGGACGCAAACAATTCATCCTTTTACATTTGGTAAAATAGCTTTTTTTTGAAAGTGTCTTATTTTATTGGCCAGAAAGAACCTTCAGTTTGCTATCATTGCTGTTGGTATCTGCGAAGTCATGAAAGTTTTGAAGAAAAGGGCTATTTTGTACACTGATTTTTTGAAAGACTTGTTTCACCTACAGTATGGTAAGAGCAAAATCTTAACGTGCGTAGGACGTGTTTAACCTGAAAGTGGTTACTGAAAGAAGCTAACCCTGTCGTTTTCAGTGAAGTTTTATTAAATTATAACGCTGATTAAAAAAAAATAACTATCTTTGCATCCCCTCTAGTATGAAGCTCGGGGGATATGTTGAATACATAAAATAAAATTAAAAAATGGCAACTAAAATCAGATTGCAAAGACACGGTAAAAAAGGACGTCCTTTTTACCACGTAGTCGTAGCGGATTCTCGCGCTCCACGTGACGGTAAATTCATCGAACGTATTGGTTCTTACAACCCAAACACAAATCCAGCAACTATCGTTTTGGATTTTGAAAAAGCTTTGGATTGGATGAATAAAGGTGCTCAACCAACTGACACTGCTCGCGCTATCCTTTCTTACAAAGGTGTTCTTTACAAAAAACACTTGCAAGGTGGTGTGAAAAAAGGTGCTTTTGATGAAGCTGCTGCTGAAGCTAAATTTACAGCTTGGACTGACGCTCAAGAAGCTAGAATCTCTGGTAAAAAAGATGGTTTAGCACAAACTAAAGCTGAAGCTAAAAAAGCTGCTTTAGTGGCTGAAGCTAAGAAAAAAGAAGAAAAAGCTGCTGCTGTAGCTGCTAAAAATGCTCCTGTAGCAGAAGAAACTGCTGCTGAAGAGACTGAAGCTCCTGCATCAGAAGAAACTGAAGGTTAATTCTTTCATAAAGTATTCGAGAAAGCCGACTCAATCTTGAGCCGGCTTTTTTTGAAACAGCCAATAGGCTAATCGTTTGCCAAATCATGTCTCACAGCTAATCGCCAAATAAGAAAAATATGACTATTGATCAATGCTTTTACATCGGTTACATCAGTAAAACAAGAGGTCTTAAAGGAGAAGTACAACTGTTTTTTGAATTCGAAGAATACGAGAGTTTGGATATCGATGTTGTCTTTGTAGAAGTGGACAAAAAGCTTGTTCCTTATTTTGTTGATGCCATTAAATTTCAAAAAAATAGCACTGCTTATGTAACATTTGAGGATGTGGATCATATCGATAAGGCTCAGGTACTCGTTCGTAAAAAGCTATATCTTTCCAATGATAAAATGCCCGAGCGAGACCCGGATGATTTTAGATATACTGATTTAATCGGATTTTTAGTGATCGATGAAAACCATGGCGAACTGGGGCAAATAACAGATGTTCAGGAATTCCCACAACAATTTGTCGCCACAGTAGATATGGATGGCAAAGAACTGATGTTTCCGCTGTCCGACGATTTGATCTTAGGAATTGATGGCGAAGAGGAGATCATTGAAGTTGAATTGCCTGAGGGATTGGTCGATCTGTATAAGGAATAGACATATCCCCAAGCTTATTCAATTGAATATCCTATACTTACTATTGCAGTAATTTCTTATCTTGGTCCTTATATATTAATATTACTATTGGCCATAATTATTAATTGATTTTGAAACCGTTATTACTGCTGTTATTCACACTCTCATTGTCTTCGTGTACTTTCTTTGGGAAGAAAAAGGAGTTTCCTGAAGGTAACTACCAAATGATATTGGGCTATCCAAATGATGAGTATCATAAATTAAAAAGAGAATCTCCCCAAAATGTGGAGGCAGATACCTATGGTAATGATCCTATTCTATACCGATCCTTTCTTTCGCTTCATGATAAGGACCAGTTTGTCATGGCGATTGATGATATCTTACTCTTTGGTAAGTACAAATTTGACGGTGATAGATTAGAATTGACGGATGAGAAAAAAGGTAGTGTCGCTTTGGATATTGTTAAAATAAAAAAAGATTTTGTTCAGCTGAGAGGTGATTTTTCACAGTTTAGCTCAGCACGTATACCCACTAGTGAAAGACTTTATATCAACTTTGTGTTAGATAAAACCCTTATCCGGGAAACGCCCAGTAAATTTGATAGCCAAGTGAATTTATGGCGAAATGCTCCGGTA
Source organism: Sphingobacterium sp. 40-24 (assembly GCF_001899705.1). Classification (NCBI taxonomy): domain Bacteria; kingdom Pseudomonadati; phylum Bacteroidota; class Sphingobacteriia; order Sphingobacteriales; family Sphingobacteriaceae; genus Sphingobacterium; species Sphingobacterium sp. 40-24. Next base: position 178,487 of record NZ_MKWH01000021.1, on the reverse strand, counting down.
AAATCAGAAAGTGAAAAGGAGATAAAAGCGAGGGCCTTGAATTTCGTAGATTATTCTATCGCTTATTTCCAACACATATCAAGCTCTGGCACCCATCACGATTATCGAATGGATGGTGTCGAATCACCAATTATTTATGCCGAGAATGGCATTGTGCTCAAGGCATGGGCAGATGTTCCTGATTCTTGGAAGGAATTATTTTACAACGAAAAAGAGGCATTAGTCGCCTATCACTATTTATTTGACGGATTTAAATATGGATCGAAAGAGGAGTACCATGTTAAAGGACTCTTATTGGTCACATTTTATCTCAAAAATTTACGAAATTCTTTGGCAGCTAATCTTTAGCCAATGTTCTTGTGGCATAGTCAATCTCTTCGCTGTCTATGATCCTCGATCGTTAATTCTACTGGTTTTTCTAGGTCTTTAACTATTGGTATGGTGAAGAATCCTGTCGTTGCATGGATACAAAGCTAAAGTGACGTTGAAACATCGTTTATTGAAGTCTTTTTGCTGCTATTTTTGCCTTTTCGAAAAATAATTTTTGTCTTTTGATTTTTTAAAACGATATTAGCAACGCTTATAGAGAAAGGCCGAGGGACTAGACCCGTTGAAGCCTTAGCAACCTGTATTGTTCAAGGTGCTAAATTCTACCCTACTCCATGTGGGAAAGATAAGTTACATGTAGATAAACGATTCCTCGACGTGTGCGTTTCGATGTAAGCCAACCAAACTAAAAACAGTTTTTTAATGAAGATTATCGATCATATCCAGAATGCCAAAGGAAAAACATTGTTTTCTTTTGAGCTATTGCCACCGGCGAAAGGGCAGGGCATCCAAAGTATTTTTAAAACCATGGATGAACTGATGGAGTTTAAACCTCCTTTTATCGACGTCACCTACCATCGGGAAGATTATATCTATAAAGAGCATGCGAGTGGATTACTGGAACGTGTTTCCTATCGTAAACGTCCTGGGACAGTGGCGATATGTGCGGCCATCATGAATAAATATAAAGTGGATGCGGTGCCACATTTGATATGTGGGGGTTTTACAAAAGAGGAAACTGAAAATGCATTGATCGATTTGAACTTCCTGGGGATAGATAACGTTTTGGTGTTGCGGGGTGATGCACGTAAGGGCGATGCCGATTTTATACCAACCGATGGTGGACATGCTTTTGCAACAGACCTATTGGAACAGGTAACCGATATGAATAAAGGAAAGTATCTGCATGAAGACATTATCACGTCGGAAAAGACTGATTTTTGCATCGGAGTAGCCGGGTATCCCGAAAAGCATTTTGAATCTCCAAATTTCAATACTGACTTTAAATATCTGAAACAAAAAGTCGATATGGGAGCAGAGTTTATTGTGACTCAGATGTTCTTTAATGTTGAAAAATACAAGGAATTTGTAACAAAATGTAGGGACAATGGAATCCATGTGCCCATTATTCCGGGATTAAAACCACTGACAACAAAAAAGCAATTGGTGACCTTGCCAAGAATTTTTCATTTAGATATTCCAGAGGAACTGAGTGACGCTGTCGCGGCATGTAAAACGAATGCCGACGTCAGACAGGTAGGTGAAGAGTGGTTGGTACAACAGTGTCAGGAGCTGATTAAATTTGGCGCTCCGGTATTACATTTTTATACGATGAGTAATCCTGGTCCAACAAAGAAGATTGTTGAAAAACTAGCCTAACTCATAAAATGATAAAAAAGGGAGCAGATAAGCTCCCTTTTTTATGATAATTCATTGTGAAAGCCTGAAATAGGTTGAAAGTCTCGGCAGCGTGGTTTAGGTCGATCTCTATATTCAGTGTTGAATAGCCTGTTTACAGTCAGGTACTGGTGTTAAATAGTGTTAATTCGTGTGTCGGAGTCAGGATAACTTTTTAACTTAAAGTGCTAAAAAGGATTTTAACAATAGACCAATTGACCTTATGACGTACAATAGATTAAATTCTCTACTCGGTTTTGCTTGCGGACTAATTGCCACCTGTGTATATATCGCTACAGTTGAAAAGACGGTAAGCTGGTGGGATTGCGGTGAATTTATAGCCTGTGCCTATAAATTGGAGGTGGCACATCAACCGGGAGCACCATTGTTTCTTCTTATTCAGAATATATTTTCTAATCTCGCTTTAGGGAATAAGGGGCAGATCGCCTATTGGATGAATATAGGTTCTGCAGTTTGCAGTGGAATTACTGTTACCTTTTTATTTTGGACAATAACCGCCATTGCTAAAAAGCTACTCAACAAAGACAAACAAGCTTCTTTGTCAACCTACCTGCAGATCTTCGGCGCAGGAGTTGTCGGTGCAATGGCATTTAGTTTCAGCGATTCATTTTGGTATTCGGCAGTAGAATCTGAAGTTTATGCAATGTCTTCCTTATGTACAGCAGTTGTATTTTGGGCAATTTTAAAGTGGGAAGTCCGTGCAGATGAAGACGGTAGCGATCGTTGGCTGGTTTTTATTGCTTTTGTTATGGGGCTTTCGATCGGAGTGCATCTATTAAATCTTTTAGCAATCCCGGCTATCGCGATGGTTGTTTATTTCCGAAGAGCGCGACAGGTTAATGCGAAAGGGACAATAAAAGCTTTCCTCGTCGGAGTGCTGATCTTGGGGGCCGTTTTGTGGGGAATTATTCAATGGTTAGTCGGTCTAGCGGCTAAAGTGGATCTCGTATTTGTGAACTCATTGGGAATGGGATTTGGTACCGGAATTTTTTTCTCGTGCCTATTATTGGGGGGATTGATAATTTACGGTCTATATTATTCCTATAAAAAGCAGAAATATACACTCAATACAGCCTTGCTGGTTCTTTGTTTTGTTTTATTTGGATACAGTTCCTACACCATGGTCATGATCCGTGGGAAAGCAAATCCATCCTTGAACAATAATGCGCCGGATAATGTATTTTCTTTTTTAGGATATTTGAGCCGTGAACAATATATACGGGAACCGTTACTCAAAGGACCTTATTATGACTCGCAAGTGGTTGGCGTCGATAGTAAGACGAGCTATCGGAAAGATAAGTCGGAGTATGTTCCCTTCACACAGGTAGACAAATATCAATTTGATAAGGAAACCTTTTTCCCGCGTATCTATAGCCAAGATGGAAGCCATCAAGCTTATTACAGAAGTTACCTCAATTTGAAAGAAGGGCAACAGCCAACGTTTTCCGATAATTTTAAGTTCTTTTTTAATTTTCAACTGGGAGATATGTATACCCGATATTTCTTATGGAATTTTGTGGGTAGACAGAATGACAGGCAAGGATATGGGACCTATAGTGACGGCAACTGGTTGTCGGGGATCAGACCATTGGATAATTGGCGTTTAGGGGGGCAAGATAAAATATCTCGATCGCAGGAGCATGACCCGAGCCGGAACACTTATTTTTTTCTTCCATTGCTACTCGGAATAGCTGGTGCGATCTGGCTGTACCGAAACAATAAACCTTATACCTTGGTACTGACCTTGCTGTTTGTGTTTACGGGGGTAGCGATCGTAGTTTATCTCAACCAAACTCCTATGCAACCCCGGGAACGAGATTATGCTTACGTGGGGTCTTTCTATGCTTTTGCGATCTGGATTGGGCTGGGAGTAATAGCATTTGTTCGGTTTTTCAACCGTTTTGTACAAACACGTTACGCTTTAGCGACAGGTATTTCTTTTGCGCTGTTGGGAGGCCCTATTATTTTGGCTCATCAAAACTGGGATGATCATAATCGGTCCGAGAAATCGTTGGCAAGGGATATGGCACGCAATTATTTGGAATCCTGTGCTCCAAATGCTATTCTATTTACCTATGGCGATCATGATACATTTCCTGTATGGTATTTGCAAGAAGTAGAGGGCGTACGTCCGGATGTTCGGGTTGTCGTGTTAAGCTATCTCACAGGCGATTGGTATATGCAACAGGCCAAACAACCCACGTATCAAGCGGCAGGGCTCCCCGTGACGATTCCCGCTGAAAAGACGAAAAAAGGCGTTCGTGATTATATCCCTTTCGTAGATAGACAACTTGACAATGCGGTAGATATACAGCAGTTATTGCAGTTTGTCACATCGGATGATCCGGAGTATAAAGTTCAGCTGAATTCCGGTGATATGGAAAACTATTTCCCTTCCAAGAAAGTCCAATTGCGCATTGATAAAGACGAGGTGGTTAAGAAAAATGCGGTTCCGGCGTATTTTCAGGGAGCTATAGTTTCTGCAATGGAATGGGAAATTCCGAATGATCATCTGACCAGGTCGGATTTAACCCTGTTATCCGTGCTTGAAAATAATCATTGGGACAGACCGATATATTTTTCGAATATGCTGCCAAGTGATATTAAGTTGGGACTGGATAAATACCTGGTCAATGAGGGCTTTACTTCTCGATTGATGCCTGTCACTGCTACAGATCAGTCGACAGGAAAACGAAGTGAGCAGGGTGGGCTAGTTAATATGGAGGCGTTATATAGCAATATTATGCATACGTATCATTGGGGTAATGTTAAAAATGCACAATACTTGGATACAGATTCGTTCCGCTTTGCAAGCATGTACGCCCGTGATATATTTGGAAAAGCTGCCCGAATGCTTTTAGCCAATGGCCAGGTCAAACAAGCTGGGGAGGTGGCAAAAAAAGCATACGATCAATTGCCCGATCGCGTATATGCGATGTCGGACGCCATCAATTATGCCGATATTATCGATAGTCTGTATCGCTCGGGGCAACCTCAGCTGGCCAACAGGATGATGGACCGGAACCTTGATTATGTCGCTGAAAATATGGAATACCTACATCAATTGGTAATGGATAAGAAAAACCTGAGCTTTGAGTGGAATGATATTCAGACCGGCTTGGACTCTGTAGACCGGTATAAGGCTATTTTATTTGAAGCAAAGGATACCAAACGATTGGCACGTGTTGAGCAGTTGAGACAGCAATATCAAAATTGGTACGGCGTAGAATAATTTTGATGATGAACTGAACCAAATTACCAGGCACGCCTAATGGGGCATTGGATTAACGTATTTGAGATAAGAAACCAGATGAGGCCTCTTCTAAAATATTGGAAGAGGCCTCGATACATATAGGATAGGGAATGAGCCGAGTTATTAAAATTTCATGCCGACTCCAAAGCCGAGCAGGAATGGGTTGATGTCAACTTTTGCCGGTATGGATAGGTTGGGGGCGAGGTTTGATGCATCCACATTGACATCGGTCTTTAAAAGAATATACTTAGCATCTAAATTCACGAAATATTTTTCAGATAGCTTAAAATCAATTCCCAGTTGAGTCGCAAAGCCGAAAGCATTATCATATTTTACATTTTTAACCGTTTGCCCCGCATTGACGCTATAGAATATGGTGTAATTTATTCCCGCTCCTACATAGGGTTTAATGGCACCGTCGGGGAGGAAGTGATATTGCGCTGTCAGTGTGGGAGGGAGGAGCCATACACTCCCAAGATCCACATTGCTGGATGGACTGCCACCAATGGCAGTTAAATTCGAACCTGTTGTATTAACTTTATGTTTTGTAGTCCCAAGGATCAATTCCGCCGCAATGTTTTTTGTGAAGAAATAGGTGAAGTCAAGTTCAGGGATAAATTTCGTATTGATGTCGACGTCTCCGCCTATGGTATTAATCTTGGCCGATTCGTTTGGCATGACTGTCACACCTCTGAGTCTCATTTGCCAGCGTTGATTAGGGATTGTTTGTGCCTGTAAACTTAGTGCGCCTAGGGTAAGTGTTAGTGCAATTAAAAGTAGCTTTTTCATATCATTAAGGGTATTTTGTTTGCTGTAAAACTATTGCTAAAATCAGGGCAAAAGAGTGACGATAATCAGGTTGAAAAATGAATGATACGATGTTTTTCCTATTGCAGATGATGTACCTTTATAAATTACTGTTGTAAAAAATGGGAAAGTATGGGTAGGTGTAAATCCGCTGTAATAGTTTTTCAAGCCAAATTGGGATAATAGGCCTATTACACGCATTTGTCTCGCCTGAGCACGAGCAAACGTTATGAAAGTATGTCATTCGCGCAACTGCGGATTGTGTACGAAATACCTCCTATGAGCGTTGAGGGCAAGAGGGAGGACTGGAGTTTCGTTTAGCGGGGCTAATGGGGATACAAATCCGGTATGTCAATGCATATTGAATGGAATAGGAACGCTCCTAAAATAGAACAGGTCGGAATGAATCCGACCTGTTCTATTTTAGGAGTTACGGTTTTACGCGTTTTTCTTCACTTCCTTACCCCAAGAGTCTTTTAATGTAACCGTACGGTTAAAGACTAGATGGTCTGGCGTTGACTGTGTGTCTAATGTAAAATAACCCAATCGTATAAATTGATATCCCTTTCCAGGCGTAGCGTTAGCCAGATCCGGTTCAATGTAAGCACGTTGGATAATATGTAAACTTTCAGGGTTGATCGATGCTTTAAAATCTTCTGCAGCGGCAGGATTTTCATCATTGAACAATCTGTCGTACAACCTTACTTCGGCTTCTTTCGCATGTGGAACCGAGATCCAATGGATTGTTCCTTTAACTTTTAATCCTGAAGTATCTTCTCCTGATTTTGAGTTTGGAACATAGGTACAATGAACTTCCGTCACGTTTCCGTTTTCATCTTTCACAAAATCATGACAGGTAACGATGTAAGCATGTTTCAAACGTACGGAAAGCCCAGGGCCCAAGCGGAAGAATTTTTTTGGTGCATCTTCCATAAAATCATCGCGCTCTATCCAGAGCTCTTTTGAAAATGGAATGGAGCGTGAACCTTCACCGCCTTCGACTTCAGGGTTATTCTCACCAATAAGATCCTCTACCTGACCATCAGGATAGTTTGTGATCACCAATTTGATTGGATCAAGTACAGCCATTCTGCGCCATGCCGTTTTGTTGAGATCCTCACGGATACAGAATTCCAAAAGACTGACATCGATCATGTTTTCACGTTTTTGAACACCGATTTTTTCACAGAAGTTGCGGATACTCGCCGGTGTATACCCCCTTCTGCGCAATCCTGAGATCGTAGGCATGCGCGGGTCGTCCCAGCTTTCAACAAACTTATCATTGACCAGTTGCAGTAATTTACGTTTACTCATGACAGTATAGGTCATATTCAAACGTGCAAATTCGTATTGTTTGGAAGGGAAAATCTCCAATTTATCTATACACCAATCATAAAGTGGGCGATGTGGAATAAATTCCAATGTACAGATGGAGTGTGTAATTTTCTCAATGGCGTCTGATTGGCCATGTGCAAAATCATACATCGGATAGATACACCATTGATTCCCCGTTCTGTGGTGATGCGCGTGCTTGATGCGGTATAATAAAGGGTCGCGCAAGTGCATATTTGGGCTAGCCAAATCAATCCTTGCCCGAAGTACTTTTTCGCCATCTTGGTATTTACCGGCGCGCATATTTGCGAATAAGGTCAAATTTTCATCAATAGACCTGTCGCGATATGGTGTCGGAACACCGGGTTCTGTTGGGGTACCTTTTGCTGCTGCAATTTCTTCAGCAGTGCTGTCGTCCACATAAGCTAGACCTTTTTTTATTAGCTCAACGGCATAACGATATAGTGTCTCAAAATAATCTGAAGTATATAATTCCTCTGCCCACTGGAATCCAAGCCATTGAATATCTTTCTTGATGCTTTCAACATACTCGGTATCCTCAGTGACAGGGTTAGTGTCATCAAAACGTAGATTAGTCTTGCCATTATACTGCTGTGCTAATCCAAAATTCAAGCAGATGGATTTGGCGTGACCAATGTGGAGGTAACCATTTGGCTCAGGAGGAAAACGTGTCAATACACGTCCGCCATGCTTTCCTGTTCGAAGATCCTCTTCGACAATTTCCTCGATAAAATTTAATGATTTTTCTTCACTCATAATACAAAGTTAATTATTCGTAGCGAGATATTAGCTAGGAGATCGTAGATATTCGCCTTAGTATGAGTGATTGAATGTGCTGGCTGTATCGGTAAGAATGGGAAGACGTAATAAGGTTTGGACCCACAATAAAAAAGGGACGAAATTTCGCCCCTTTTTACCGATTTTTATTACTACGCTATTTATAAGCGAAGACTTCACCTAGCTCGTCATTATTGGTAAACGTACAGTGTTGATCGATCAATTCTCCAGTGCCGATATTGATAATCATGCCGTGTACGGCAAGATCATCACGCTCTTTCCATGCATTTTGAATGATTGACGTCGCGCACAGATTGAAAACTTGCTCTTGTACATTGAGCTCGATTAAACGATCTACTTTTTTATCATGCTCTTGGATCGCATCAATCTCTGCACTGTGTAAGCGATATACATCTTTGATATGACCCAACCAGTTGTCAATAATACCGTACTGCTTGCGGCTTAAAGAGGCTGCTACACCACCACAGCCATAGTGACCTGCGATAATGACATGTTTTACTTTCAAAACATTGACCGCATAGTCTAAGACGGAAAGCATACTCATATCGGAGTGAATGACCATGTTGGCAATATTACGATGAACGAATACCTCTCCAGGCTTTGTACCTGTCAATTCATTTGCAGGTACTCGGCTATCGGCACAACCGATCCAAAGAATTTCTGGATTTTGACCTTTAGAAAGCTGTTGGAACCGCCCTGTAGCATCATTCTTTACAAACTCCATCCACTCTTTATTTCCCTTAATGATATTGTCAAATCCTATTTTTAAATCTTTATTTTCCATATTCTTCTTATTTCACTCTTGCCCGAAGGCATCGTTTCAATTTTATTATAATAATACAAATGTCTAAATTCATTGTTTACTTCAAACAACTTATTTTTATTGAATAGCTGTTCTTGCTATTCAATAACCGTCTCCCCCCCATTTCAATCCAGCTTGCTAGCCGACCAATGGAAGGGAATGGCCTACGAGATACGTCAAAGGTCCGTATCCTATGAAGGTTTCTTATAGACCACCTGCAAAAGTTCGATGTCTTTGCCTTTACTTCTGGCATTCTGTTCAAAATCTTTGATGACTTCGATGACATCCTTGTCTATAAATTTACTGAATGTCCCATCGATTCGGATCTTACTGATCGATTTTGGTAAGCTGTACAATTTTTGTTGGATAGGAACCTTGTTCAAAAATGATACTTCCTCCGCTAATGTAATGACAGCCTTATCTTCTTCATTGTCTTTTTCAATATTATATTTAAAAGCATTTTTCATATTGGCTCTTAAGATATAGAATGTCGCCACGACAATACCTATCCCTACCCCCATAAGGAGATCGGTAAACACAATCGCTACAATGGTGACAAAAAATGGGATAAATTGATCTAAGCCTTTTTTGTACATTGAGGTGAATAGACTTGGTTTAGCCAATTTATATCCTGTATGGAGAAGGATGGCCGCCAGACAGGCCAAAGGAATCATGTTCAGCATTGTTGGGATAGCGAGCATAGCGACCAATAGCCATATACCATGCATGATGGCAGATTGCCTTGTTTTTCCGCCTGCATTGACGTTTGCTGATGAGCGTACAATTACGGAGGTCAACGGCAGACCTCCCAGAAGTCCACTGGTCATATTTCCGATGCCTTGTGCAACAAGTTCGCGGTTGGTTGGCGTATTTCTTTTGTAGGGATCTATTTTATCAACGGCCTCGATGCTCAATAAAGTCTCTAAACTTGCAATAATTGCAATCGTAAATGCAGCTATCCACACATCTTTGTTGACAATCTGTGTAAAGTCCGGGAGGGTAAATAATCCTGTGAATTCAGCAAAAGAACCGACAATAGGGACTAATACAAATTGCTTGTCATGCAACTGGAATGCTGAGCCGTTGAAAAGATAAGCTAAACTTACGCCTAGCATCACGACAACCAATGGGGCTGGCACCTTGTTGAGCTTTGGAATAGATGGCCAAAAGATTAGGATCGCCAATGACAAGGCGCAAATGATCAATGCGCCAAAGTTGATCGCAGAGGCTATCGTGTCAAAATAGGCACCGATACCATGACCATTGTCCATTTCGAAGGCATGTGTTTCCACTAAGCCCAATGCCAAAGGAATCTGCTTCATGATAATTGTGATACCGATCGCAGCAAGCATACCGACAATGACTGCTGAAGGGAAATAGTTTCCGATCATCCCTGCTTTTAATATACCGAGAATAACTTGTACTACACCGGCAATCACGACGGCAAGTAGAAAGGTTTCATATGCCCCTAGGCTCTGAATAGCACCTAAGACAATAACTGTAAGACCAGCAGCTGGCCCACTTACACTGAGTGGTGATTTACTGATTGAAGCGACAACGATTCCACCAATTACACCAGTCAATAATCCTGCAAACAATGGCGCACCAGAGGCCATTGCAATTCCCAAACATAATGGAAGTGCCACCAAAAACACCACAACACTAGCAGGGAAGTCATATTTTAAGTCTCTTTTCGATAGTTTCAGAAAAGCCGACGTACGAGTTCCAAACATAAAATTTGTGTTTATCTGTAAAAAATTTTCATCAGGCGACCTTTAACTGGCGTTGTATCATGTATACCGTTTGGCGTTCAACAGCATAACAAAGCGTTAGTGCCGAGCCAAATCAACGATAACATCAACAGAGCCAAAGCCGATTACTTCAGAAAAATCAAAGATTACCGCACATACTTTACCTTTAGCATGCGGGTTGACGGGATACATCCCTAGGGATGCCTTTATGAATAGTTAGGAGGCGGTGTTGGAACCGTAGGATGGAAAGCTAAAATGCTTTTCTCATTTTTAAGATAATTCTTCTGTTTTCCTTGGTTCTCAACGAGAATGGTTTCAAATACAATAGGTTCTTCTGTTTTTGTATTGAAAAATTTTGAGGCAGTTTCAAGTGTATCATTACTTGCGCCGTTATTGTTTTCGATTTCCAGTTGTAAAACGACCTGTAAGATGGTACTTTGATCTAAGCTGTTTGAAAAAATAGGCGAAATAGAGATGGCCATCTTTGTGAAAAAGATGATAGCACAAAGGAATGCTGCCACAAATCTAAACTGCTTATTTAACATTTTTTATTACCTTTAATCTTACTGTTTACATCGTAAAAATAGTAATTCTATGTTAAATTCAAATTAATAGTGCACTAAAAATAAAATTTGGCACGAAATTGTGACGAAGAGATTATTTTTTGAAAAGTTTTCAATTTTTATTGATTTATAAATATTAAGCCTTTTGTATGGCAAATAAAGAACAATTTATAGAGAAGGTTCAAGCTTCCTATAATCCCAAAGGAGCGTTTATCTATCTGGGAGCGGGAATGCTTAATGGCGAAATTCTGGCAGAGGCAAAAGTGAATTTAGCCTTGAAAATGATGAACCGTCACGGACTTATTGCAGGGGCTACCGGAACCGGTAAAACACGTACGCTACAATTGATCGCTGAACAATTGTCGGATGCCTCTGTACCAGTATTTATGCTGGATGTTAAAGGTGACCTATCGGGCCTAGCAGTGCCAGGGGTGACCAACCAAGCCCTTATTGATCGGGGAAATGCTGTGGGGGTGCCGTTTGAGCCATCGTCGTTTCCGGTAGAACTGTATTCACTGTCCGGCAATAAGGGGATTCCGATGCGGATTACTGTAGAAGATTTTGGGCCCGTCTTGTTGGGCCGGATACTCGAACTTAATGAAACACAGACCGGCGTATTGGCTGCGATGTTCAAATATGCACAGGATCACCAAATGCCGTTGATTGATTTCTCAGATACGAAGAAACTGCTTACTTACCTTTCTGAAGGACCCGGCAGCGAAGAAATCAAAGGTGATTATGGTAAGATTAGTTCGGCAAGCTCGGGAACCATCCTGCGTAAGATCGTCGCATTGGAACAGCAGGGGCTAGCGCATATCTTTGGTGAGAAAGAATTTGATATTAACGATCTATTTCAGAAGGTAGATGGTAGGGGTGTGATTAGCCTATTGAATATTTCCGATGTGCAAGATCAGCCGGTGCTTTATTCTACATTCTTATTGAGCTTATTGGCCCAGCTATTTAAAAATATGCCTGAGGTGGGTGACTTGGACAAACCCAAGTTGGTCTTCTTCTTTGATGAAGCCCACCTGCTGTTCAATGGGGCTCCTAAAGCCTTTTTGACTCAAGTGGATCAAATCATTCGCCTTATCCGTTCGAAGGGGATCGGCGTTTTCTTTTGTACACAGTCTCCAACCGATGTACCTGAATCTGTATTGGCCCAGCTGGGTAACCGTGTGCAACATGCATTGCGTGCCTTTACACCCAACGATGCTGAAAATTTAAAGAAGACTGTAAAAACCTATCCAAAATCCGATTTTTATGAAATTGATCAGGTCCTGACTTCTTTGGGTACTGGACAGGCATTAATCACAGTATTGAATGATAAAGGTATTCCTACAGAGGTTGTCGCTACACATTTGGTGCCGGCGCGTGCAGTTATGGGACCTGCAGATGATGCAACGGTTAGCCAAATTATCAATCAGTCTGATTTGCGGGCAAAATATCAGGAGCGACAAGAAAATCGCTCTGCGGCTGAAATCATAGACGAAAGAATGCAGGCTGCAGCACAGGAAGAACAACGCGCGGCCCAGGAAAAAGAAGCGGAAAAAACAAGTCGGCCAAGCTCCAGAAGACAGACACCTCTAGAAGCTGCCCAACGAACGGCAACAACGACCTTAGCAAGAGAGGGAGTTAAGTTTTTGGGCAAACTAGCGACGGGTTTATTAAACGCATTCTTAAAAAAGAAATAATACTAATTTTTGGATTCTTTTCGTTTCAATACTATACCTTTGAAGGCGGAGCCGAACTTAGCTAAATTTGCTTTTGAGGGCAATTTTAGCTAAGTTTGCGGACGAAAAGAAAATTCTATTAACGCAATTAAATATGAGTAAACCAACCCTTTTGATTTTGGCAGCAGGAATGGCTAGCCGGTATGGTTCTTTAAAACAAGTAGATGGTTTTGGCCCACACGGCGAGACAATTATTGACTATTCAATTTACGATGCTATTCGCGCAGGATTTGGAAAAGTTGTATTCATTATCCGGGAAGAATTTCTGGAAAAGATGAAAACAGTATTTGATGAAAAATTGAAAGGTAAAATAGAAGTAGATTACGCTTTTCAAGATTTTGACCTAACAAAATTCGGTGTTAATCACGTTATCGAAAGAACAAAACCTTGGGGTACTGCCCATGCGGTGATGAGTGCTAAAGATAAAGTGCATGAACCATTTTGTGTAATCAATGCAGACGATTTCTACGGATCGGATTCTTTTCAGAAAATGGCCGAGTTCTTAACAACCGAGGTTTCTGATCAACAAATGTCGTTGATGGGCTTCCAGGTTGGAAATACCATGTCCGATTATGGCTACGTTTCACGCGGAGTATGTGAGGTTACCCCTTCTGGACATATGGAAAGTGTAACTGAACGTACAAATATATACTACAAAGGCGAAGGCGACGATCGCAAAATCGTTTATGAGGAAAATGGGGTGGAGACAGATCTAGATCCTAAAACCCGTGTTTCGATGAACTTCTGGGGTTTTACACCAAAGATTTTCGAAGTAGCTCAGGCGATGTTCCCTGCATTTGTTGAGGAAAATAAGGAAAATTTAAAAGCAGAATTTTTCATTCCTTCTGTACCAGATTATATGGTGAAGCATAAATTGGCTGATTTTAAGGTAATCCCAACTTCTTCGAAATGGTTTGGCGTAACTTATAAAGAAGATAAACCTATCGTACAAGAATCAATTTCAAAATTGGTGGCTGATGGAGTATATCCAGAAAAGTTATTTTAAGAGCTAAAAGAAATAGCTTATCTTTCACCTGTATTGTCAAGCAATACAGGTTTTTTTTTGACCTGTGCGCTAGATTAATTGAGCGGAAATAAATCTTTGATGAAAAAAATTCTTAAAGTGTTTGGTTATCTTATTTTAGGATTGTTGTCTTTTTGTGTGCTCTATATTGTTGCTGAATACAGTTTGTCAAGAATTTCGGCTCCAAGGAAAAATACAGACGAAGAGAAGACGATTCAGGTTTTTGTTCAGTCCAATGGTGTTCATACCGATATCGTATTGCCTGTCGTTAACGAAGAGATGGATTGGTCGCAACTATTTCCTTATGGGAATACGGTGGGGAAACATAGCGGATATCGGTATGTCGGTATCGGTTGGGGGGATAAAGGATTCTATTTGGATACACCAGAATGGAAGGATCTTAAAGCATCGACAGCCTTTGTGGCTGCCTTTGGATTAGGGGAGTCTGCCATTCATGTGACCTACTACAATTCGGTTCAGCAAGATGAATTATGTTTTGCTTATCAGATCAGTAAATCCCAATACCGTGATCTGATAAAATATATAGAAGATTCGTTGGATCGAAATCAAGCGGAAGCTATTTTGGTGAAAACAGATGCGCAGTATGGCGACTCAGACGCCTTTTACGAAGCAAAAGGAGCCTATAGCATGTTTTATTCGTGCAATACCTGGACCAATAATGCCTTAAAGAGAGCGGCGATGCCAGCAGGTATTTGGGCTACTTTGGACAAAGGAATCTTAAGTCACTATAAGGATAAGAAGTAGCTGGAAATGCATAAGTGTATTGCGGTGAAGGTTAAACGAGATAGTGAAAGTAATAGACATAAAAAAAGCTCCGGGAATAATCCTGGAGCTTTTTTTATGAGGAGGAGTGATTATTTCACTTCTTCGTAATCTACGTCAGTTACATCATCACCACCTTGGTTTCCACCTTGAGCTTGACCTGCATCACCTTGAGGTTGTTGTGCACCACCTTGCGAAGCAGCGTACATTTCTTCAGAAGCAGCATTCCAAGCATTTTGCAATTCTTCAGAAGCAGCATCGATATCAGCAAAGTTTTTCGCTTCGTAAGCAGCTTTTAATTTTGTTAAGCCAGCTTCAATTGGCGCTTTTTTATCTGCTGAAATTTTATCGCCATATTCTTTCAATTGTTTTTCAGTTGAGAAGATTAAAGCGTCAGCTGCATTTACTTTGTCAGCTTCTTCTTTTATTTTTTTGTCAGCATCAGCATTTGCTTCAGCTTCTTCTTTCATGCGTTTGATTTCGTCGTCAGACAAACCTGAAGATGCTTCAATGCGGATATTTTGTTCTTTTCCAGTAGCTTTATCTTTTGCAGATACTTTGATGATACCATTGGCATCAATATCAAAAGTAACTTCGATTTGAGGAACGCCACGAGGAGCTGGTGGAATATCGTTCAAATGGAAACGGCCGATAGTGCGGTTTTGATTTGCCATAGGACGCTCGCCTTGTAAGATGTGAATTTCTACAGATGGCTGATTGTCTGAAGCAGTAGAGAACGTTTCCGATTTTTTAGTTGGAATTGTTGTATTTGCTTCGATCAATTTAGTCATCACACCACCCATTGTTTCAATACCCAATGAAAGTGGAGTAACATCCAATAATAAAACGTCTTTTACTTCACCTGTCAATACACCACCTTGGATAGCAGCACCTAGAGCTACAACTTCATCCGGGTTTACACCTTTAGAAGGCTCTTTTCCGAAGAATGCTTTTACAGCATCAACGATTGCAGGGATACGCGTAGAACCACCTACTAAGATAATTTCGTCAATATCAGATTTGCTGAAACCAGCATTTTTCAATGCAGACTCACAAGGAGCAATTGTTCTCTTGATCAAGTCAGCTGCCAAAGCCTCAAATTTAGCACGTGATAATGAACGGACTAAGTGTTTTGGACCAGTTGCATCTGCAGTGATATACGGCAAGTTGATTTCTGTAGAAGTTGCGCTTGATAATTCGATTTTCGCTTTCTCAGCAGCTTCTTTTAAGCGTTGCAATGCCATTGGATCTTTTTTCAAGTCAAAGCCATTGTTTTCACTTTTGAATTCTTCATTCAACCAGTTGATGATTACGTTATCAAAGTCATCACCACCTAAGTGTGTGTCACCGTCAGTAGATTTAACTTCAAATACACCGTCACCTAATTCCAATACCGAAACGTCATGTGTACCACCACCACAGTCAAACACAACAATTTTCATGTCTTTGTGTGCTTTGTCCAAACCGTAAGCTAAAGCTGCTGCTGTAGGTTCGTTAATGATACGTTTTACAGATAAACCAGCGATTTCACCAGCTTCTTTTGTTGCTTGACGTTGTGCGTCGTTGAAATATGCAGGAACTGTAATGACAGCTTCAGTTATTTCTTGACCTAAGAAATCCTCAGCGGTTTTCTTCATTTTTTGAAGAATCATAGCAGAGATCTCTTGTGGTGTATATTTGCGGTCGTCAATTTCTACACGCGGTGTATTGTTGTCACCTTTAACGATTTTATAAGGTACGTGTTCAGCTTCTTTTACAGCTTCATCGTATGAAAGTCCCATAAAACGTTTGATGGAATAAATAGTTTTATGTGGGTTAGTAATTGCTTGACGCTTTGCTGGGTCCCCAACTTTGCGCTCGCCACCTTCTACGAAAGCTACGATCGAAGGAGTTGTACGTTTACCTTCGTTGTTCGTAATTACTACAGGCTCGTTACCTTCCATTACGGCAACACATGAGTTTGTAGTACCTAAGTCAATTCCTATAATTTTAGACATATCTTGTGTTTTAATTTTTTACTTAAATAAATTCTATCAGTCTATTATCAACCCTTATGCCAATCCAAAAGTTTTGTAAAAAAAACACTATTTGTCATCAATTTGTCCTTAGGTACTGCCAAACTGACATTTTCAATACACCAGTTGCTCTAATATCCTTTTTTTAGCTGACTCGTTTTGGCGATTGCGTGGCATATATCTGCCAAAGATTTCCGAAAATTCAGCAAGTTTCATTTTTTTTGATTTTTTATCCCGCCAATCAGAAGGAACAAGTTTATTGGTATAGGCGATATTTGTAGCCCAATATTGAATATGCATTTCAGGGATGACAAGGCCCAATATCATGCCCGGGAGACCATGGCTTAATGCTGGTCCTGCCGATACTGGAATCTCTTCCGAATAGTAAGCGATCAGATAGAGTGAGTCTTTGGTAGCACCATTGACTCTGCGGCAGTTTACTCCGGCGATATTTCGGAATTCCTCCGTGAAACGCCAAGTAATGCTGTCCAAAGTTTCCGAAAGAATGTATTTTTCGTCGATGTCAAGCTGAATGTCTGCTGTGCCGGTTTTCAGATCCTGGTAGAGGACTTTGCCGTTCTTGTTGGCGCCACCCCTAAATTGCCCTCTTTGGTTTCCTCCGATTCGGACCGCACCCTGAGATCTGCCCCCTCTGCCTGTGCCCGAAGTTATCGTAGGTGCGGCCATTTTGACTTCACCACGTTGTTTTTCGTTAACTACGCTTTCCTCAGGCATCAACACGGTAGAATTCTCATCAAAGTAGAAGTTTAATTTTTCCGTATGTGAATCCGGCATCTTGTCGAGATATTCCATCATGCCCATCCCTCTGTCCATTCCTTTCGAGCTCATGTCGTTGGATAGCTGCCGCATGCGTGCTTTTGTGTACGTGACTTTGTCAAAACTGATCGTACCCCTACTTCCAAAATAGGCATATTGTGCCTGAAGCGATAAACCACACAGGCAGCAGATGATAACGGTCAAATATATTTTTTTAATCATTTCCTTTCCCTAGATATTTGTTGAAATCCCATTTTACACCGACCAAAAAATATTGTGTCAATACCTGTTGAACGGACTCTGAATAGTTGGTGTCACTCGCATTACGACGTGTGTTGTTAAATGTATTGAACAGGTCAAAGGCCTTTAAGCTGAGTGTCATACTCTCATCTTTCAGTACTTTTTTCTCTAATTCAATATTGGTATAAAATTGATTGATTGATTTTTTATAAAGTTTCGTAGGTCCTGTATAGCTATAGTAAATGTTTGCCATGACATTAAACTTCTTCGGTAAAAAGTATTTGATGTACGCCGAAGTCCCGCCTTGAAAACTTGTTGCGTTGTATTGGGTGTTGATCGAGTTTTGCTGTACATTAAAACCAGCATTCGCCGAAAGATCAAAGTCGAATCCTTCTGAGTCCTGCTCATTTAAGCTTGAACCTAAACTAAAGTTGGTATTCTTTGCATTATTCAGTAGAAACTCGCCGCCGGACTGTCCGCCTTCAAATTTGGTATAGCTGTAGCTGTTGTTAAACCTGACGTTTGCACTCTTGTTAAAATTGATGCGACGATTGGCCAATGGCTGCATATGATTGATGTTCAAGCCGCCATTCCAGTTGGATTTACCCGATAGGTTTTCATAAGAACTGATTTGAGCCGAGTTGTCTAGTATGGTTGTTTTGTTGACAATAGGATTATTAACAAATGACAAGTTCCCGTTGATATTGATATTCGTTCCTTTCAATAAACTGAACGCGTTATAATTGGCCGAAATGTTATTGTTCACCGCGCGTTTTAGGTCGGGATTACCGACTTGTTGAAACAACGGATTGGTCTGAGGTTGCAGTGGTTGTAACTGATCAAACGATGGAATGATATTCGAACTTTGATAAGCTAAACGTATATTTTTGCTATTTGAAAGGCGATAATTGGCATCAACATTTAAATTGTTATCCCAGAAATTCCGGGCAAGATCAATTGATCTATAACTATCATTTAACTGTTGATTCTTGTAGAACGTACGGTTGGAAAAATTGATCTCCAACTTTTCTTTGCGATAGGAAAAGTGTACATTCACACCTTGATTGGTATTATTGTCGATCTGGTTTTGAGAATATAGTGAATCAAACTTTTGTGTAATATTGTTTATTGAATTTTGGGTATTTGTACTCTTCGAATGATTGAAGCTGTAGCCTAAAGCCAGATTGATATAGTCACTGATACGGTTGTTGAAATTGATCGAAGAGTTGAAGTCATTGCCTTTATTCCGGCCATGTCGCGTTTGGTTGATAATTGTACTATCCCCGGTTTTGTAAAAATAAGTCCGTGAATTGACTTTACTCTCTGAATCGGACTCTTTGTGATTATTGCCGACCATCACATTTAAAGAACGCCCCGCTTTTAATCGTTTTCTATAATTTAGGCGAAAATTATTGTTGGAACTTGAGGAGTTCGATTGATTGTTCTCCCTAAAGTCACTGATTGGGTTGCCCGATCCATCGCCCGTTTTGCTGTCTGTATAAGTTAGATTAGCGTTGGTAGCCCAATTGGCATTGGATTGGAGTTCCATATTTTGCGTGGAATCCAGTCGCATGTTAAGGTTTGATCTGAAACCATTACTTCGGCTATGTCTCTCGCTATCGTTTTTACTGTTTTTTTCCTGAATGGATTGATCAGGCAGCACATTTTTATTGTAAGTCTCCGAGTGGTTTTTGTTGCTGTTGTTGTCATACCCATAGTTGGCGTTTACTTTCGAGGCCTTTTTGAAGAACTGATTTTCATAGTTTGCTCCAAGATTTGTATTCAGTGGTTCGCCCGTAATCTGGTTGTTCATCCGTAAAGAACCTTCACGGCCACTTGAACTACCCATGTTATTGTGACTGCCCGTAATCCCAATTCGCTCGGTCTTATTAAATTTGGCCGCGAACAGATTTCCAGCATACAATCCTTTGGATCCCGCCAACGCCTCCATGTTTCCAAAGACACCCTTTCTTGCTTTCTCCTTAAGTACTACGTTAACGGTTTGGATCCTTACGCCATCATCGATACCTGATAACTCGGCTTCCTCGGATTTCTTTTCATAGAGCTGGACCTTATCGACAGCATCTGCACGTACATTTCGAATGGCTATTTTGGGGTCATAACCAAAAAACTCCTCCCCATCGATAAACACCTTCTGTACAGATTTCCCTTGGGCAGTGATACTTCCGTCTCCCGTAACCGTAAAACCGGGGAGACGACGTAGTAAATCCTCTAACTTCGCATTCTTTTCCGTGGCAAAACTCGCCGCATCATATTCGATGGTGTCGCCTTTCAGTGTAATTGGAAGACGACGTGTAACAATCACCTCCTGCAAAACATTTCTTTGGGAATTTATTTTGATATCATGCAAGTCGAGATCTTTATCTGCAATTTGGATCGTATCACTGTAGAGTTCAAACTTGGGGTATGTGGCTAAAATAATATAGCTTCCGGGCTTGATATTTTTTACCTGAAACTTTCCCTCTTCATTGGCTCTGTTAAAATAACGAAGGACTGAGTCGCGGTTCAATAAAATAATTGAGGCATTGGTCAGAGGTTTGTCATCCGCCTTGTCCAGAATCCTCCCCTTGATGTTTATTTGGGCGTAGGCACTATTGAAGATGACAAATAGTAAAAGTATTAATTGAACTAATCTTTTCATGTACGGGTTGTATCTTTCAAATATAATTTACTTAATCGTTAATAAATGTAAAACATCTCTTCTGAATGTAAAATCTTTGGTATATAAGGTAGAGGAAATCACATTTTTCTTGCTGTACATGTACTTTTTGAGCATCCTATTTTTTATTGCATTCAATACAGATTGTTGGCGGAAGGTTGTTTGAGAAAGTTGGAAGTAAAATTTACCTTTGCACAAAATTGGTATTATGACGTTTGAAAATTACTTACAACAATTCGAAGATATCTTAAATCATCCTGAGAATCACCCGACCTATCAAGATGATGAATATTATCAGTACACGAAAATGAACTGGACAAGAATGGGCCGTTGGTTAAAACGCTTCGAACCAACATCTACTTTTGAACAATTTGTTGAGTCAATTACTGAAAAGCAACAATGGATCATTATTACTGAACCTTGGTGCGGGGATGCGGCGCATTCGGTGCCTATGTTGGCGAAGATGGCCTCAAAAAATCCCAATATTACGGTGGATATCCAACTGCGTGATAGTGCTCCGTTTCTGATCGATTCTTATCTAACAAACGGAGGTAAATCTATTCCAATTCTGGTGATACGTAACGAACAGGGGCAGGATTTGGCTGTCTGGGGCCCAAGACCTCAAGCCTGCCAGGAGCTGTTTTTGCATATGAAAGCGCAAGGGGCAGATTTCTCCGAAATCAAAGAGGAGATTCAAAAGTGGTACAATGCCGATAAAGGAACCGAAATCCAAAAGGAAATCCAGGCACTGCTCGAAAAATAAGAAAATTACATCCTTATAATAGACTGGCAATTTTTAAGTTTAACCGGATCATCATCTCAGGAATAGACCTGGTCTTTCCTGAGCATGGTTTGAAAAACTGCTGTTAAACCCGGAGCTATTTAAACCTATTTCCGGGTAAGATAAGTATACGATATTCGGAGATTAGTCGGAGCTTGTTCGGTGTTTCCTCGGTACTTGTTCGGTACTTCTTCGGTTGCAAGCGAAGAAGTACCGCTGAAGCTACGTTTTATGTCCGTCGCTAATCCCTGTAAAGGCTGAAGTTATCTGACTCTTGCTATTGTCTAGTTCCAGTTTATTTTGGACCTATTTTCGGCGTAACGTAATTTCTTTAGGGCAAATAACCCTAATGTCACCTTTGCGAAAGATCAAAAAATTTAAGTAAAACGATCCAGTGTTTTTGTTAGCTTTATATGAATTATGGACCATTTTTATGGTGGCTTTTTCAGTTTGCTTGAGCGACAACTAAAACTAAAAAAATATGAATATTGAGGATCTAAGAGATTATTGTTTATCGATTGGGCCGGTGATGGAGGAGACTCCCTTTGGGCCAGATACATTGGTATTTAAGGTAGGCGGTAAGATTTTTTTGTTGGTAGGCCTGGATCAGGTTGATGGATTACGATTTAATGTTAAGTGTAACCCCGAAAGGGCCATTGAATTGCGGGAACGCTATGAGCATACCGTACTGCCGGGCTATCACATGAATAAAAAGCACTGGAATACCGTGGTTGCCAACCAAGAGATTGATGATAGAAAGCTAGAGGAATTGATTTTACACAGCTATCAGCTTATTGTTGAAAGTCTGCCCAGTAAAATCAGATCGGAAGTCAAAGGGCTATAACCGGACTTTGTGTGTAAAGAATTAGTTGTCTATTCAGAAAAAGGTGTTTAAATGACTTTTTTTGAGGCTAGGATTGGTAGCTTTGCTAAAATCAATGCATTGCTCAAAGCATTGGTCGATAAATTTACACTAAATATTATTTTTATGAAACGAACACGAAGTTACTCGTGGATAATCTGTTTTATGCTTCTTTTCAGTTTGGGAAGTTGTATAAAGGAAGAAGCGCTCAATATGGAAGCGGATATTATCGCTGTTCATGCCGATGAAGATATCTTTTTGCTGAACCCGGTCATCTCAAATACGCAAGTTACACTTTACCTTCAGCCCAATATTCATGATCTTACCAAATTGAATATGACTTTTGACCTGACTCCTGGTGCCTCCATTGAGCTTTTGAAGGATTCTTTGAAAATGCCTGCCGGAACTCAGGATGTGAATAAAGTAATTGTTGATGAATTGCTAAAAAACGGCGTATATTATAAAGTTACGTCCGAAGATCATCAGTTTACAAAAAACTACCTGATTAAAATTGTGAAAACAGATGGTGGATTTGTTCCAACAGCATATGGTTTTGAAGATACGGCGATTGATAAGGATGATAAATACACCATATTTTACAATAAAATTGATGGCCAGGATTTCTATAATTGGGCTTCCGGAAATCCAAGTTTCTCCTTGACATTGAGCTTAGGAGGAGGTACCAAGGACCCCGAATCATATCCCACTAAAACGAGTTCGGATGCACATTCAGGAACGAAAGCGGCTTTATTGGAAACGAAGTTGACCGGTGCTTTTGGGGCGATGTTCAAGAAACCTATTGCTGCCGGAAATCTTTTTATAGGAGCGTTTGATACAGGACCTGTATTAACAGACCCGTTATCGGCAACGCAGTTTGGCCTTCCTTTCAATCAGATACCGCTGGCCTTGGAAGGTTACTATAAGTATAGTCCTGGCGCAACGGTGACGGATGAAAACATGAAACCTGTTAACACCAAGGATTCCTGTGATATCTATGCGGTTTTCTATAATCGCAAGCAGCTTATGGACTCGCAATCTGATCCCAACAAGAAAGTTTCCTATTTGACGGGACATAATATTTTAAAAGATCCAAGTATTGTGGCTATTGCCAGGTTGGAAAATGGGGGCGCAACCAAGGCTGGTGATTTTGTCAAGTTTACATTGCCATTTAAGTACACGGCGAAAGTAAACGAAGCTGATGTTGCCAATTTGGATTATAGCATTGCAATTGTAATGTCTTCGAGTAAATATGGTGATAATTTTATAGGTGCTGTCGGTAGCAAGTTGACGGTGGACGATCTCAAAATTGTAACGAAGAAGTAATGAAAATAATAAAATATACAATCGCACTGGCTGCGATGGTTTTGATAGGATCTATTGCCAATGCGCAGGAAAATACAGCGGATGAGGGTAAATTGGGTTTCGATGTGATGGTAGGCGGTAAGATCGGCGGCGCAGCACCGCTTTCATTGCCACGTGAAATTCGAAAGATTAAAAGCTATAATCCGAATGTTCCCTTTTTTGTCGGAGCAAGGGCAAACTATCATATTGATTCCCAATGGGGAGTATCTTTGGGAATCGTCTTCGAAGGAAAGGGAATGGATACAGAGGCGAGTGTTAAAGGATACAAGACGACATTCAATGCGGTGAATGATGCAAAAGAGGAGCTGAGAGGTTATTATACGGGCGATATCACAACAAAAGTACATAACCTGTATCTGTCTGTTCCGATTCAAGCTACCTATCAGCTTTCAAATCGTTGGAATGTACAGGCAGGTCCTTATATTTCTTTTGCGGTGAAAAAGGAATTCTATGGCGAGGCCTACAATGGCTATCTTAGGCATGAAGAGCCTACCGGAAATAAGATTGTTGTAGATAATGCTGATTATGATTTCTCGGAGAGTGTTAGAAGTATTGATGTTGGTATGAGTTTGGGCGCACATTATGCTATCGACAAAAGATTCTTTGCGTTGGCACAGTTGGATTATGGCTTCAATAATATTATGAAAACCGGATTTGAAAGTATTAGCTTCGGGTTACATAATATCTTTATGAATGTTGGTATAGGTTATAAATTGAAATAGCTTTAATATCCATAAAAAAGAAATGGCCGATCCTAGGATCGGCCATTTCTTTTTTTATACTGTTATGCTCATTTAAATGATGCGGAGTTTTACATTTTTAATCCGATTTCTCTTAAGCGTTCATCCAGGTACTGACCGGCGGTATAATCTTCGTAGGCCTTCGGGTGTTCCGCATCGATGCAGGAATCCAATGAAGCCAAACTCATGGCGGATTTTGGATGTAAAAAGAAAGGAATAGAAAAACGGGAAGTACCCATCTTCTCACGTGGTGGGTTTACTACGCGATGCGTAGTAGATTTCAACTTATTGTTTGTTAACCGTTGCAACATATCACCTACATTGATGACGATATCTTCACCCTTGGCTTTGATAGGAAACCATTCCCCGTCTTTTGTCATCACTTCAAGACCATCCGCACTAGCTCCAATCAATAAGGTGATGAGGTTAATATCTTCGTGGGCGCCTGCGCGTACTGCGTCAGGGGCTAAGGCGTCAGGATCGTTTATTGGGAAGTAATGGATAGCACGTAGAATAGAATTACCGTTGATGACATATTGTTCAAAGTAATTTTCTTCCAGATCGAGGTAGGTCGCGATCGCTTTCAATAAGTCGCGGCCTGTATCTTCTAGTTTTTTATAAACCTCAGCGGTTACGCCATTAAAGCGAGGAATTTCAGCTACTTCAGGATTGTCCGGAAAATCAGCTTTGGAATATTCTTCACCAACAATCGTTTGACCGCGTTGCCAGAATTCTTTTAAGTCAGGTGTTTTCGCGTCTTTGGCTTTTTCTCTTCCTTTTGCGGTATAGCCACGTTGACCTGCAAGTTCTGGAAATTCATATTTTTCCTTGATCTCAGTAGGCAAAGCAAAAAATTCAGGAACCACCTGATATAATTCCTCAATCAGCTCTTTTGATAAGCCATGATTTGCAATCGTTACAAAGCCTGTTTCATTGAAAGCTTTGCCAATATCTTGGATAAATTGATTTCGTTGTTCTTGGGTTCCTTGTGTATAATGTAGCAAGTCCAAGCGAGGTATGTTTACTAAAGCCATACAGTGTTGATGTTTGTTCAGGACAAAGTTAACGGAATTAATTTTGATTATTAAACAGGGGCTGTTAATAAAAGTTTTGTGTTTCTGTTTATTTTGCTGTATGTCAGTGTTTAAAAGTTTTCCACATTTCACAATTGACGACAAGTATCGTTAGGTATGTATGCCGAATTATGCTGACGAACATATGACAAAATTTATAATTTCGAACTTGTTATTCTAATTGCTAACTGGTATATTTGTTATGCAAGCATAATAAATAGCTTGTGAGTACGCTTATGAACCAAAATCAGACAATCGATTATTTTTTAAAAACAGGCTGGCAGACAATAGCCAATAAATATAATCAAATTGCTTCGCAGTACGGTTTTACCCAGGCTGCGGGATATATTTTGATTAACATCCATAAAGAGGGTACACCTGTTTCTCAGATTGCAAATTTGACAGGAGTTAAAACAACTAGTTTGTCTCGGGTGTTGAATAATTTGGAGTCATTGGGATTTATATACCGCGAAACGAGTGAGACCGACAAGAGGTCCGTAAAAGTGTATTTAACCGAATTGGGGCGAGAGAAAAGACGGATTGCTAAAGATGTTGTTCGTAATTTCAATCAATATTTAGCGGACAATTTTTCAGAAAATGAACGGGATCAATTGATTGCTTCTTTAGCGAAACTCAATGAGCTCGCAACAAGTTACAAAGAAGAAGTAATCATCTAGGAATTAAACCAAATGTACAGAAGTGCATGATAAATATGTTATGATGAACAGAAATATTAGAAAAGTGGCAGTTCTCGGATCGGGTGTTATGGGCTCGCGAATTGCTTGTCATTTTGCTAACATTGGTGTTGAAGTTTTACTGTTGGATATTGTTCCGCGCGAACTGCTTCCGGCAGAACAAGCCAAAGGCTTAACTTTGGAGAGTAAGATCGTTCGGGACCGAATTGTCAACAGCTCCTTAGAAACGGCTTTAAAAACAAACCCTTCGCCAATTTATAGCAAGTCATTTGTAAGACGTATCAAAACAGGGAATTTTGACGATAATCTAAAAGACATTGCTTCTGTGGATTGGATTATCGAGGTTGTTGTTGAGCGGCTCGATGTTAAAAAATCTGTTTTTGAGCGTGTTGAGCAATTTCGAAAACCTGGGACATTGATTACTTCCAATACTTCTGGTATCCCTATTCATTTAATGACAGAAGGGCGAAGTGAAGATTTTAAAGATCATTTCTGCGGCACACACTTCTTCAATCCGCCGCGCTATCTCCCTTTATTGGAAGTTATTCCAACACCGCATACCAAGCCAGAGGTTGTTGACTTTATACTTCACTTTGGTGACAAAATGCTGGGTAAATCGGTTGTGTTATGTAAAGACACTCCGGCGTTTATTGGTAATCGTATCGGTGTTTATTCGAT
The DNA here is from genome assembly GCF_001899705.1 of Sphingobacterium sp. 40-24. Lineage (NCBI taxonomy): Bacteria > Pseudomonadati > Bacteroidota > Sphingobacteriia > Sphingobacteriales > Sphingobacteriaceae > Sphingobacterium > Sphingobacterium sp. 40-24. The sequence continues at coordinate 151,974 of NZ_MKWH01000021.1, read as the reverse complement.
GTTGGCGGTTACTCATTTAGTGGAACCTCTTGGATTGACCGTTGAGGAGGTCGACAAATATACTGGTCCTGCAATGGGGCATCCCAAATCGGCGACTTTTCGTACAGCCGATGTGGTAGGACTTGATACTTTGGTGAATGTTGCCAATGGACTGGCGCAGAATGCCCCAGAAGATGAAGCCAAAGGCGTTTTCCAGCTTCCTGCATTCATCAGCAAGATGGTCGAGAATAAATGGTTGGGTGAGAAAACCAAGAAAGGGTTTTATGAAAAAGTAAAAGCTGCCGATGGTAATTCGGAGATTTTATCTTTAAATCTAAAAACACTGGAATTTGGTTCACAGCAAAAAGTGAAATCCACTACTTTGGAAGCTACCAAGCCTGTGGAGGATATCCGCAAGCGGATGAAAGTATATGAACAAGGAACCGATAAAGCGGCGGAACTCTTCCGTGCCATGCATTATCCATTGTTTGAATATGTATCCCGCCGTGTTCCCGAAATTACAGATGACTTCTTCCGGATCGATGATGCCATGCGTGCTGGATTTGGTTGGGAGTTAGGACCATTTGAAGTATGGGATGCGCTAGGTGTTCGCGAGACCTTAGCTAAAATTAAGGCCGAAGAAAAACGACTTCCGGGTCAGGACGGGGAGGTTGCTTCCTGGGTACACGAGATGTTGGAAGCCGGATGTGAATCATTCTATAAAATAGAAAATGGTGTACGTCACTATTATGATATTGCGACCAAATCGTATAAAGCTATTCCCGGTACCGAAGATCTGATCGTATTGGATCACATCCGAGAAAGTAAGACAATCTGGAAAAATACGGGTGTTTCTATTATTGATCTGGGCGATGGTATCATTAATTGTGAATTTCATACCAAGATGAATACCATTGGTGGGGATGTTATCCAGGGATTGAATAAAGCCATTGACCTTGCTGAAAAAGAGTATCGCGGTTTAGTGGTGTCCAATGATGGAAAAAACTTTTCTGCTGGAGCCAATATCGGAATGATTTTCATGATGGCTGTAGAACAGGATTTTGATGAATTGAATATGGCCGTTCGTGCATTTCAAAATACATCCATGCGCTTACGCTATTCGTCAATACCTGTAGTCGTTGCGCCATTTCAAATGACGCTTGGTGGGGGCTGTGAATTCTCCATGCATGCCGATTTTGTTCAGGCTCACGCCGAAACCTATATGGGCTTGGTTGAACTGGGGGTTGGTGTTATTCCTGGTGGTGGCGGAACTAAAGAATTTACGCTACGTGCCTCGGAGGAATTTAAAGATGATCAAATTGTCCAAAATACGTTAAAAGATAAATTCCTGACTATTGGTCAGGCAAAAGTTTCGACTTCTGCCTATGAAGCCTATGAGCTCGGCTATTTGCAGAAAGATAAATTTGCAATCACCATGAATCGTGCCCGTCTTCTGGCGGATGCCAAGGCAAAGGCATTAGAATTGGCAGATGAGGGTTATGTTCAGCCTGCTCCACGCAATGATATCAAAGTTTTGGGAAATCAAGGATTAGGAATCGTTTATGTGGGCGCTTCATCAATGCGTGAAGGCAATTACATCTCTGATTATGATCGTAAGATCTCAGAGAAACTAGGCTGGGTAATGTGTGGTGGAAATTTATCGTCACCGACGGAAGTGTCTGAACAGTATTTACTGGATCTTGAACGTAAAACATTCCTTGAGCTTTGTGCTGAACGCAAAACGCTTGAAAGAATTCAATTTATGTTGACCAAGGGTAAGCCTTTACGGAACTAGAACTCACTACTCACGAAAAAATTAAAAATAATGGAAGCATATATAGTAGCAGGATTTCGTACAGCAGTAGGCAAAGCGCCCCGGGGAGTATTTCGCTTTATGCGGGCCGATGATTTAGCCACGGATGTTATTAAACATCTTGTATCCACTGTGCCGAATTTAAATAAAGAAGATATAGATGATGTCATTGTTGGGAATGCCATGCCGGAAGCGGAGCAGGGACTCAATATGGCCCGTTTCATTTCACTGATGGGATTGGACACGGATAAGGTCCCGGGTGTAACCGTTAACCGGTACTGCGCATCAGGCCTAGAAACCATTGCAACCGCGGTAGCAAAGATTAAGACTGGGATGGCAGATGTTATCATTGCCGGTGGTGTAGAGGTGATGTCCGGAATGCCTTTTGGAGGTTGGAAGATTGTGCCTAATCCTGTTGTGGCAAAAGAGCATCCTGACTGGTATTGGGGAATGGGATTGACTGCCGAAGCCGTAGCCAAAGATTACAATGTTTCACGCGAAGATCAGGATGCTTTTGCACTTAAATCAAATCAAAAGGCAGTTGCAGCCATTCAAAACGGTCATTTGAAAGATGGGATTGTGCCTATTACTGTAAAAGAAAATTATCTGAAAGACGGTAAGATTGCAACGCGCGAATATGTTGTTGATACAGATGAAGGTCCTCGGGCTGATACTTCCCTGGAGGCTTTAGGGAAACTAAAACCAGTCTTTGCAGCGAATGGTTCAGTAACGGCGGGGAATTCCTCACAAACTTCTGATGGAGCAGCATTTGTCTTGGTGATGTCTGAAGCAAAAGTGAAAGAACTTGGTGTTAAACCAATTGCAAAGCTTGTTAGTTTTGCTGTGGCAGGTGTTCCACCGCGCATTATGGGCATAGGGCCTATCTACGCTATTCCAAAGGCCTTGGCGAAAGCTGGGCTTAAAAAAGAAGATATTGATCTATTTGAACTGAATGAAGCTTTCGCGTCTCAATCGTTAGCCGTTATTCGCGAACTCGGATTAGACGAAGAGAAAGTGAATGTCAATGGTGGTGCTATAGCATTAGGGCATCCACTTGGTTGTACAGGCGCGAAATTGACAGTCCAGGTCCTAAATGAGTTAAAGCGTAGAGGCAAAAAATACGGCATGGTGACGATGTGTGTTGGAACTGGCCAAGGAGCAGCTGGTATTTTTGAGTTATTGGACTAAATAGGTCTTTAAAAACAGCGATATAATTAAAATATGGATCTCTGATCTCATAGCGAATAGAAGTATTTAACAACATTGTGGACAGCATTCGTCGCATAGTAAGATTTTGCTGCCCATACAAATCTAAAAAGACAATGAGCGAAAATAAAGCAATTAAAGGCGGAGAGTTCGTGATTAGGGAGACGCCCTATACAGCAGTTTTTATTCCGGAAGAATTTGATGAAGAAGCCAAAATGATTCGTCAAACTTGCTTGGATTTCTTGGATACGGAGGTATTGAACAAACTTGATCGTATAGATGCACAAGAGGAGGGGCTTATGCCTAGTTTGATGGATAAGGCCGGTGAACTCGGGATGCTGGGAGTTTCTATTCCCGAAGAATATGGTGGTTTCGGCAAAAATTTTAACACGTCTATGCTTGTTGCAGATGCGGTAGGTGGTGGGTTTTCTTTTGCTGTCGCATTGTCTGCTCATACGGGAATCGGAACACTGCCTATTTTGTATTATGGTAATGATGCCCAAAAGGCGAAATATATTCCAAAGCTTGCTACCGGTGAATGGAAAGCTTCATATTGTTTGACAGAGCCCAATGCCGGATCGGATGCAAATTCTGGACGTACCTCGGCAAAATTAAATGCTGAAGGAACACATTATTTGATCAATGGTCAAAAAATGTGGATTACAAATGGTGGTTTTGCAGATATCTTTATCGTATTTGCAAAAATCGATGATGATAAAAATCTGACGGCATTTATTGTCGAAAAGGATTTTGGTGGTATCACGATGAATCCAGAAGAACATAAATTAGGCATCAAAGGGTCGTCAACACGTCAAATCTTTTTTAATGACTGTGCTGTGCCCATAGAAAATATGCTTTCTGATCGTGAAAACGGATTTAAGATTGCTGTAAATATCCTGAATATTGGACGTATAAAACTAGGCGCTGCCACAATTGGTTCGGCACGTATGGTGATTAATCATGCGGTGCAGTATGCTAATGAACGTGTGCAGTTTAATCTGCCGATTTCTAAATTTGGTGCCATTCGTTATAAGCTCGCTGAAATGGCAACACGTTTGTTTGCTGTGGAATCTGCGTCATATCGCGCGGGTCAAAATATCGATGATGCCTATGATGCACTGATTGCTGGTGGTATGGATGAAGCGAAAGCAAAATTGAAGTCTGTGGAGCAGTTCGCAATTGAGTGTGCTATCATCAAGGTATGGTGTTCGGAGATGTTGGATTATGTGGTTGATGAGGGCGTGCAAATCTATGGTGGAATGGGCTATTCTGCAGATGCGCCGATGGAACGCGCTTATCGGGACTCACGGATCAACAGGATTTTTGAAGGTACCAATGAAGTGAATCGATTACTTGTGGTTGACATGTTGTTAAAACGGGCCATGAAAGGTGAATTGGATCTGATGGGACCAGCGCAAGCTGTAGCCGGAGAGCTTCTAGCTATTCCAGATTTTGGTGAAGAGGACGACGCACCTTTTGCTGCAGAAAAGAAAATTGTGGCAAACCTTAAAAAAGCAGGCCTATTGATTGCCGGAGCAGCTGTGCAAAAATTGATGATGTCTCTTTCCAAAGAGGAGGAAATCCTCATGAACATTGCAGATATTATCGGGTATGTTTATATCACTGAGTCAGTCTTGTTGCGTGCGGAAAAATTGCTACATACAGGATCAGCTAAAGCAGACTATGCGAAAGATATGGCTAAAATTTACCTGTATGGTGCTATTGATAAAGTTAGCGCTGCTGGCAAAGAAGCATTATATTCTTTTGGCGAAGGCGACGAACTGAATATGATGTTAGTTGGTTTGCGCAGATTCACAAAAGCACAGCCATTTAATGTGAAAGATGCACGTCAGCGAATCGCAAAAAAATTGATCGATGAGAATAAATATTGTTTTTGATTGATAATAGATTATTGGTTTTGGTTGATGGCCGGAGAGAAATCTTCGGCCATTTTTGTGTTACAATACTAGAAAGTAACGGTAATTATGTTAAATTTAACCTTTAAACCCTAACCATTCTATGACATCTTCAAAATCATTTGCATTTACAGAAGACTGGGTAGTCGTCATTTTGGGGATTGCTACCATATTTCTTGCTCTCTCAGGAATTGTTGCGCCGGTACCTAGTTTTTCGTGGAGTAATTCTGCCGAACTCGTCTCAACGATATTCGAACCGACCAATTTACTGAAGCTTTTTGAGCAGTTTATTTTTGTATTCGTTACGGCGATATTAGGCGCGTTTCTTTTGGGAAAATCTGTAAAATATTTATTAGTTGTATTTCCGACTGTATTTATCCTTACGGTATTTGCCCTGATTTTGGCAGGTAACGCAACGGTGAAAGAATATAATCTCGAAGCTGTGATTTTTAGTTTGATTATCGGTTTAATTATCAGCAATTGCTTTAAACTGCCCAATTGGTTTAAAGAGGCACTCAGTACGGAACTGTATGTCAAGATAGGCTTAATTTTGCTCGGAACGACAGTGATTTTCGGAGATATTCTCAAAGCGGGATCTTTGGGGCTTATTCAAGCACTGGCCGTTGTGCTGTCTGTTTGGTACTTCGCGTTTTGGATCTGTAAAAAGCTAAAGATTGACAAGGAAATGTCCCTGATGCTGTCGAGTGCGGTTTCTATTTGTGGCGTCTCCGCCGCAATAGCAACATCTGGAGCCATCAAAGGCGATAGCAAAAAACTTTCCTATGTGATTTCGTTGGTCCTGATTACAGCAATTCCAATGATGATTTTCATGCCCTATATGGCGGAGTGGATGGGCTTGTCGCAAGAAGTTACCGGAGCTTGGCTTGGAGGAAGTATTGATACAACCGGAGCTGTAGTAGCTTCTGGCTCCTTGGTCGGTGAAGAAGCGTTGAAGATCAGTACCATTGTGAAATTTTCCCAAAATGTATTGTTGGGGCTGGCTGCTTTTGCCATTAGCATTTATTGGACCTACGCTAAATCTGTTGATGATGAAACCAAGCGCGATAAACCGACATTGAAAATTATATGGGAGCGTTTCCCGAAGTTTGTGCTGGGATTTGTGTTTGCATCGTTGCTATTTTCATTCGTTATCTCCCCTGAGAAGATCGACGCCGTCAAAGGAAGTTTGAAAAACCTGCAGGGTCTCTGGTTTACCTTAGCATTTACATCAATAGGTTTGGAAACGAACTTTAAGGATCTTTTTGTCCAAGACAACAAGAAACCGCTATATGCCTTTCTGATTGCCCAGACTTTTAATGTTATTATTACTTTATTGATTGCGCTGGTGTTATTCCGCTAAGAAGGTAAGTGTTATGATCTGAGGGCGGATCGTTAAATATGATTGTAAAAATGGCTGTCCAACAAGGACGGCCTTTTTTGTTCCGTGCTCCTCATACACTCTCGGATTCACCGCTTTTTACAGCTCACTTCATAAGTCCAAAGCCAGCCGCATGCAGTAGATCATCTTGAAGACGACTGTAGCTTTCATGATTTTTCACACCGGATGAAATGCGATTAGCCTTTTTATTCTCTTTAAGTGCCTTAAAATTAATGGTTAATGGTGTTTTAAAAAAAAAATATTATTAAATCTATCAAATTAGTAGTCTTTTAAAAAATATTTATATATTTGTATCGTTATCTGATTTTCAGGTAAATAGAAAGGTGGGCAAAAAGGACTGACTTGACTATGAATCGAACTAACCATGAAATTGATTTTGTAGAAAGACATGTATTTAAAGTTATTTGAAATTGCCACACTATAAGTGCATATATGGATTTGCTTTATGCAGCATGAAATAAAAGAAAATAACAAGATAAAAAGAATGAAACAAAATTACTCTTCAAAAACAAGTTTATTGGTTGCTTCGGTAGAAGGATCTGTTGTTGGCCTAGAAAGTTGCCAAAAACGAATGTGTTGTTAAAATTTCTCTCTTACACTCTCTTATATTAGAAAAGGGAAGCCGAGGCTTCCCTTTCACAAAGTTTTAACAATGAAGCAAGTATCGATTGGCGTTGGCACTTGTTTAGATTCACCATTAAACTGAATAAATTTATGAAAAAAAATGCTATTTTTCGAATTAGCGTCGTTTTTAGCTTGCTTTTAACGGGTTCTTACCACAGCTATGCGCAAGTAGAAAATCCTAAACCTATTATAAATGCCTCATTAACAGGTACCGTAATTGACGCCGTAACAAAAGAACCATTACAGGGGGTAACGGTTCAGCTGGAAGCTGTTACGCACCAAGTAAAAACAGACAGTAAAGGAGTTTTTCAGTTTGTAACTGGACAAAAATTACCATTTTCATTGATCGTATCCATCGTCGGTTATCAAACTCGTCACATCGTGGTAGATCATTCTCCTGCCGTGATTGAACTTACACCACGATTGGAAGCTTTGGATCAAGTGGTCGTCACCGCACGTCGCCGTAAAGAGCAATTGCAGGACGTGCCTATTCCCGTATCAATTATTCGTGGAGCAGCATTAGAAGATGCAGGTGCTTTTAATGTTAACCGGTTGAAAGAACTGGTGCCAACTGTTCAGTTGTATGCATCGAACGCACGTAATACAACACTTAACATACGCGGACTTGGTTCCACCTATGGCCTCACCAATGATGGGATTGATCCTGGTGTTGGGTTTTATCTTGATGGCGTATATATTGCTCGTCCTGCCGCAACTTGGCTAGACTTCATTGATATTGATCAGATTGAAGTACTACGGGGACCACAGGGTACCCTCTTTGGAAAAAATACAACCGCGGGAGCTTTCAATATCACCTCACGTCTGCCTCAATTTACACCCGAGGCCAATGTGGAAGTCAGCTATGGAAACCAGGGGTTTATTCAGGCGAAGGCTTCAATCTCAGGACCATTGGCCAAAAACTTGGCTGCGAGAGCTTCTTTCTCTGGTACACAGCGGGATGGAAACTTGTTTAATGTACATACCAATAGGAAGATCAATGATATCAACAACCTGGGCTTTAGAGGGCAATTGCTGTTTACCCCAACCGAAAATATCAAACTCGTACTTTCTGGGGACGTGTCATCACAAAAACCGGACGGTTATGGCTGGGCGGCTGCCGGAGTTGTAAAAACACAGCGTGCAGACTATAGACAGTTTGATGCAATTATTAAAGATCTTGGCTACGAGTTGCCCTATAAAAGTGCTTTCGAACGTAAGATAGATCTGGATACGCAATCCAAAGCCGATAATAAATTGGGTGGGGTCGCATTGAATGCCGATATCAAGATTGGAGAAGGGACACTGACCTCTACTTCTGCTTGGCGAACATGGACGTGGGTTCCGCTCAATGACCGTGATTACTTAGGACTTCCGGTATACACCGTTTCAGCAGGTAATTCCGTCCATAACCAGTGGTCACAGGAGTTCAGATACTCTGGGAAAATCAGTGAAAAGGTCAGCGGGGTTGTTGGGTTATTTGGCCTTTGGCAGGATCTGGGCACAGACCCTGTACATACCGAAGAAACAGGATCTGCCTTTTGGCGTTTTCAAAAAAGCTCTACCAGTGCTTTGTGGCAAACTCCGGGCTTATTCGATAATTTTGGAATCAAGACTGTTTATGGCATCAAGAGTACGAGTTTAGCTGCTTATACGCAGATCGATTGGGCTGTTACGCCAAAATTACACATCTTACCTGGTTTGCGTTACAACTATGATAAAAAGGTTGCAAACTACGATAGACAGACCTATGGCGGCTTGCAGACATCAGACCCCGCATTGCTTGCCTTAAAGAATGGTGTGTATACAAACCAGACTTTTGATGTCAATGCTGATGCCGATAATTTTTCAGGCCAGCTCTCGGCAAGATATCGCTTCAATCCGAAGATAAATGCTTATGCAACTTATTCCATTAGCTATAAGCCAGTCGGTATCAATGTCGGTGGATTGCCGACAGCAAATGGAGCAGTGCTGCTGGATCTCGCCGAAGTAAAACCGGAGGCTGTCCGTCATAAGGAAATTGGTGTGAAGACGAATCCGACACGCAATACACTCCTCAATCTGACCGTCTACCAAACGGATATCAAAGACTATCAGACGCAAGTGCAGACACCCGAGCCTGGGGTAAACCGTGGTTATCTGGCCAATGCGGAAAAGGTACGTGTAAAGGGTGTTGAATTGGATGGAAATATCAACATCGGACACTTTCTCCGATTGAATGGAGCATTGGCCTATACTGATGCCAAATATGTTAAATTTACCAACGCACCTGTTCCCTTAGAAGAGGTTGGCGGAGCGCAAGCTTTTAAAGACGTCTCTGGTGGTGTCCTTCCTGGTGTTTCCAAATGGTCCTGGTCTTTGGGCGGCGAAGCGAATAAAAGTGGGAAGCTGATCGGAATTAATGGATCTTACTTTTTGGGCGCAGACCTATTTCACCGGTCTAAATTCTCATCCAGTTCCTCACCATCACAGTACCTAAACATTGATGCCTATTCGGTATTGAACGCTCGGCTAGGATTCAGGGGATCGAATGGTATTTCGGTGTTTGTTTGGAGTAGAAATCTAACCAATAAAGATTACTACGAACAATTGCTGGCAGCACCTGGAAGCTATGGACAGTACGCTGGGGTAGTTGCCGATCCGCGGACTTACGGTGTTACACTGCGATACAATTGGAAACAAGGAAATTAAATCCGTAATTCATATTATATTTTTATCGACCGTCTCCATTTCGTTATGGGGACGGTTTTTGTTTTGCGCTAATTTTCAATAGCTCCTTTTTTTATATATGGAAATTTGTATCTTAAATCATCATTAAGGTGAATGATTTGCGCATGAACGAAAAAGAGCTTTTACAACACTATAAAACAAGCGGTGACTTGTCTACGCTGGGGAAACTATATTCGCCCTATATGTCCTTGCTTTATGGTGTGTGCTTTAAATACTTACAAGACCCCGACCGTAGTCAGGATGCTGTGATGCAGATATTTGAAGAACTTATCACGAAGCTTCGGCAATATGAAGTCGATAATTTTAAGAGCTGGTTACACGTTTACAGCAAAAATTATTGCCTGATGCAGTTACGTAAAGATAAGCGGACAACACAGGTTGATATTGAAGACAATTTGTTCGAAAGTGAACAAAAGTTAAATGATACCAGTGAAGTCAAATGGGAAGAAAAAGACTTTGAGAAACTGGAGGGATGTATGCAGACTTTAAACCACGAACAACAAGAATGTGTACGTTTATTCTATCTCGAGCAAAAATGTTATAAAGATATTGCAGATTTGACCGGATATGACTTGAATAAGGTCAAGAGTGCTATTCAAAATGGAAAGCGCAATCTAAAAATCTGTATGGAAAGGAAAGAAAATGGAAAATAATTATCAATTATCACGGATTCATAATTACATCCATGGTTTGATGACTAAGGAGGACATGTTTCAACTGGAACGAGAAGCATTGGAAGATCCCTTTTTACAAGATGCTATCGATGGTTATCGATTACAAAATGGTGTGGATGCCCGACAATTGAGTCTATTGCAGCAACGTCTCAATCGTCGTGTAGAAGATACCGTTGCGACAAGACATGCCCAATATTTCACTTGGCAGCGTTTGGCGATAGGCGCTACCGCAGGGGTACTTTTTGTGACTTTATTGGCCTTGCTCTATTTTAAACATTTTAGCGGTAAAGCGGAGCGTACAACGGATGTAGAGTTGAGCGAGCCTGAAAATAAGGTGTCTGTTGAACCATTGTTGGATGGAGGTGATGCAACGCCGCGTGAAGGATGGAAAATTTTTGAACAGTACCTCAATCAGAAGTCCGTTACATCTGTAAGAGGAGGCGAAATTATTGTCAATTTTACAATCGACAAAAATGGAGTGCCTACTCATATCAGTGCTGAAGGACAACCAGATCAGGCTCTCGTTGATGAAGCGGTTCGACTTCTGCAGTTTGGGCCAAAATGGCAGGGAACAAAAGGGCGTCTGAAAATTGTGTTCCCCGTCAAAGAGGAACGGAACTCGGCAAAAGTAACTGTAATTAAACCGCCGCATTGTTTTGGAATCGAAAAAAAATAATAGTGATCTGATAAAAAGCAGCGAGCCATTTCTTTAATAGGAAATGGCTCGCTGCTTTTTTATATAGTCTGAATTACTTAAAATGCATATCTCAGGCCTAATTGTACTTGATAAGGATTACCATTTAAATTGGATACCCCCACACCAGAACTCATATTATAAATATATTGTTGACTGGTTGCATCAAAGCTTTTGATGGCATATAGATTTTGCTTACCCAGATTGTGTCCTACACCCCAAGTTTTTTTCAATAGGTTGGCTACATTGAAAATGTCTATCGAAGCTTCAATGCCATGTTTCTTGTAAACTTTTAGATTTTTAGCCAAATGTAAGTCAAATACGCCGTAAAAACCGTTGATGCCGCCGTTTCTTTCGGCGATGCGGTCGAGGTTACCATTGATGTATTTTTTAATGCTCTGTTCTGCCTTTGGATCGTCTAAAATAGCTTGAATGCCGGTTTTGATGTAATCGGGGGTGTTTTTGTTATTTGGATCGTATACGAAGGCTAGATCGTTGGAATTTACAAAATCACCGTTGACATTCCCATTGACCGCTAGGGAATAGCGCGTTCCTGCAATTCCGCTAAAACGTAAACCCATAGATACACCCCATAGCGATGGCATAGTACCATAAAAAACAACTTTATGGCGGAATTGATTGTCCGAATACGTCATCGTACTCAAGTCGCGTGGATCATCTTTCACCATCAGCGAAAGGGTAGCGGAATTTGCGACGTTGCCGTTGTAGGAGGTATTGTCTTTTGTGTCGTTCCAGGTGTAAGATACGGTTATCTGCCCGTCTTTATAATAACGATAAGTTCCGTCCAGCACAACCGTATAAGAATTGTTTTTTCCTTCACTGTTCATTTCCAGTACGCGGCCTATTTGTTTTGTTTTACGGCTATTGGTCCAGTTGGCGGCACCGTTTGTCGTATTGATGCTTGATGCCGGAACATACACCCCACGGTTACCTTCGGCGGTCAGCCTAAAGTAAGGATCCTCCACCATATTGCGATCTACATACATATAATTGTTGCGCCCCCAGGTTCCGTAAGCGCTTAAACCGATGCGTAGCGAAGGTGTGAAAAAGTGATTGATGGAAATATTCGCTTTATATACAGTTGGCACTTTTACATCCTTGCTATTGGTATTGATGGTGACAAGTTTTTCGATCTTCGGGTTGTCCAGCAGTTCGCGCCCTGGAGCTGTATCGGGGTCTTGGCGATATCCTGCAAAATTTGGTTTGGGAATTAAAGTAGGGTCAGTAATATCTACACCGGCAATGCGTGAGCCATCAAACAACATATTGTTTAACATAGAATAGGGGTTGAGGGCCGAACCGAATATACCAGCGCCAAAACGGATTATATTTTTCTTTTCTTCATTGATATCCCAGTTGAACTGCACGCGGGGTTGTATCTGAAAAGTGTTGATACCATTATCGGTTGAAAGGCCCAGTTCGTCATAGACTGTTTGGTTGAATGTAGCCTTCTTTAGGTATTTCGTATTGTCCAGACGTAGGCCGCCGACAACATCAAGACCCCTAGCGATTTTAGCTTCCATCTGTCCATAGAGACCTACAGCTAGATTGTTGACAAAGGTGTTTTCTTTGTCAGTCATATATACATCACGGGCATAGCGATAAGGAGTCAGGTTATCGAAATTTTGTAGACCAGTAAAATAGAAACGACCATTCATTTCGCTGCCGTAGCGGAAATCCATGTTCGTATACATGACATCTGCACCGAAGGTATATTTGATTTTATCTGTGTTATAATAGAGGTTGTTGACCAGTTGTAACATATTTCCGTTGAACCATTCTGGTGCATAACGCTGACCACCAAGCTGTATTGAATTGGTATATTTATTTGTGCCGTCCACCGATTGAACAGATTCAACGATCGCACGTGGAATACTGTGTGACTGATCAAATCCAGCTACATTGTGCTGTGCTTCAGAACGCTCATAAAAATGTTGCACCTTCAAATCGTTGGTCAATTTGGAACTGATCGACGTGCGCAAGGAGGCCATGAGGCTGTTGTTAATATACCTTCTGTTGGTGTAGGATTCAAAAGCATTGATGCCTGTATTGTCTCCCTCTTGTTGATTGTCCATGTCGTAGACAAAGTTGTTCCGAATAGTCAATAAGTTTTTATCGTTCAATTGCCAATCAATGCGGGCGAAGGCCGCGTCGGTCTTTTTCTTCTTGTCAAAGGAACCAAACAGGCGATCGGCACTTGCACCATATTTACCTACAGCAATGCGGGTAAACTCATCTAATGTAGCCTGGGTTACTTTGTAACGTGCAATGTCCTCCGTTGTTTGAATGTCTGCGATCTGAAGAGGACGGGTGTCCATCTGACGGTCCCAAGTTACAAAGAAGTGAGCTTTGTCTTTTATGATTGGACCTCCAAGTGAGAATCCATATTGATAGGTGGAGAATTTTTGTTTTCGGGCTGTTCCATTGAGGTTGTACTTACTCGAAAGCCAACCTGCCCGGGCAAAAGTAAATGCACTTCCAGTTAACGTATTTGTACCGGATTTGGTTACGGTGGTAATGCTGCCCCCTCCGCTGCGACCGAATGTGACATCGTAGTCATTGGTCACTACTTTGAACTCTCGAATGGCTTCCATAGAGATTGAATAAGCTCCGCCGCTATTTCCACCGGCCACTGTACTGCGTGAATTCATTCCGTCTACCGTAAAATTGGTCGATGAAGCGCGCTGTCCAGCTAGATTTGTACCACTGCTGACAGGCGATAAATCAATCAGAGAGGAAAAATTACGTCCATTTACAGGCATTTTTTTGAGGTCATTGGCCGTAATGGCGGTAGATGCACCCAATGTCTTGATCTTGTTTTTTAGGTCAGCCGCAGTGCCTTGAACGATAACTTCATCCAATTTATTTTCAGCTGATGATAAGGTGAAATCCACATTGAGTTCGTCACCATAGCTCAATTTATAGTCAGTCTTTTTTTGTTCTGCATAGCCAACGTGGTTGATTGTGATGCTGTATGGCGAACCCAAAGGTAATTGCTGAAAGGTATAGACACCATTTTGGTTGGTCAGTGTCGTTTGTTTAAATCCTGTTGATTCATTCCTTACCGATACAGATGTTCCTTTTACAGGCCCATTGTTGTCTATGATCCGACCTGTAATCGTCGCTTCGGTACCCTGAGCCCAACTGTTGGTTGGAATTTGGAAAAATGTAATAATGGTTAATACCATTAACCAAACGATGTTTCTTTGCATAATAATTTCACTTTTTAGTTGATTAGCGTCTGTCACAAGTATGTTGCGAAATTATCTCTGCAAGATTGTTAAATGGTTAAGATCTCATTATGAAATATTTAATAAAAATGGGTTTTGATGGTCCGTCATGCATAATTAATTAACCTATAAACAGCGAGCGGCTCAGATACCTCTAAGCCGCTCGCTGTTTATTATAAAGTTGAGAAGATTTATTCTTCCCAACGAATTTTATCTGCAATTGGTGTGCGGATAGGTTCGCGTGCCTCAGATTGATGGTGTCCTAAGTAGAATAGACCAATACATTTTTGATTTTCTTCGAGATTTAAGAAACCACCCAAATGATTGATTAAACCGGGAGTCGCCCAGTATCCACCAATGTTTAGCGAGTGTGCAGCTAACCACATGTTTTCAACTGCTGCAGCTGTACAGGCCAATTCTTCCCATTCGGGAACTTCACCTGTATAATTGACAACAATAGCGATCGCAACGTTTGACTGTGTTGCTTTTTTGCCCATTGTTATTTCTGTTGCTTCAGTGTACTTCTCTGCTGGTGTTACCGATTTGTAAATACGTGATAACTCCGTGCCCAAACGTTCCAATCCCTCTTTGCGGAAGATGACAAAACGCCAAGGTTGTGTCCTTTTATGTGTTGGAGCAGCATTGGCCGCTTCCAAGATACTCAAGATATCTTCTTTACTGACTTCTTCTTCAGTGAAGGAAGCTTGAAATACTGATCTTCTGTAGTGTATTGCCTTTAATACGTCGTTTTTCATTATAATTTATTTTTCCTTTATGCTTTTTCTTCCCATAAAGATACAACATGCAAAATTGTTTTGACGGCTTTTTCCATATCTTGTACAGCTACCCACTCTTGTTTTCCATGGAAAGCATGCCCTCCGGCAAAAATATTTGGACAAGGTAGCCCCATAAACGAAAGACGGGAGCCATCTGTTCCACCACGGATACTTCTTCTTTCGGCTACCATTCCTGCTCGGTTGATGGCTTCCATCCCGATTTCCATAATTTCAGGATGCTGATCCAGCACTTCTTTCATATTACGGTATTGTTCTTTTACAACAAAAGTATAAGTACAGTTTGGATATTGCTCCACGATTGATTTTGCTATACCTTCCAGTTCATCTTCATGTTTCTTGAGATTGGCCGTAACGTGATCACGTACAATAAATTGAATTTCTGCTTTTTCCACAGATCCACTGATATGAACAGGATGTACAAAACCATCTTTTTTATTCGTACTTTCAGGTGAAAGCCTATCTTTCGGTAGCGCCTCAATTATTGCACTGGCGATTTTGATGGCGCTTTGCATCTTCCCTTTAGCAAAACCTGGATGCACCGATACGCCATGAATAGTTAATGTAGCTCCATCTGCTGAAAATGTCTCATCTTCGATGGTTCCGGCTCTTTCACCATCCATGGTATAAGCGAAATCTGCTGCTAAACGTTTTAAATCTGCTTTATCAACACCTCTACCAATCTCTTCATCCGGTGTGAAAAGAATTTTGATGTCACCATGTTTGATTTCAGGATGTTTCATTAATAAACGGGCAGCATCCATGATTTCGGCTACACCTGCTTTGTCATCTGCACCGAGTAAAGTAGTGCCACTCGCTGTAATGATATCATGGCCAATTTGATTGGCTAGATCGGGATGTTCGGCATATTTGATGATAATACTATTGTCGTCAGGAAGCACAAGATCTTGGCCCTGATAGTTAGCATGAACCAGTGGTTTTACATCTTTTCCAGAAGAGTCGGGAGATGTATCCATATGAGAACAGAAACAGATAACGGGAACTTGCTTTGTGGTATTGGATGGAATAGTTGCGTAAATATATCCATTTTCATCCATTGCCGCGTCTGAAATACCCAATGCCAGCAACTCCGTTACAAGTAACTTTCCTAGGTTCTTTTGCTCTTCTGTAGAAGGACATGTTGGTGAATTTGCATCAGATTGTGTGTCAATCTGTACATAGCGTTGAAATCTTTCGGATACCGAAAAATCACTTATGTTGTTGATCTCAAATGTGCTCATTTTTTAATAGCCCTAATGTGATAAGGGTGGTCAAACTTAGATAAATTGCTTTTTATTTGCAATTTAATTTGGTTGCATTTACAAACAATTTACCCTTCATACATGCGTTTGACGCTATTGTAACAAATGGGCAATAACAGAAAGGGATCGGAGCGGATAGAATCCTAATTTTCGCTAAAGAGAATGTACCGCTAAAGAAAAGGTGTCGCTAGATATAATTGTGCTGGAGATCTTTTGAGCTGTTTGGTTTATCCATGGATAGGAAAAAAGAAATCATGATGGTCCTGCATCAATTAAAACCTTCATGACTTCGCAGACACCAACAGCAATGAAAGCAAACTGAAGGTTCTTCCTGGCCAATAAGACCAGACAATTTCAGATAAAAAAAAGGACCTATCAAATTGTTGACAGGTCCTTTTTTTACATGTAAATCGTGTTCTATTTCTTTTGATCAGCGTAACCAAATACCTTCTGCAGGATATTGGTATTTCTACTGCCGCCTATGTTGTGTCTAATTTTTGACTCCTGGTCGGCAACTTTGATAAATAGACCATCTATTGCTTTCTGCGTAACGTATGCCGTAAGATTTGTCTCCACTTTATTGCCTAAAGGAAGGTTGTTGTAAGCTGTTGTCAATTGGGTCCAGTACTGGTCCACATTGTTTGTACCCATGGCAGATTTGATAACAGGACTAAACTTGTTTGTTAATTCGGTCGATGTATTTGTTTTAAAAAACGTTGTGGCGGCGTCTTCTTTACTACCTAAAAGAATATTGGTTGCATCGGTTATCGTCATCTTCGAAAGTGCGTTTACAAATACTGGGGCAGCCTCTTTAACGGCTCCCTCCGCAGCTCTGTTCATGCTCTGTATAAACTGATCGCACAATTTCCCCATCCCAACAGCACGAAGTGTTTTTTCTACTTTCTGTGCTTCGGCAGGCATCAAAATCTTTACTGCGGCATCACCCAAAAAACCATCCTTCTTGGCTAGAGATTCGATACTCAGATTTAAGCCGTTGCTTAAAGCCTGTTTGATCCCCAACGATGCATCCTTATTGGACAAAGATGCCAAGGTATTCGATTTTGATGCTATTGCAGTCGTATTTGATGTCGTCGTCTTTGATGTCGACGTCGTTTTAGTACTGTCGGTCTGGCCCTGATTTGCTTTTGCCAATGTCTCACTGATTTTCTTAAAAATCTGTGCTTCGCTTGCATTGGAATAAAGTAATCCGGAGACAAATAGTGTACAATATAATAGTGGAAATTTCATCATGTTTTTATTTTGCTGTCAAAATTAAACATATCGACTGTTAATTTATGTGAAAGTTTAAACCAATTGCCAGGAAACATAGCTATTGTCGGGAATCGTAGCAGATACGCTACAGCGTGCTGAGTCCCTATTCCTGATGCGGTGTAAATAAAAGCTGTCCCACAAAATAAAACAGCAGATCCTAAGCGAACCTGCTGTTTGTGTTATAGGGTTGTTGTTATTAACAAGATATTATTTCCAGGAGAGTGTCGTTGCTACTGGAAAGTGATCCGATGGAAATTTATTCATGTATGTATCGGTCAGGATACCATATTTTTTTACTTGGAAAGGTTTGGTGATAAAAATATGGTCTATGCGGCCTGTTGGTCTAATGCTTTTGCCCCAACCATTGAAAGAAGAATTGGGCTCATATTTAAATGTTGCCAATTCATGTACATCAGTGACCACTTTGCTATTGGCCAAGGTGAAGTAAGCATCATCTTTTTCATCGACGTTGAAGTCGCCTGTTAAAATTAATGGTAGGTCTTTGGCAAACTCTTTTGCTTTTGTCAGAATCAATTTTGCACTTTCGGTACGTGCAGTACGACCGATATGGTCAAAATGTGTATTCATAAAGATAAAGCGTTTTTTGTTGGCCTTGTCTTCAAAGATACCCCAGGTACAGATTCGCGGTAGTGCTGCATCCCAGCCTTTATTCGGGTGTTCGGTATCTGTGGCTGAAAGCCAGAAAGTTCCACTCTTTATCGCTTTAAAGCGATTTGTATTGTAATAAATCGCCGAGTGCTCGCCCTCTTGTGCACCATCGTCGCGACCTACACCCACGTAATCAAATCCAGGAAGGAGCTTTTTGAGATCTTGAACCTGATCAAAAAAACCTTCTTGGATACCAAAGATATCAAAACCATGGTATTTGATCAGATTGGTAAGCGGGACTTTCCGGTCGTTCCACATGTTATCGACATCGACGGTATTTCTTTGGCGGATATTATAACTGCCTGCAATAAATTCCTGCCCATACGATAGGAGGGATAAACACAGCGCTATAACGAGAAAAAGACTTTTTTTCATTTATTTGAATTATTTATGCTATTTATGAGTGATCTTCATGTGTTTAAATGAACTCGTTTCACTCGGTTATTTGTTCATCATTTATTCTTTATATAAAGGCAATCATGCTGCCTCGGACGACACGAGTGTTTAGTTTCATCGCTATAAATGTCCTTTGTTCACTCGGTTTGTCCTTATTTCTTTAATATGCGGAGCAACAACTCAGGTTCATCAGTGGTAATAAAATCAATTTTCTGATTGATTAGATTTGTCATTTCTTCTTCTGTGTTTACGGTCCATGCATTCACTTTCATACCAAGTTGATGCGCATCTTTCAGCCATGTCGCATTCTTTTTAAAGACGGAAAAGTGATAATCCACCCCATTAATCCCAGCAGATTTTACATCTGAAGGAGATTTATCTCCTGTAAGATATTGGATATTAGCCTTAGGAGCCAATTCGTGGATCTTTTGACAAGCTTCAAAGCTGAAGGAAATGTAATCCGTAATTTTCTCAGCTTTTAAGCTTTTGACCATTTCAACCGTTTTTGTGGTCGCTTCAAGCGTACGCTCGACCCCAAGTTTATTGATTTTCAACTCAAGGATAAGGCGTAAACCCTTTAATTTTTTTCCAGCATTAATATATTCTTCCAACGTGGGAATGGATTCACCGTTAGGATGTTTCTTTTCTAAGAGCTCTTTGTAGGTTGCCGTTGCGATATCAATGCCATAGAAATCATTGTCATGGTTGACCACAAGAATATTGTCTTTGGTCAAATGTACATCAAACTCGGATCCGAAGAGCTTGAGTTCGTGGGCCGCTGTTAAGGAAGCAATGGAATTTTGCGGAAGATGGCTGTTTTTCCATACGCCACGATGTGCAATGGCTTTCGTTTGTGCGAATAATGCGGAGGATGAGATTACCATAGCCAGTGTCAGACAGCTAAAAATATGTTTTTTCATGCTATAATTATGTATGAGTGTTTGTTTTCAACGGCATAATGTGCACGTTTCACTCGGTGATTTATTCCTATTCTATGTATTTATAATACCGATTACGATACTAGCAGTAAAAATCGACCTTGGTGACAGGATCGTTTCTTACAAATTTGTTTAAAAGCTGATTTTACATGGAACAAAAAAAGTGGTACTTTTTATCTCGATGTACAAGATCTAAAGTACCACTTTTATATTTAGGAATTGTTAAGTGTAATTTATTTTTTACCATTCCATTCAGCCATAAACTCATCCAGAAAGTTGAGCATATAGTCATGACGATGTGCTGCTATTTTTTTTGCAGCCTCTGTATTCATCTTATTCTTTAACAATAATAGCTTTTCGTAGAAGTGATTGATTGTAGGAGCTTCCGAATGTTTGTACGCTTCCTTATCCTTATATTCTTGAACAGGAATGTTCGGATTATACATCTCACGGCCTTTATTGCCACCAAAGCTAAACGCACGGGCAATGCCTATTGCACCGATAGCATCCAAACGATCTGCATCTTGCACGATTTCCATCTCTTTTGAATGGAATGACACTTCCCCCAAACTTGCTTTGAAAGACATATTGAAGATGATTTTCTTCACATGGTCAATGATTTCAGGCGAAATTTCTAGACTTGCCAAAAACTCTCCGGCAACACGAGGGCCTATTGTTTCATCGCCATCGTGGAATTTACTGTCAGCGATGTCATGTAATAGTGCCGCCAATTCGCAGACCATAACATCCGCTTCTTCATCTTCTAAAATTAACTTCGTATTGTTCCATACGCGTTGAATATGCGACCAATCGTGGCCTGCTTCTGCAAATTTCAATCGATCTTGCACAAATGCTACTGTGCGCTCAATAATGTTATTCATACAATACTTTTGTTTTTTCGCGAGTACCCTCGTATAATTCGTATTCTAATAATCTACAATCTAATTTACCATTATAAAATTCTATGCGTCGGGACGCACGTAGCCCGATTTTCTTTGCCAGATCTGGATTTCCGGTAAATATATAGCCTCTATAACCTTTGCACTCCTGTTTCATGAAATCCCCCATACGCTTATAGGTAATCTCTAACTTGCTGTGCGTGCCCAGACGTTCACCGTATTCAGGATTGAATAAAATGACACCACCTTCTTTAGGAACGTGTGTTTCGGCAAAATCGCATACTTCAAACGAAATTAATTGCTCCACACCAGCAGTTCTTGCATTCATCTTTGAGACGTTGATTGCCTCCTCCGAAATATCGCTTGCAATAATTTGTGGAGCCGCTTTTTTATTGATCTGATCTTTGAGTAGTCGGCGCTCCTGGAAGAAAACTGTTTCATCATAACCTATGAAATGCATAAATGAATAGTTCATGCGCAGCAACCCTGGTTTTCTGTTTGTTGCTATCAGTGCCGCCTCAATGGCTAAAGTTCCGGATCCACACATCGGATTTACAAAAGGTGAATTACCGTCCCATTTGGAAGCAATAATTGTTGAGGCTGCAAGAGCTTCCAGCATTGGCGCTTTTCCAGGGATCTTACGGTAACCATGTTTTGCCAGTGTCTCGCCTGAGGTATCGAGAAAAATTTCAGCACGGTCATCTTTCCAGTACAAGTGGACAACCGCTTTATTATTGTCCGGACCTGAATTAGGGCGCAGACCTTTTTTTTCCTTTATACGGTCCACAATTGCATCCTTAACCTTTACGTTTGCAAATAAAGGCGTGCTGATTGTCTCATTATCAACATTAGAGCTGACAGAGAAATATCCGTCAAATTGAATAAGTTCTTCCCAGGCAATTTTACTCAATTCTTCATAGAGCTCCGTCGGATTATTGGCTGTAAACTCCTTTAACGAATACAAAATCTGAGAGGCTGTGCGTAGGTTCAGATTAAGCTTGATCGTATCGTTTATACTGACCTTTAATTCTACGCCTGTAGGGAATGCCCTGACAATGTCAAAACCTAACTCTTTAACTTCCTGTTGCAAATAAGGTGATAAGCGCTTATTGCACGTTATAATAACTTTATTGGGGGTGTTGAAAACTTCCATCATATTTTGTACAAAGTTAATTAAACTCTTCCTCAAAAATTGCTTAATTTTACGCTTTAATATTTATTTTTTTGATTATGGAAATTAGAGGAAAAGTACACGAGATAGGAGCGACACAACAAGTGACAGAATCATTCAAAAAACGCGATATGATTGTAGCTTATGCCGAAAACCCACAATTTGTTGAGTATATCCGTTTTGAGGCAACACAAGACAGAACGTCAATTTTTGATAACCTTGCAATTGGTGAAGAGGTAGAAGTATCTTTTAATCTTCGTGGTCGTCCTTGGACTAATAAAGATGGCGTAACAACTTATTTCAATTCATTAGTAGCATGGCGTGTTACAAAATTAGGTAATGCTGCTCCAGCTCCATCTTCTCCAGGTTACGCAGATATGCCTGCCCCTGTAGATTTGGCGGGTTCATCAGATGATGACGATCTACCATTTTAATCTGAATAGGATTGTGTAGCCTATCGCCACGCGGTAGCAAATAGATTATTTAAACTGTTCGCAATACAGTTATTTACGATAGAAAGGCTTCCTCAAGAAGCCTTTTTTCTTTGGAATCCAGTAGGCGTGCCTGATTTTTCTTGGCGCTGAAATTGCTTGCTATATGGTATCGTACATCAAAAACAACAGATATGAAATTAACCGTATTGTTCTCTTGCTTAGCAATGATTTCGCTAAGTGCATGTAATCAAACCTCAAAAGATAGTCAGCATACAACCGCAGATTCCACTGCACATGAGACTGTGGCGGTAGATACTGCCCATGCATCTCAGAATTCGTTGGATTGGGCCGGTACCTATGAAGCTACTATTCCCTGTGCTGATTGTGAAGGCATCAAAACAAATATCACCTTAAAAAATGACAATACCTTTGCCATCGTCAGTGAATATATTAATAAAAATACCAAGGTCGAAGATAGTGGTAAAGTCATGTGGCACGACAACGGATCCGTTGTTAACCTCACAGGGAAGGAAACAAATATGAAACTGAAGGTGGGTGAAAACAAGCTGATTGGGCTAGATCAGGAAGGCCATGCGATTGAAGGCCCCAATGCGCATCTTTATGTATATAATAAGGTCGAAGGCGAGAAATTGTAAAACTAAGCTCCGATAACGGAATTAACCACTGATGTATTTACCGTATGGAACTTTTCGTAATAAATAGGTCAGTAGGGCGCTAGCCAACAACGTGAGCACCGTTGCTGCCGGGATTTTCCACAAAGTGGATAAAGGAAGCAAAGGATGAATATAATTGAGCAGCAAAATATGGCAAAGGTAAATGCCAAAGCTGTGGATGTCGATAAATTCCCAGAAGGCGTTGAGTTGTTCTGGGAGTTTAAGGCCTTGCACGAAGACGAATAAAAAGCCTGCACTCAATGCGATGTTGGGGGAAAGATAGTTGTAAAGTGTCGGATCAAATTCACCTCGGGAGCTACTTAGATAATATGTCCCCGATGCTGTAATTAAACAGCAGATCAGAAAAAATGTAAAACTTGACAATTTTACCATTGGGATAGGGTAATTACGTAAGTAATGGCCCAAGACCAAATAGCCTGCATAACCCGAGAAAAAGGTCAGGTCAAAATTAGGTAGGTAACTATTGAACCATTTATTCGTAAAAAATAACGCTGCAAACCACAATCCCAAAAAGATCTCAAGCTCTCTCTTACTGCAGTTGCCCACAATTTTGCGTATGAAAGGAACTGCAAGGTAGAGCCCAAGTATCATATATAGGTACCAAAGGTGCGCATTCGTTCCTGACTTTAAGCGAATTAACACAATGTTGATAACTTGTGGAAAACCGATATAGTCAAAATCGATATAACGGACAAAATAATAGAAAAGATAGACGATGCTCCAAAAAAGAAAAGGCGGGACAATTTTCAATAAACGTTTCCGATAAAATTGTCCCGTACTTTCGTCTTTCTGTAACAGGAGGGCACCTGAAATAACGACAAACAGGGGTACCGCAAAGCGCGAGAAGCTATTGAGCCAATTGGCATAACTCCAGTCGAATGATTCAAATTCATTGCTGTTTAAGTAGCCCGAAGAGGAATGAATCAAGATAACGAGGAATATCGCAACAATACGTAGTATACTGATATAACTTGTTCGCGCCATTTGATTATGCTGTTTTTATTGAGTTTTATTGTCGTAGACTTTCAAATATAGCAAAGTCAGGAGTGCTCCAATGCTCGCCATGCCCACACCAACGAGGGAAGGTGTATTATAAGCTAAACCCCAGGTTATTGGGATTCCACCTAAAAATGCACCTAAGGTATTCCCGAGGTTAAAGGCTGCCTGACCACCTGCTGCGGCCAATGTTGCTGCTTCTTTTGAGGCGCGGATCAACATCAGTTGTGTCGGCGAACCAATAGTGAAGGACACCAGTCCTGTAATAAAGGCTAAAGGATAGGCTGTCCAGCCCAGTGGTGATATAAAGTAAACCATCACAAGGCATATCGCCATAGCGGAGAAACTCGCGATTGCCGCTTTGGTTGGGGAGATTGTATCAGCCAGTTTTCCGCCGATAAGATTTCCGAAAAACATACCAACACCGATCAGGATCATAATCAAGGGGACACGATCAGCAGCGATGCCCGACACATTGGTCACCAAAGGCGCGATGTAGCTGATCCAGGCGAAAAGTCCACCGGTACCTATGGCAATAATAGCCATTAATAACCAGGCAATTTTTTTGTTGAAGAAGTTTAACTGACTAAAGATATTATTTCCTTTGGCGGCCTCAATTTTTGGCATCCATGCATAAATTGCTGCAAAAGTGATTAATCCCAATATACTGATAATACCATACGTTAAACGCCATGAATAATGATGGCCTAAATAGGTGCCGAGTGGTACTCCAGCCAAATTGGCAATAGTCATTCCGGTAAACATAATGGATATAGCCTGTGCTTCTTTTCCTTTCGGAGCCAGTCTTGCTGCCACGACAGACCCAACACCAAAAAATGCTCCATGGGGAAGTCCGGCCATAAAACGGGAGAGACTAATCAAAAACTGTCCCGGTGCAATACTGAAAAGGCCATTGAAGATAAAAAAGAGCAGCATTAAAAAGAGTAATACCTTCTTCGGAGGATATTTTCCTGTAAATAGCACTAATGTTGGGGCACCTACAACGACACCCAGTGCGTAGAGTGCAATCAGGTGGGCAGCGGTAGGGATTTCGATATGAAGATCTTTGGCAATGTCAGGCAGGATGCCCATCATCGTGAATTCGGTCATTCCGATGGCAAGTCCGCCAAATGCCAAAGCGATAATTCCTTTGTTCATTGTATTTTAAGGTTGAGGTTGTACGATAATGGTACGAAGATAGTAAATAGATTGTACTAAAATTATTGATACCTTTTTTGAGGGACACAAGTAATATTTTTAGTCTTTCTTAAGATGATCTGACGTTGATCTAACCTGCTTTCCAGTACTACCGAATCTGCAGCATGATAAACGACTTTAAAGCGGGGGATATACTGACCGGAAAGATAGCAACCTGAAATCTTCTGTTTGCCATTCTCCTTGGTATAGATACCATCGACAATGATGGAGTCTCCGCGCAAAACATAAATACCTTTTGCATGTTCTGTCCAGGAGCCATTTTTGTAACAACTATCTGGTATGGTTTGTACTTTATTGTTGACGTGCATGGTCGCGTAAACAGAGTCACAGGTAAACTTGAAGTCGGTCAAGGTGTATTGCATCATCTGCTGCTGTCCAGGAATGCTGTCTTGGACCCATTCTCCCTGTAAAAAGGGGGCACCTTCGCTCTGCATATCCGAATTGAATTTGCAGGCTGTAAAAAAGAAAAACATACCTATGGCAAGCGCCAATAGGTATGTTTTTGTTCGTATATTTTTTATTGAAATAAAAGTCACAGCTTATTTTAAACTTCCAACCATATCTTCTGGTTTTACCCAAGCATCGAAATCTTCAGGAGTCACATAACCTAAACGCACTGCTTCTTCTTTAAGCGTAGTGCCATTTTTATGCGCTGTCTGCGCGATTTCTGCCGATTTATAATAACCAATTTTTGTGTTTAGAGCGGTTACCAGCATCAATGAGTTGTCAACCAATTCTTTGATGCGTTTGTAGTTCGGCTCAATACCAGCTGCACAGTGCTCTTCAAATGAAACACAAGCATCACCTAATAGGCGAGCAGACTGCAAGAAGTTTGCCGCCATTAATGGTTTGAACACGTTTAGTTCATAGTGACCTTGCGTTCCACCAATCGTAATAGCCACATCATTACCCATCACTTGTGCCGCGACCATTGTCAATGCTTCACATTGTGTTGGATTAACTTTACCTGGCATAATCGATGATCCTGGTTCGTTCTCCGGGATCAGGATTTCACCGATACCTGAACGTGGGCCAGAAGCCAACATACGGATATCGTTTGCAATTTTATTTAATGCTACAGCCAATTGCTTTAATGCACCGTGTGTTTCAACGATTGCGTCATGAGCTGCCAATGCCTCAAATTTGTTTTCAGCGGTTACGAAAGGTAGGCCTGTAAATTCGGCGATATATTTAGCAACGACAACGTCATACCCCTTTGGAGTATTTAATCCTGTCCCTACTGCAGTACCTCCCAATGCAAGTTCTGATAAATGCGAAAGTGTATTTCTTAAAGCTTTCAGACCATGGTTCAATTGTGCGACATAACCTGAAATCTCTTGACCTAAAGTCAACGGAGTAGCATCCATTAAGTGTGTACGGCCAATTTTTACGACATTTTTAAACTCTTCAGCTTTTTTAGCTAATGTGTCACGCAATTTTTCTACACCTGGAATTGTAACTTCTGCAACAGCTTTATACGCCGCGATATGCATTCCTGTAGGGAAAGTATCGTTAGATGATTGCGATTTATTTACATCATCATTTGCTTTTAACACGGGCTCGCCTTCACCGATCTTATGTCCAGCCAATACTTGTGCACGGTTTGCGACAACCTCATTTACATTCATATTGGATTGTGTACCTGAACCCGTTTGCCAGATAACCAATGGGAATTGGTCATCCAATTTGCCCGCTAAGATCTCATCACATACGGTAGCGATTGCATCACGTTTCTCTACAGGTAATACCCCCAACTCGTGGTTAGCATAAGCAGCTGCTTTTTTCAAATAAGCAAAGCCTGCGACGATTTCGTGTGGCATCGAAGCTGCCGGTCCGATTTTAAAGTTGTTGCGTGAACGCTCTGTCTGTGCACCCCAGTATTTGTCTGCAGGGACTTGAACTTCACCCATCGTGTCTTTTTCAATTCTGAATGACATAGTATGTAAGTATAAGTAAAACGTAAAAATTATAAGTATATGTGCGAAGCACCTAATACATCAACTACAAAGTTACAGGATAATACAGTAAAGAGCAAGGATTAAAGAATAAGGATTGAGAATAAAACCCAATAAGCAGATCTAAAAACCAAGACGTTTTGTTAAGGAATCATTCACATGGTGGAAAACCTGTTTCGGTTTTAATGCCCGCCAAGGTAGCTCATTCAAAGCGCCTCCGAAATTAATGTAATAATCTATATTCTGCTGCTGGAACTCTTCGATCACATGTTCACGGAAACCGACGCCAGCAATCCAGCCATCTTCGATATCCTGAAACCATTCCTCATAGTAAGAGTCGTCCGAAGCATGAAAATTCAGTACATTCTCCCCGATTAAAATAAAATACTTGATGCCTTGACTGATCAATACATCGATAATTTCTCGCTTGAGCAACATAATATCATTGTAGATCGCATCATTCCATTCACCAATCAGCTCGATAATACAGTATTGTTTTTCATAGTCCACAAATAGTATTTTTAGATATAAGGTAAGCGAACCGAATTCATCCCATTGTGGGTGCAAAAGAAAATTATAGATCTGCTTGTCAAAATCGAATTCGCTGTAGACTGTACCATAAAATGGGGATTGTTCATCTTCAGCGGCAATGTAATAGTCCCGCCAGTTGTAATAAGGTTCGATTTCGTGCATAAAGTGGAATCTTTTTCAATTCAAACTAAGATAAATTTACGCGCATTTGCAAGTTAAATTATAGACATCATCTTCATCTGTTGAAATTAAATGTTCGGTGCCCTTATCGATTGTTCTGTTGTTATTTTTGCATTTTTTATAAGGACTTCTAATCGGGGAAGACGCTGTTTCCGCCTGAAAACAAGGAAGGGAACTTTTTATTTTTAATGTAAAAATATGGGTTCAGGTGCTCGTTTAACCGAATAAACTTGCTATTTTTGATGAAGTAATTAATTGTTGAATAGTTTGTCTCATCTTCGATAATTCATGAAGATTTCCCATGCAGAAAAGTATTAAACGAAATATTTTTGTAGCCGCTACATATGCTGCAGTATTGCTTCTTGGCTTGCTGTTGGGACAAAATTATGCCGAGGAGCAGGGAAGCAACCAAAAAACAACCTTTTCGAGTCTACGCTCGAATGGCAACTCGGATAAATTACAATATCTCATTCAATTAATTGCTGAGAATTACGTTGATAATGTCAGTATAGATACCGTTCAAGACGAAGCCATTGAACATGTCGTATCCCGTTTAGATCCTTTCTCCACCTTTTTAAGACCGAATCAAGTGCTTGCAAAGCAGGAAACGCTTGAAGGAACATTTGATGGTATCGGTGTGGAGTATTTCCGCCTGAAAGATACGCTACTTGTTGTTGGAATGGTTGCTGCTGGTCCCGCTGAAAAAGCAGGTATGCGTATCGGCGACCGCATTTTAAAGATCGGGAATAAGGATCTTGTCGGAAGAAAGGTAGCCGAGTCCGAAATTGAAAGGCTGATCCGTGGAAAGAAAGGAACAGCTGTATTGATTGCTATTCAGCGCAATGGAGTGGTAATGGCCAATCCAATAAAAGTCATTCGCGATCAGGTAAATGTTTCCAGCTTAGATGCATCCTATATGATCGCTCCGAAAACAGCTTATGTGAAAATTCGGAGATTTGGGCATAAGACAGCAGACGAATTCAGACAGTCGCTCATAGATTTACGGAAAAGTGGGGCGCAGGATCTTATTTTGGATCTGCGTAACAATGGTGGTGGATTTGTCCATACGGCGATTGATCTGGCGGGGCAATTTTTTAAAGAAAAAAGATTGTTGATGTATACCGAGGGTGCCAATGAACTACGCCAGGATTTCTATTCGGAGAAAGCTGGTGATTTTGGTGACGGCAGGGTCATTGTGCTAATCAATGAAAGTACGGCATCAGCAAGCGAAATCCTGAGTGGTGCTCTTCAGGATCTGGATCGGGCAACGATTGTCGGCCGCAGGTCCTATGGTAAAGGTTTAGTACAAGAACAATTTGACTTTTCGGATGGCTCTGCAATCAATCTGACTGTAGCTCGCTACTATACCCCTCTTGGAAGATGCATTCAGCGAAAATACACACGCGCCAATTTTGATGCTGCGAAATACATGACAGGCTTCGATCTATGGACGATGGACACTGAATTCAGCCAAAAAGAAATGTTTACCACCAGCAAAGGGAAACTTGTTTTTGGTGGTGGTGGTATTCTTCCGGATGTTACTATTCCGATTGACACCAACGAAACCAGTGCCAAATACCGCGAGATATTTCATTCCAATGCGATCGAAGAATTTGTTTATGATCGCTTCACGAAACATTTGCCCGCATATTCTATAGAGAATTTTATTAGCGGTTACCACTTACCGACAACAGAATTTGATCTATTTATTTCATATCTCAACAGTCAGAAGCGGATTTCGGTCACCGCCAAAGAAGCAAAAAACTTACATGATTTGATTCAATCCGATATCGAAGCCTTGGTCGGTCGATATTATTTTGGTCGTGAGGCCTATTATAAAATCAAAAATCGAAGGGATAAATTTATTGAAATAGGACTTAAAACATTGGGTTATCAGATGCCTAAGGTTTAAGCCTAAGATCAGACCATACGGGGTAATGATCCGATAATTTCTGTTTGACAATCTGATAATTCATTACCTGAAATTTCTGGCTAGCAAAAATATAGTCGATCTGAAAGATCGGTAGTAGGGCATGATGGGTCACTCCCCAGCCGTTACCTTTCTCCTTAAACGCATTGTACAAACCATCTCCGATTAAATTGACCGAGTAGCTCATTGGCGTATCGTTGAAATCACCTACGGCAATATAAGGATATTGACATTCATTCATGTGCTTCTTTAACGAATGCGCCTGTTCGCTGCGTAGCTCGAAGGCATTCTTAAGTTTGCGGCTCAATTTACGGGTCCTCGAATTATCCGATTCATTATTATTGGACAGGTTTTGGATAAATTCCTTGTCTTCATTTTGCAGCGCAAAAGAACGTAGATGTATATTGTAGATGCGGATCAGGGTGTCCTGTTTTTTGATATCAACATAACTAATCCGGTTGATTCCGTAATCGTTGTCTCTGATGGTTCCTGAATCATAGATCGGGAAACGCGAAAGAACAGCCATTCCATACGCCTCATAATCGTTTTTAGAGCTCGGTTCAAAGAAAAAATAGTCATATCCCAATTTATCTTTGAATTCCTCAGAGAAAACATGTTTTCCCTTAATCTTGCTAATATATTCCTGAAAGCAGATCACATCAGGAGAGATGCTGTCAATAATGCGGACAACGTCGGCTTTAAAGTTCTTTTTCTCATCGTTTACCTTCTTGAACAGATGAGCATTGAAAGTCATGATGCGAAGCGTACGTACCTCCGATGATACAGGGGCATTCTCTTTGCGAATATTCCAATGCTTAGTTAAAAAAGGCCACCCAATGAGGATCGTTATGAGCGAATAAAGCGCAATTTTCCGTTTGCGGAGTAGCCAATAAAAGATAAATCCAATATTAATAAGGAGGATCGGAAGGTAGCCTAAGCCCATAAATGCAATCGGCCAAAAGGATTTGGGATTAATGAAGGTCGCCGAATAACTCATAAGTAAAGCAACGATCGCAAGCATATTTGCCAGGAACATTGTTTTACTGATAAAGCCCAGTTTTCTCCTTAAAAATGTCCTTCTATCCATCAACCTTATCACCACTATTGCTTGCCCTAAAGAGCGTTTCTTTTTCATGGTTCGTTAGACTGTCGTAGCCAGAAATAGAAATTTTATCTAAGATAGCATCGATTTCATCCTGATTGGGTAAGTCATAACGATGTTTCCGATTTGTCGGTATATTGTTACCCACAACGACTTTCATTTTTGCAGGCTTCTGTTGTTTTTTCTGAAAAATTGTAGACCAGTCCATCCCCGATTTTAGCGCATAAGTGAAGCCCATTCCAAAAAGGACAACAGCAAAATACGAAATGGCAGCAGGTCGATTCGTCATCGTAAGGGCAAGAAATTCTAATCCAAAATAGACAATGGCCACTAATTTTAGCTTGATGTTACCCAGAAGCAGAAGCCGTAGCTCATACTTGGGGACCAAAGTCACAATCGCGGCTAATACCGCTGCCAAGGGGAGAGAGCCTCCCATAAGCTGTAAGTTACTTGGCATGGGAATAAGTGACCCAAAGCCCATATAGAGCACGCTGCCGAGCAGCCATGAGGCAATATAGACAAACAGAAATTGCCGCGTGTTTAAGAAGGTAAAAAAGATCTGACCGACCCAATAAAGCCAGAGACTATCAAAAAGTATGGTCCAAAGTTTGACGTAAACGAAATTCGATGTAACCAATGACCAGGGTTGTGCAATGAAACTTGAGAAATTACTCGGTAAACTTAATAGACGCACCGTAGGTTCCAAAAAGCTTTGTGGTACAATTTTTAATTCGAAGAGTAGGTCTAAAAAATAAATGAGGACAAATAGACAAACCTGGATACTGATCACCAAAGGTACGGGCGAGCCAGTTTTATAGGTTTGTCTCCAAAAATCTTTTAAACCGATGTTATTCATTGCGCACGATATTAATAAATTCCTTTTCTAATCTTCCACAGTTTAAGCAGTAGATAGCCAAATAGTGCACCACCGACGTGAGCCAGGTGAGCCACAGAATCTCCTGGTCTAGATAAGCTCATGTATATTTCGATGAGGATAAATCCACCGATCATATACTTCGCTTTGACTGGTACAGGAATAAACAAAAATTGAAGCGGTATGTTTGGAAAAAGGTAGGCAAATGCCAATAGTACGCCATAAATAGCTCCCGAAGCACCCAACATTGGAATGAGGTAGGTTAATGCTTCGTTGTTCCCGGTATTGGCCATGGAAATAAGTTCGTTCCCGCTCATGCCATGTAGCGGAGCGAAAGAACCCGTCGCATTATAAAGTTGTATGCCATTCACAGCTGTATAAAGGAACCAAGCGCCAATTCCTGAGACCAGGTAGAAATTTAAAAAACGTTTTGACCCGAGCACCTGCTCAATCATAGGACCGAACATGACCAGGGAAAACATATTGAAGAAGATATGGGTAATATTGTTTTTGTCATGCATAAACATATGCGTGATCACTTGCCAGATTTTAAAATATGGCGAGTCCGGGTAATAGACTGCAAGATAATCATATGCTACAGGTACAAGTTGAGATCCAATATAAAATATGATATTGATGATCAATAAATTCTTGATAACAGGTGTCAGTTGTGGAAACATATATTCTTATCTTCTAATTTTTACCAAATTTTTCCGCTAATTCTTGCAATGTAAATGTTACAATTACAGGATTTCCATAGATGGAGATATTGGGTGAGTGACAAGCAAAAAGTCTGTCCACAAGCTCTGCCATTGCTGTATTGTCCAATGCGGTACCAGGTTTAATGGCCGCATTACGGGCCAGGCTTTTTGCGAGGTTTTCGCGCTTAGCGAGCTTATACTCAGATTGATTGTTTTTGTAATCCTCCAATATTTTCTCAATCATCTTTATTTCGTCGAATCCCGTCCCTAAATCTGCAGGAATTCCGTCAATAATATAGGAATTTTTTCCAAATTCACGAATTTGAAAGCCTAAGCCGTTGATGTCCTCCAGGAGGTCCTTCATTAACTCATTATCCGCAGCATTCAGATCCAAAGTCTGGGGAAACAAACTTTGCTGACTTAGACCTTTATGTTGGTCCAGCTGTGAGAGAAATTGCTCAAAGAGAATGCGTTCATGTGCCGCTTGCTGATCGATCAGGATAAATCCGGAGTGAATCTGCGAAACAATATATTTATTATGTAACTGGAAAAAGAGCTTCGAGGATGATTTATCTTCAACCTGGATGATCTGCGGGCCATCGGTACGTAATTCCGGCTCGGCATGTAATGGTAACTGAACAGATTCCTCCTTTTCGACGATTTGATACAAAGAATCCCAATTGCTGGGTATGCCACCTGTTTTCTTGTTAAGTCCTTCAGCGTAACTTTCTGAACGGCTGTAGCTCGAATTGGATTTCGATTTGTCTGTATCAAAGGGGTTGAAGTCCGGATTAAAGGTAACTGTTGGAACGATAATTTCATCCAGTGCCTTTTTTGTAATGAGATTGGTGAAGCTAGTCTCCTGTTCAAAATCCAAGGATGGCATGATGTTGTACCGTCCCAATGATCTTTTTACGGCTGAACGGATAATTGCATAAATGGCTTTATCGTCCTCATACTTAATTTCAGTCTTGGTCGGATGCACGTTGATATCAATGCGTGCAGGATCTATGTCGATAAATAAGACATAGAAAGGAAATGTTTCTGCCTGCAGAATATCTTCATAGGCGTTCATGACAGCGTGGTGCAGGTATGGATCACGCACAAAGCGTTTGTTGACAAAGA
The DNA here is from genome assembly GCF_001899705.1 of Sphingobacterium sp. 40-24. Classification (NCBI taxonomy): domain Bacteria; kingdom Pseudomonadati; phylum Bacteroidota; class Sphingobacteriia; order Sphingobacteriales; family Sphingobacteriaceae; genus Sphingobacterium; species Sphingobacterium sp. 40-24. The sequence continues at coordinate 118,549 of NZ_MKWH01000021.1, read as the reverse complement.
AAAACTGTTCACCACGAGTTTTTTTCGCAAACTCAGGTTTCCCCACAAAGCCCTCTACCTTGATGATGGATGTATCTTCTTCCACAGGGACAAGGCGCTGATTGTAATTGTTTCCGAAAATATGGACAATACGTTGTTTTAGTGTCTCTGCCGGCAAATGGTAGATTTCATTTCCGTCGCTATGTAAGGTTAGGAAAATCTGTGGGTTCGATAAAGCAATACGTTGAAATTCATCAATGATATGACGCATTTCTACCGAGTTGCTCTTTAGGAAGTTTCTCCGTGCAGGAATATTGTAAAAAAGATTTTTAACTAAAATATTTGTCCCGGCAGCAACAGCTTCGGGGTATTGGTTGACAACTTTTGATCCCTCTATTTCAACGACTGTACCTAGCTCATCTTCAATACGGCGTGTTTTGAGTTCGACCTGTGCAATTGCGGCAATGGATGCCATCGCCTCACCACGGAAACCCATTGTACGAATAGCAAATAAGTCTTCAGCTTTACGGATTTTTGATGTTGCGTGGCGCTCAAAACAAAGGCGAGCATCAGTTACGCTCATACCACAACCATTGTCAATGACTTGAATCAACGACTTGCCTGCATCTTTAACAATAAGTTTTATTTTGTCAGCTCCAGCATCAATAGCATTCTCAATCAATTCTTTAATTGCAGACGCTGGTCGCTGCACCACTTCTCCCGCCGCAATCTGATTAGCAACATTATCTGGAAGTAATTGAATAATATCCGACATATAATACAAAGTTAAGAAATATCCATGTTTGCAGCGTATAAACACTGACGAAAATCAATCGGACATTCCACATGTTCTTTAAAAACAAAAGCGTGTAATGCGTTCATTTATACAAATGAAAATGGAATAGCAACGACCAACTGTTTACAGCCGCAAAGAACCTGTAAACGTATTTAGTCATTAAATATGACGCTTCCCAGTTGACGTCAAAGTCAGTGTGCGTTGTCTAACACCTGTGTAAAACACAGCTGATATCGAGCTGGAAAAATATTCCCTTCGCAATAACCGAGCCACCCTACGAACAGAAACCGCATAATTCGCAGCTGCTGTTTTGTTGATATTACATTTCCAGTTTTAAGAAACGTGCCGTTTCGCTTTTGTTATTTTTAATTAAGTTTTCAGGTGTTCCTTCAAATAGGACCTGACCACCCTCTTTACCACCTTCGGGACCGATATCAATGACCCAATCTGCCGATTTAACAACATCAAGATTGTGCTCGATGATCAAAACGGTATTTCCACGTCCGACCAAGCGATTGATAACGTCCATAAGGACATTGACATCTTCAAAGTGTAGTCCTGTAGTCGGTTCGTCAAGGATATAAAATGTATTTCCAGTATCTTTTTTAGAAAGTTCCGTAGCTAATTTTACCCGTTGAGCCTCACCTCCCGATAAGGTTGTGGAGGATTGACCTAAGGTGATGTATCCCAAACCTACATCCTGCAGTGTTTTGATCTTTCGATAGATACTCGGGACGTTCTCAAAGAAATCCACAGCATCGTTGATACTCATATCAAGTACATCGGAGATGGATTTTCCTTTATACCGTACTTCTAAAGTTTCTCGGTTATAGCGTTTTCCGTGGCATGTTTCACAAGGAACCTGTACATCGGGAAGGAAATTCATCTCAATGACTTTCAATCCGGCCCCTTGACAGGTTTCACAACGGCCGCCTTTGACATTGAAGGAAAAGCGTCCTGGTTTATAGCCCCTGATCTTAGCTTCTGGCAATTGAACAAACAAGGTTCTGATATCCGAAAATACGCCTGTATAGGTGGACGGATTGGATCGTGGTGTACGGCCGATAGGACTTTGGTCGATCTCGATGACTTTATCAATATGTTCTAATCCTTCAATTTTTTTGAAAGGAAGCGGAGTGGCTTTGGCTCTGAAAAAATGTTTATTCAGAATCGGATATAATGTTCCCGTGATTAAGCTGGATTTGCCCGAACCCGAAACCCCCGAAACAACAATGAGTTTACCTAATGGAAAAGAGACAGACAGATTTTTTAAGTTATGTCCTGTTGCGCCATGTAATGACAATGTTTTTCCATTGCCCTCACGACGTTTCTCCGGAATCTTAACCTCTTTTGTCCCGTTGAGGTATGCCGCTGTCAGAGAGTCTGATTTTAGGATTTCTGCTGGGGTACCTTCGGCAACTACTGTACCGCCGTGAACCCCTGCTGCAGGACCCATGTCAATAACATGGTCCGCATGTAGGATCATGTCTTTATCATGTTCGACAACAAGGACCGAATTGCCAATATCGCGTAGGTTTTTGAGGGCATTGATCAACCGTTCATTGTCTCGCTGATGAAGTCCGATACTCGGCTCATCCAGAATATAAAGTACATTCACCAGTTGGGAACCAATCTGTGTTGCCAGACGGATCCGTTGTGCCTCCCCTCCGGAAAGTGTTTTAGCAGTACGATCCAAGGTGAGGTAATTTAAGCCTACGTCCAGCAAGAAGCCTAAGCGTGCGCGGATTTCCTTTAAAATCTCTGTTGCAATAATAAGCTGGCGTTCATCAAGTTTGCTTTCTACCTGATCAAACCACTCCTTGATCGATGTAATATCCATCGTGGAGAGCTCATGGATGTTTTTATCCGCTATTTTAAAATGTAAAGACTCTTTTTTCAAACGCGCTCCCGCACAGGTTGGGCAGGTGACTTTCGTCCTGAAATCATCTAAAGAAGGGGCTTCATCCGAAGATTTTCCGGAAAACTCTTCCAGCATCTTAAAGATTCCTTCAAATTCAACACGATATTCTCGTGTGCCATAACTGCCATAAGATACTGTTACAACGATAGGCTCTTCCTTATTGCCAAATAAAAGCTGGTCAATCTGTTCTTCGTTGAGCTTTTCAAGCGGCGTTGAAATGGTAAAATCCAATTTTTTTGCGACAGCCTTCAAGACTTCTGAAGTCCAGTTCTCCCGGGTAGGTCCCAAAGGGGCTAAACCCCCTTTTTGAATACTGAGTTTTTTGTCTGGAATAACCGCATTTTTATCAATTTCAAAAATATAGCCTAATCCATCACATGTCGGACAGGCACCATAAGGCGAGTTGAATGAGAAAGTGTTGGGCTGCGGTTCATCATAAGAGATACCCGATTCAGCATCCATGAGATAGCGGCTGTAGAATTGCTCCTGATTATCCTTGGTGGAGACCTTGATAATACCTTTGGCAGTTTTCATCGCCTGCATAACCGAAGTCTGTAGACGCTTTTTATCTTCACGCTCTACTTTCAAACGATCCACGACGATCTCAATATCGTGAATTTTATAGCGGTCTACCTGCATTTTAGGAACAAGGTCCAAGATCTCTCCATCCACGCGCACCTTCACATAACCTTGTTTACGGATTTGCTCAAACAATTCCCGGTAGTGACCTTTACGGCCTTTAACCACTGGAGCCAAGATATTTAAAGCCTGCCCTTCAAATTCAGTCAAAATACGTTCGATAACCTGATCGTCCGACATACGCTCCATTTTCTTACCGGTCACATAGGAGAAAGCTTCCCCCGCTCGGGCAAATAGTAGACGCATAAAATCATACACCTCGGTAATGGTTCCAACAGTGGACCTGGGGTTTTTGCTGGTGGTTTTCTGCTCAATGGAGATCACTGGACTTAAGCCCGAGATCTTGTCCACATCCGGACGTTCCATGCCGCCCAAAAATTGACGGCTGTAGGCACTGAATGTCTCCATATACCGACGTTGTCCTTCAGCATAAATGGTGTCAAAAGCCAAAGAAGACTTTCCGCTGCCACTTAAACCTGTAATAACAACCAATACATTTCTCGGAAAAGAAACATCTATATTTTTTAGATTATGCGCACGCGCTCCAAATACCTGAACTTCACTTTGTTCGCCCAAATCTGGGCTTCTTTTTACTGCCATGAAAACTCCTTAAAGTCCCTGTTGAGGGATAAAATGCAAAACATGCAAAATTACAGATTTTAAAGGAATTATGCGAGCCAATCTGACTTTTGGAATAAAATGTGATATACAAGTGATTTAAAAAAATAATGTACCTTGCACAGTAAATCTAAATTTATGCGAAAATACGACGTCAGCAAACAAGAGAAACAATCGATCGACGATATTGTCCAATTTTGGAAGAAAGAAAACCTGTTGGATGAACAAAAAGCGAACGAGCTGATGGATAGTTTGGACGTAAAAAGTTTTGACTGGGGACAACTGGCGAGATATGCTTTTTGGATTGCCTTGGCTTCTTTGGTCTTTGCTGTTTTTTCGTTGTTTACAGATGCATCATTCTTGGCCTTTGTCGATACACTTTACGAAGCGCCTAATATCCTATTTTGCTTCTTTTTTGCTGCTGTGGCCGTATTATTCTATACGCTGGGTTTTCGGTATAAGAAACGATATCCTTATAAAAATCTATCCACTGAAACGATGATGCTGATTGGGGTTTTTGGAACAGCAGCCTGCATCGGATTTATGGGTAAAGTATTGGATAAAGATACGATGCATTATTCCTTGTTATTTTTACTCTCTGTTGCAATTTATGGCTTTCTTGCTGTTAAGCTAGACAGTAAACTGATTTGGACCTTTATGCTTTTGGCTTTGGGGGTATGGTTTGCGACCGAGACGGCCTACCATAGCAATTGGGGCTTTAAGTTTTGGGGAATGAATTACCCACTTCGTTTTACCATCTTCGGAGCGCTGCTCACCGCTTTGGCCGTTTGGGTTCAACCGCGGTTCGAACGCCTGCAAATCTTTCAGCCTATCAGTTATATTGTAGGGTTGATCTACCTGATGGTCTCCTTGTGGACCCTATCTATTTTTGGGAATTATGCTGATTTCTATGAATGGACGACAGTACGTCAATACCATATGTTCTATTGGGGTATTTTATCCACTGCCGTGTCGGCATTCTTGGTTGTCTACGGCTTAAAGGCTAAAGATAATGTAAGCAGGGAAGTGGGATTTGTATTTTTAGTACTTAATATCTATACCCGATATGTGGAGTATCTCTGGGATAATATCAATAGAGCCGTATTCTTTTTAATTTTAGCGGTGTCCTTTTGGTTTGTCGGTCGTTGGGCAGAGAAATTATGGAACAAGCGGAAAGAAGAGATTGCCGGATAATCCTTAAAATTGAATCGTAAATCCGACTGCTCTATGTGAACTGATACTAAGCTTGGGATCCAGGCTTAAGTATTTTCGGATTCGGGTAATAAACACATCCATACTCCTTCCGGTAAAGAAATCTGCGTTTCCCCAGACCTTTTCAAGAATTTCTTCGCGTGTGACAAGTTGACCATTGTGTTGCGACAGAAATAGGAGAAGTTGCGATTCACGTTCAGTAAGCTTATATTGTTTCGAAGCATGGCTTAATAATAACTGTTCGGGATAGAAAATATACGTACCTATGGCAATCGATTTTGGGGTACTATTTTTCTGATTTCGCTTTAATATATTCTGTATGCGAAGTAACAGTTCTTCAGGATCACAAGGTTTGGTGATATAATCATCGGCACCGATTTTTAGTCCCGTGAGCTTATCTATTTTTTGCTCCTTGGCTGTTAAAAAGATAAATGGCAACGTGGGGTATAGGGCGTTGATTTCTTTGGCAAGGCTAAAACCACTAATTTGAGGCAGCATAACATCCAGTATAACCAGATCATAATCGGCTAGCTGCTGGAAATTTTCCGTAAGATCATTGGGCTGCGCTATCCAGTCTATGTTAAATGTGGATAGCTCAAGGTATTGCTTGAGCATAAAACCAAAATCTGGGTCATCTTCCACGAGTAGTATTTTGTTCATATGCTATTTTCAGTCGTTAATGTATTGATTGTCTATTCCCTATTTTTTTTTCGCTGATCATCCCTGCTGCTGATTATGATGTCTGTGATTTAATAGCAACGAGGGGCAGCTGAATTTTAAACGTAGTGCCTACATCGGGCTTGCTGGTTACGGTAAGCTGTCCGTGATAACGATCCACGATTGTCTTAACAAGAAAAAGACCGATTCCCAAACCTTTGCTGTCGTGAATATTGTCTTTCTGGATGCGGTAAAACTTGTCGAAAATATAAGGTAACTCGGACTCCGCCATGCCGTAACCATTATCCTGTATATAAATCGAGAGTTTACCTTTCTGATCCTCAAAAGAGATATTAATCCAAGTTGCACCATATTTTACGGCATTGTTCATCAGGTTTTGAAATAGTGTTGTCGCATCATTTAGGCTCAGGCATAATTTACCGTCAGGCAAGGGGCTTAATTGGAATGCGATAGCCGGATTGGTCAATTGAAAGTCTTCGAAAATAGCGTGTAGTTCTCTGTTGGTAATAGGGCGCTGATCCCTTGTCTGAAGGTTCTCGCTCAGTGGGTTGAGGGTTTGTTCGAGACGGTTTGCCTGACGTTCAATGACCGTTATGATATTGTCGTCTGTTGATTTCCGTAGTGTTTTAGCTGCAATCTTCAAGGTTGCGATTGGCGTTTTGAGCTCATGAGAAATATTGTCAACGACATCGTGTAGCACGCTGATCTGTTTCTGCTGTTTTCTGAGATTCTGAATGGTTCTATAAAAAAGCCAAAGGAAGGCGACAAGAATAAAAAGGGTGCTCAACAGAAGCGAAGTAAGTTCTTTGAATAATATCCAGTTGAGATTCGTCACCTCAAACGATGTCTTCCTATGTACAAGAAAGGTATATAAGACTTCTTTGCTCTGGATGCTGTTTTCGATTTTCTGTGTTTCTGTTTTTTCTGTTATCCACTCGCTTGAGGAAAGTTCAACGGGCTGCCGAAAAGCTCCAGACGTTGTGTAGATGGTAATGGGACCCGCTGCGATCTGTTTTTCTAAGCTCTTGAAATAGATGCCCAAAATTTCTTTTTTCAGGATGACATCCATTCCAAGTGGCTGAAATAGACTGTCGACATATTGCGTTAGCCTCTGGGATGTTTTATGTGCATTTGCACTGTAAAGTCCTTTCAGTTTTTCAGCCGTAATCTCATTTTTAACCAATTTGATATAATAGTCTCTGGCAATGTCCTTACTCATTAAATCATCGTCAAAAAGCTTGTCATTGTCATGAAGCTTGCCAAGCTTACTCTTCACAGTGGCAAAAATATCACGCTGTTTGAGCTGATAGGTATTATACAATTGATACCCCTGTATGCCGATAAGTACAGCAAAAAACAGCGTAAAGAGGACGATATAACTTTTGGGCTTCAATTCCATACACAAATATAACTGCTGACGGCTAAGATAATATACCTTAACCCAGCATTAACCCTTTGTTAACTATCATTTGCTTCAACTATAGGCACTTTTGAAGCATAGAATATCAGCGTATTAAATGGCCGCGGTTGTCAAATACGGATGACCACAAACTGGCTTATGTGTTACAAAACATAAATTCTAACAAATAGAATAATGCGGATAAGCTATACTAGAATTAAAAGACTAATTATTTGTACATGAAATTGATCCTATTTTTTCTGGCTTTCCCCTTGTTGCTTTCGGCACAGACCAAACAAATCGGGGGGCAAGTACAGGATGCAAACAAAATTGTGCTGGCGGGAGCGACCGTTATGCTATTGGATAGCAACTATCAGGAGATCCGGGAAGTAAAGACAGACCATTTTGGAAAATTTATACTTCTGCTGGATCATCCTAGTGGCTACTATCTACGAACAACCTATCTAAACTTCAAGTCTCAGGAACTTTTTTTTCACAGCGATACCATTTCACGCCCTTTCTTGCTTGAACTTCTTCCCGAAGCAAAGGTACTCGAAGAAGCACAAGTCGTCGGTCGCGCTCCTAGATTGATCCGCAAGTTGGACCGCTTGGAATTTAACGTTCAGAATTCAAATCTTTCAGCGCTCAACAGCTGGGACATTTTGAAGCGTACGCCATTGGTGATGGTGAATGGTGCGGATTTAATGGTTCGTGGAAGCAAAAATATTGTTGTCCTCATTAATGAGCGAAAAGTGATGCTCACGGGGGATGAACTGAAAACCTATCTGGAGAATACAGCAGGTAGCGACGTGCAATCGATAGAGGTTATTACCAATCCACCAGCAAAATATGAAGCTGAGGGAAGTACGATTATCAATATTAAACTTTCTAAATCGAACCTATATGGCTACAGAGGCTCAGCGGTTGCATTGGCCGAAAAAAGCAGTACTTGGAAGCAACTGCTTGGACTGACCCAGTATTATAAAAATGAAAAAATCAATCTTCGTGGTACCTATAATTTCGGAAGAGGGACTTACGCCCGCTATGAAACGAATTATGTGTATTATCCGAACGAGCAAACCTCATGGGAAGGTGTAATGGATAGATTTGATACCAACAACAGTCAGAACAGCTATGTGTTTTCGATAGATTATACACCCGATACAACCTGGACAGTCAACGCCGGACTAAATGGATATTACGGACCGAAAACCTATGGTATCTATGAGGTACCCACGATCATATACGATAAAAATCATGTGCAGGAATCCTCTTATCTCACAACTAATGATCATCAACGATCGGCAAAAACGAATAACCTCTATCTTCAGGTAACTAAGAAAATTAATCCCAAATGGAGCATAAACTGGTCGTCCTATTTTACAGATAACCATTCTACCAACGATCAGGATGTTTTGACGGTACTGCGATTTAAGGGGGAGGGACCTACAGACACTCGATTTATCAGTAATAATGAAAATAAAAACCGGCTTTTTTCTTCACAGATAGATTTCACCGGGAAAATAAAGAAACTGGGGCTGGAGTTTGGTGGGAAATTTAGTGATGTGAAAACAACAAGCACCCTTGCTTTTTCCGATGATGAATCCGGTACTCTTCAGCACCGGCCCGACAAGAGCAGTGTGTTTGATTACAAAGAACGGAATATAGCTGTATATACCTCATTCGATTATGCTTGGAAGAAATGGAGCTGGAAAGCTGGTTTAAGGGGTGAATATACCAATTTGGAAGGTATTGTGTCCGAACCAGCTGATATTAATAAGCGTGATTATTTTGTGCTCTTCCCGACATTTTACATGCAATATGCCTTGGCTGACGATCAGCAGTTCGGCTTTTCTTATGGAAAGCGTATTAGTCGCCCAGCATACTCTTGGCTTAATCCGGCTAAGTCCTACTATAATCGCTTTTCCTATTTTCAGGGAGATCCACGTTTAAGGGCGACGATCGTCCATAACCTCAATCTGACCTGGACCAAAAACAACTGGAATATCGATCTATTTTACCGATTTGAGAAGTGGCCGAATATGGAAATTTCCCGTCAAGATAACAACAATCACCAGTTGATTTTCCAATATACCAATATCAAGAAAGGACAAGGGGCGGGTATAGACCTGGGTAAGAGTTTTCAGCTGACAGGACGCTGGGGATTGAACCTCCAGTTGGAAGGAATGTATAACGAGAATTACTTTATAGGGACTGATGACGTATTGCACAAGAATGATGTGTATATCGGCAACGGAAACGTAAGTACCAACTATGTACTGCATAAAGATGCTGGCTGGAACCTTGAGCTGGGTAACACATTTACATCCCCGACGATACAAGGCCCATTTAAAATAACAGGATATTCAAGTACCTATGTGACGACAAATCGAAAATTCTTTAAGAAGAAATTTGAAGTGAATCTATCATTTATGGACATTTTCAAAACGGAAAAAATGACGATATCATCCAAGTATGGCGACCAAAACAACTTTTATAAAGATTACCGCGATACTAGAAAGGTGAATCTGACGCTGCGGTATCATTTTGGAAACCAGAAGGTCAAGAGCAGCAATCAGCCAACAAGAACAGAAGAGCAGAATCGCTTGTAAATCGGTTAATTTTGACGAAGTCAAATCCTGCTGCAGACGCTATTTACTTGGTATATCTCCATGCGCCGGTAAAGAGAATAAATACCGCATGGATCAAAAACAATAATCCTCCACATCGAATGTGGAGGATTATCAGATGCCAGGAAAGTATTTCCTTAGTTTATTTTTAGTGAATACGTGATATTGATACCGCCAGCGGCGAGCATATCATGTACTGAGCAATATTTTTTAACGGCCAGTTCAGCCGCTTTAGCTGCTTTTAGCTCATCAATTTCGCCTTTTAGGAAAAAATTGATGTGGATATCTGTAAATACCTGCGGGATTTCTTCGCGTCGTTTCCCTTCCACTTCGACCTGGATATCGTCAATTTGCTGGCGTTGTTTTACCAGTATGCTATGGAGGTCAAAGACGCTACAAGAACCCAGTGCCATTAAAACCAATTCCATTGGACGAACACCTTTTCCTTCGCCGCCGATAGCTTCCGAGCCATCGATGTTGACTTTGACAGGAGATAATTCACTGCTGGCTTCGAAATGCACAGCTTGGTTGACACGGTTTAATTTGATTTTCATCTTATTTTATTCTTTTTTACTCGTTTAGACTCCTTTTTCAATCCATACGAGGGTTTTGTTGTTCAATCTATACTAAACAAACTTAGATAAATTACCTTTTATATGCAATATAATTGCGTAGTATATAAAAGTAATTTATCGATCTCTCCTCTGCCTATTGAGGAACTTATTTATAGAGGAAATATACAAAAAAGGCAGACGATTATTCGTCTGCCTTTTGTCAGTATGTAGATCACTCTTTATTTTGTGACGGTATCGGGTAGTTTGACACCGCGATATTTCGCTACATCAACCTGTGGAATCTTTGAGCCATATTTAGAATTGATGGCGCTGATAAAGATGTTCGCCATTAGGGCGTTTCCAATTGGTGTTAAGTGAATACCATCTAAAGAGAATGCATTTCCGGTAATGTATTTTGCACTCACCGCTAGTCCGTTGATACGAACACCTCCTTTTACATTATTCAAGAATTCATGCACATCAGCTAAAGCTAGACCTTTTGAATTTGCAGCAGCTTTGATAGCAGCATTATACTCGTTGATACGTTGTACGACCGTTGCTGTTTCGCTTACATCAAGTACGTATTTGTCTTCGACGGGATTCAGCGGGTGTAAGCCGTATGGAATTTGTGCAGCATTTGGTTTTCCCAATAATCCTGTTGAGGAGAAAGGAAGGACAAAATAATCTTGATCGGTAGCTGCACGGGGGCCTGACTTGGTTGCTATGTAGATATTTGTTACCGGTGTCGGCGGATTTGTTGCATTGACAGCTGCCAATAACGCAGCACGGGTTACCGTTGTAAAATAGGGTGTTGCTGTTACATCTGGAATTGTTGCTAGTACTCCTTTTTGTCCGCCAGCGGTTAATGTCGTCACATAGTTGCCCAATAATGATGTGAATAGCGCAGTGGAGGTTAATGTTGATGTAGGTCCATCTTCTACGCCACCATTTGTAGCCCAGCCTAATGCATCGTTGTTACCTAGGGCGAAACTAAAAAATGTGTGATTTTGCGCTGTGGAATAAGCAAAATACGTTTTCATTGCATCAGCATCAGGCAGCAAGCGTTCGAAATACATATTTCCAGCCTGTGATCCTATTCCAGCTACAAAAGCCATATCCATACGCATGCCCGGTACACCAAGGTTGTTGATCGGATCGGTATATTTTGTCAATAATTTTGGTGAAGCTGAGCGGTAGGCCAATTTATCCGTTACCTGTGCCGTTACCGGCTGGCCATTGACGAGCGCTGTAAGTGTAATATAACCAGAACCATTGGCTTGATCTTCACTGAAAAACGGCGATTTGAATTCACCACCACCGACTTGCTTTAACTGTTCGGCAATTAAATTTGGATAGGCTACCTTTTGACCTTCCAGATACAGTCCACCATCCGCATACCCAGCAGTCAATGAATTTCCGATGGCAACATATTTTGAAAAATTGAGCGATCCTGCCGAAGGCGTATATTCGTCCAATGTAGGTTTACATGAGGAGATCGCAAAAAGTGCTAACGCCGCAGCTATATAAAGTTTGTTTTTTTTCATCTTAGTCAAATTTGGCTGTTAATTACCATTTATAGCTTACACCAATACCGGGAGCAAAAATATTTGTCACATATGTACCTGAAAGATGGCTCTCCACATTAGTTGACGGACGAGCCACAATGCGTTGGTAAGCAAACGAACCTGTGACGTCAATTTTTGGTGATGGTTTTACCGTAAAACCTCCAGATATCAAATATCTCGTGTTATCGGGTGTCTCAGGATAGACATAGGCGCTCTGTTGTACCGGTGTCGCTATCACACCGCCACCTATACGCAATTGCAGGCAGTCAGAAGCAATGTACTCCAATCCTGCTTTAATAGATCCTGCTTTGTCGTATTTTTTTGGTGAATGGGTATCTTGCAATACAGGTGTGTTTTCTTTGTAATCGAAATCTAGGGCTTTATATATGTCGTAGTTAATGAGCGTTGCATCAAGAGCCATCTTCAATTTCTCCGAAATAGGGAAGGCGATGCCTGCGGCAAATGTCGAAGGAAGCGGTAGCTCAGCACTGAATTTGTTACCTGCAGGAAAATTGCTAGCCACCGATTCAGGCACGTCAAAAGTTGCATCACCATTTTTAAGTTTAGTGACAACTTTAGAACGGTAACTTACCGATATTGCAAATTCGTCTTCTAGGTTATAATGGATACCAACGTTATAACCTGTGCCAGTTCCGGTTCCTTTTAGGGTCGCCAATCCGGCGTGACCATCTGGGTAAAATACTGGAACAGAATTCTCGAGGTCTACCGTACCAATGTTGTATACAAAACCGCCACCGACACTAAAATTTTCAGTCAGTTTGAAACTTAATGTAGGCTGAATATAGATTGCACGAAGCGAAAGGCTAACCAAACTGAATTTACCTACCCAATCTTTTCCCCAATCGACGGCTCCACCATAAGGTGTGTAGACGCCAATACCCGCTTTCCACCAGGAGTTTTTAGGACCGAATGCGGCAAATAATGAAAAAGGAGTTGAAATCTGATTTCTAGTATGATAAACAACTGTACTCCCAACCTCTTGAAATGCAGATTTATACATGACAGCATTACCAGCAATCGAAATGGCATTGTGGTCCATTTTTGCTAAGGCGCCCGGACTATAGAAAATGGAAGATTCATCTAAAAAGTAAGCAGAGCCTGCTCCCCCCATTCCCACTGCCTTGGGACTTTGTAGATTCACTTGTGATCCTTGTGCAAACAGGAGTGACGGACTTGCACAAAGTATTGAGAATAGTAGTTTCTTCATACTAGTGTTTATTGTTTGGTTAACATTCCTCTATCAAATACAATGCTAACATAATAAATGTTTGACTAAAATTAATAAATGTTGTGTAATATTTTTTTTGCTCGTACCTTTAAGTGCAAGGATACTAAAAATTAAACGATCATATTATATGGCTACAATCACTTTTAAAGGCAATCCAGTAAACACAAAAGGCAGTTTACCACAAGTTGGCGAGCAAGCTCCTGATTTTAAATTAACTGCAGGCGATCTTTCCGATAAATCTCTAGCGGATTTCAAAGGAAAAAAAATTGTATTAAATATTTTCCCTAGTGTAGACACCGGAACTTGTGCCGCTTCCGTACGTGCATTTAATAAAGAAGCATCGCAATTAGATAATACTGTTGTGTTATGTATATCGAAAGATCTACCTTTTGCACAAGGTCGTTTTTGTGCAGCAGAAGGTCTAAATAATGTGGTGACATTATCGGAGTATAAAGATTCAAACTTTTCAGATGCTTATCAACTAGCTATTGCGGACGGACCGTTGGCAGGTTTGTTGAGCCGTGTTGTCATTACATTGGATGAAACTGGAAAAGTGTTGTATGAAGAGCAAGTTTCAGAAATTGCTGACGAGCCAAACTATGCGGCAGCGATCGCATCTTTGAATTAAGAATAACTTTGGAATAATCTAAAAAGCCTTTGCTTATGCAAAGGCTTTTTTAGTTGATGTATATTCGCTAACTATAACTAAGCGAATGTTTATCTTGTTTTTTCTAATGCTTGCAAGATGTCGTTGATGATATCTTGTTGGTCTTCTAGCCCCACAGACAGGCGGATGCTGCCCGGTTTGATGCCTAAGTTCAAGCGTTCATCTTCTGACAATTTTGAGTGTGTGGTGGAGGCTGGATGCGTCGCGATTGATCTTGAATCTCCTAGATTAGAGGTGTATAAAATCATTTCCAAATGATCCACAAAGGCTTTTGCTCGCTCAAAACCACCTTTGACAACAAAGGTTACAATACCGCCACCAGCTTTCATTTGTTTTTTTGCCAGCTCATATTGTGGATGGCTTGGTAAAAATGGATATTTTACATCCTCAATTTCCGCATGATTTTCTAAGGCTTCGGCCAAAGCCAATGCGTTGGAACAATGGCGGTCCATACGAATGCCCAGCGTGTCTAAACTTTTTGATATGATCCATGCATTGAATGGGGAGAGTGCTGGACCTGTATGACGAATGAAGAACATCAATTTGTCGATTAGCTCTTGTTTTCCAACCACAATTCCACCTAATACACGACCTTGCCCATCCATATATTTGGTGGCCGAATGGATAACCAGGTCAAATCCATATTGAATCGGTTTCTGAAGATAAGGCGTAGCAAAGCAGTTGTCGATCGACAGAATGATATGGGGATATTTCTCCTTGAATTTACCCAACCATTCCAAATCAACCAGTTCCAAACCAGGATTGGATGGCGATTCCAAAAAGATGATTTTCGTATTGGGTTGAATCGCTTTTTCCCATTCTTCAGGATTAGCAGCGTCTACGTAAGTTGTGGTAACACCCCAACGTGGGAAGAGTTCCGTAAATAACTGATGCGTAGAACCGAATATCGCGCGTGAAGAAACGATATGGTCTCCACTTTCGATAATGCCCGCAAAGGAGGCAAATACTGCTGCCATACCTGATGCAAAAGACAACCCTGCCTCTGCGCCTTCAAGAATACAAACTTTGTTGATGAATTCTGAAGTATTTGGATTGGCATAGCGGGAATAAATCATTGCATCCTCTTCGCCAGCAAAGACCGCCCGACCTTGTTCAGCGCTGTCGAAGATAAAACTTGATGTAAGGTATAAAGGAGTCGAATGTTCGCGAAGTGCTGAACGATCGACCTGTTCACGTATGATTTTAGATTGATCTTGTTTCATGATGTGTAAAGGTACGAGATGAAAATTTTATATTCATATAATTAGCAATGAAATAACCCCTTTTTATAAAAAAAAAGACTATCGCCCTCTATTATATTCCTTTTGCCTTATTTTTCCTATTCAAAGGACGTAGACACGATGCGAAGAGGAGGTGAAGAAGATAACAGGCTCTTGAACAAAAAAGGCCGGTACATGTACCGGCCTCCTCTTTTACCTTAAACTAACCTATTTTTTAACAAACTGCATGACGACGATGTCGCCAGAAATAAATGTTAATTCATTATCCCGTACATCGAAGTTTGTCGTAGACTTCAAACCATTCATAAATTCGTTGTAAGCTGCATTCTCACAGTGCATCATAGTTGAAACCAATTTATCACCAATTTTGATCGAATTGCCTTTTTCACTTTCGTAGGTTCCACCAATACCATTACAACCATTGTTACCATCTACTTTGTGGTCTTTCGTATTGAAAGTCAATGTTGGAATTTTGTCCTTAAATAAATCCTTAAGTTGTTTTCCTGCTGTCTCTGCTGTGGTCAAGGATTTAAGTTCCCAGGTGCCTTCCAAAGATGCATTGTCCACTGTGCTCGGTTTTTGGACGGTAGTAGCCGTGTCGCCGGAACCTGTTGCCTCAGCTTTTTTTCCAGTTGTGTTACATGCGATTGTTGAAAACGCCAATGCAACCGCTAAAATCATTAAATTTCCTCTCATAATCATTTTTAATAATATAAAACTTTTGTTATTTCGTCAGTATCTATATCCTTGAAAACTACCTGAAACTTCTTTCTGGTCAATACGCTAGCGTAGCGAGCTCATTGATACGACAGATACATTCAGAGAAACATTCCTTTTTCTGCCCTATGCTTATAATTATCATGCCAATCTCAAGGATAGCCTAAGCGAGCATCTAGACAAACGCTGCTAACTACTTTATCCTCTATTAATAACGGATGGATGATTTTTGTTTGATCAACAAGCGAAAGAAGCTGATTTTTCAGGGAATTAGCGTGAAAAAAGGATGAAAAGTTAAATGATTGGCTGTAAATAGCAGCATGGATAAATTGGAATACTTATTTTAATCAATCGATTGATTTGATCAAAAAATACGATTTGACCCCGGGATACATCCTATTGGAGCTGAGCATCGGTCGGTTTTGTACGCAAATGTTACATACAGCATTTTGCAAAACTTCTTATCTTAGGGCTTTACAACCTAATTTTCTAGCACATAAATATAGACTATGTTGACAATCTTGTTATCCTCCATTTTACTTTCCAGCGGGCCTGTAGCCAAATCAGATACTTTAAAAGCTTACGGGGCCTTGCCAACCGAGCGTCAATTAAAGTGGCAGGAGATGGAAACGTATTGTTTGATTCATTATACGCCGACAACTTTCCAAAATAAGGAGTGGGGCTATGGTGATGCACAACCCTCATTGTTTAACCCTTCGGCTTTTGATGCAAATCAAATTGCTAAGGCAGCTGCAGCAGGTGGTTTCAGGGGCTTAATTAGTGTAGCAAAGCACCATGACGGATTCTGTTTGTGGCCAACCAAGACAACATCCTATAGTATCGCTTCTTCACCGTGGGAAAACGGGAAAGGTGATATGGTCAAAGATTTTATGCAAGCGACCCATCGAAATGGGATGAAATTTGGTGTATATCTTTCTGCTTGGGACCGTCACGATGAGCGTTACGGCACACCGGCCTATGCCGATGCCTACAGACAACAGCTGACCGAACTGATGAGCAATTATGGCCCATTGTTTACGTCATGGCACGACGGAGCAAATGGCGGTGATGGCTTTTATGGTGGACATGAAGGGAAGCGTATCATCGATCGAACAACATACTATGAGTGGCATGAGAAAACATGGCCTATTGTAAGAAAATTACAGCCTGAAGCCGTTATTTTCTCAGATATCGGTCCGGATATGCGTTGGGTGGGCAATGAAAAAGGATTTGCTGCTGAAACATCATGGGCAACATTTACGCCGATTGGCTTAAATGGAAAGGTCGCTGTACCTGGAGCGACAGAATCACACAATGCCGAAACGGGCGACCGTAATGGTAAATATTGGATACCTGCTGAATGTGACGTACCACAACGTCCGGGATGGTTTTATCATGAAGAACAAGATAGCCGTGTAAAAACACCCAATCAGCTTTTTGAGATCTATTTAAAATCAGTGGGAAGGGGAGCATGTATGAATCTTGGCTTAGCACCGATGCCTTCTGGTACATTACATGAGAATGATGTGAAGTCGCTGCAGGCTTTTGGAAAAAAAGTGAAGGAAACTTTCCGTACCAATTTAGCCAAAGGAGCGACCATCACGGCATCCAATACTCGTAATAGTGATTCGAAATCCTATGGTACTTCCTTTATTACAGATAACGACCGCTATAGCTATTGGGCAACAGACGATTCCAAAACATCGGCTACATTGGAAATAAAATTAAAATCCCCTGCTAAGTTCGACCTCATTCAGTTGCGGGAGAATATTAAGTTGGGACAACGTATAGATAGTGTCTCCATTGAACGTTGGGAAAATAACAGCTGGAAACCTTTGGCCAAAGCAACAAGTATCGGCGCAAACCGCCTCATCAAACTCGAGCAACCTCAAACTGCAAGTAAACTACGTCTTCATGTTTATGCTCCGGTAGCAATCACGCTCAGTGATTTTGGACTGTTCAAGGAGTACAACGAACCCTTTGCATTTAATACCAAAGAGGTGAAAAAGCTGACAGGGTTTAAGATTTCGACAGGTAGATCCAATAATAATGCTTATTTATCTGACGGAAAACCAAGTACTTTTGCGACTGTTGCCGATCAAGGTGTAATCGTTGTCGCTACAGACAAACCTGTTTCTGGTATCGGCTTCCTTCCTCGTCAGGATGGAAAGAACGTAGGGACACCAACACATTACAAAATATCAACTAGTACTGACGGGAAAACATGGACCCTTGTTAAAGAGGGTGAGTTTTCCAATATTAAGGCGAATCCGATTTTGCAACAGGTGTTTTTCGATACGAACAGCGCAACCAAGTTTATCAAATTTGAACCAAAACAATTTATTGATGGCAATGAATTAGCCATAGCGGAATTTGAATTGTATGGTAAATAGATTTTTAATGCTTATCGTGGTATGTATATGTCATACCACGATGCTTTTTGCTCAACAAAATCCACTCGTACTTTGGTATAATAAGCCCGCGAAGGTTTGGGAAGAGACCTTGCCATTAGGAAACGGACTCATCGGCATGATGCCAGATGGAAATCCTAGTCATGAAAAGATCGTACTCAACGAGATTAGTATGTGGTCGGGCAGTCCAGAGGATCCCAATAATTATGAAGCCTATAAAAATGTTGAAGCTATTCAGGCGCTGCTTAAGGCCGGTAAAAATGATGAAGCCGAAAAATTGGTCAATGAAACTTTTGTGACCAAAGGCAAGGGGTCTGGTTTTGGTAATGGGGCAACGGTTCCCTACGGCTGTTATCAGCTGTTCGGCGACCTTATACTCGATTATAAATTTCCTGCTGGAACGATCGAAGGTTACAAGCGTTCCCTGGACTTAGCGACTGCCTCTGCACAAACTTCATTCAAGATCAATGGACAGCAAGTCCAACGCCGTTATTATACTTCTTTTGACAACAATGTCGGTGTTATCCAATTAAGCCAACATAAAGATGTGGTACAGCAGTTAGGCATATCATTCCAGCGCCAGGAAAATATTGACCGTTATACCTTGTTGGACGATGGGATTCTGGTTGAGGGATCTTTGCCTGATGGAAAAGGTGGTAAAAATCTGAAATTCGTCGGATTAATTCAGGTTAAAGGTAAAAATCTGCAGATCAACAAAAAGGAAAAAACCTTAGAGGTGTCGGCAAATGGTGGTCTTACGATCTATTTCTCAGCAAGTACTTCCTATTATGGAAAAGACCCCTTACCTGTTGTCAAAGCAGCGGTTGCAGCAGCAAAAACTGCTGACGAACAAAAGGTATATCGGAATCATCTCGCTGCGTATCAAAAGGTCTTCGATCGGGTAAGTCTTAATCTGTATGGAAATACAGCGAATAACGCTATTCCGACCAATGAACGCATTGCTAATTTTTATAAAAATCCGGTTCAGGATCCCGATTTGGCAACGGTTTATTATCAATATGGAAGGTATTTGAATATTTCAAGTTCTGCCCCGAAAAATACAAAAGCGCTCCCGCCAAACCTACAGGGCCTATGGGCTAATCAGATCAATACGCCTTGGAATGGTGATTATCATCTCAACATCAATGCACAGATGAATCATTGGGGCGTGGAGGTTAATAATCTGAGCGAGTATCATAAGCCTTTCATCGAAATGATAAAGCGGATTGCAAAGACAGGTGAGCAGACTGCAAAGGCATACTATAATGCACCGGGGTGGGTGGTCTATATGATGACGAATATCTGGGGCTATTCCGCTCCGGGTGAGCAGGCTTCCTGGGGAGCCAGTACGGCATCGGGCTGGCTATGTAATCATCTCTGGGAACATTATCTGTTCACCGGCGATAAAAATTACCTCAAAGAGATTTACCCGATATTAAAAGGAGCAGCCGTATTTTATGATCACACACTTGTTCAGGATCCTAAAACCGGATGGTGGGTCACTTCACCATCGGTGTCGCCGGAAAATGCTTTCCGAATGGCCAATGGAAAAGTTGCTGCGGTTGTGATGGGACCTACCATTGACAATCAGATCGTACGGGAGTTGTATCAGGCAGTAATTCAAGCAGATTCTATCCTGGCGATGAACGATAGTTTTGCCGGTACCTTGAAAACAAAGCTGAAGGATATCCCTCCGCCTGTAGTCGTTAGCCCAGCCGGGCGTGTCATGGAATGGCTCGAAGACTATCAGGAAGTTGAACCTAAACACCGACATGTATCGCATTTATATGGTCTGTATCCTGCGGCATTTATCTCGCCACAGACAACACCCGAATGGGCTGAGGCTGCACGTAAGACTTTAGCTGTACGTGGCGATGAAGGAACCGGCTGGTCTAGAGCATGGAAAATATTGTTTTGGGCGAGATTACAGGATGGTGATCATGCACTCGAAATTCTAAGGCAGTTGCTTAAACCCGCTTTTACCAATGAAACAACCTATCAGGGAGTCGGAGCTGGCACTTACCCCAATTTGTTCTGCGCACATCCACCTTTTCAGATTGACGGAAACTTTGGCGGTGCAGCCGGGATTGCCGAGATGTTGATACAGAGTCACAATGGTTATATTCACCTGTTGCCTGCGTTACCAAAAGCCTGGTCTAAAGGCGAAGTTAGCGGTCTCAAAACCAGAGGAAACTACACTGTGGATATGAAATGGGAGAATGGAAAGGTTTCCGACCTCCAGATTAAAGGTAAAAAAGGAAAGCTTCGTCTATTTGAAAACGGAAACTATAAAGATTATGAAGTTCGTTAACTATTTTTGCTTGATTTCTGTGCTGGCCTTGGGGATGATAGCCTGTACACAAAAGTCCGAATCGGCGAAGACAGCCGCCTTGTTGAATAGCTTTAGCTATAAGATAACAGGAAAAACCACTGCCAGGGACGGGACTCAGGTGAGTCTAGTCGATCACGATAATAAACTGCAGCAATTTGTAAAAACGCAGGTTGCTAATGGGCAATTTGTTTTGGAAGGCGAACTAGCCATGGCCGGATTTTATGATATTCAGATAAAGGGTATGGAGGCCTATACATTATTTGTCGAAGGCGGGAGCGACTATGATTTGAGTGAAAATCAGGGAAAGTTTACCTTGACAACCTCTTCGCAGAATGCCAAGGATTTCATACAGTTCAATACGAACTATCAACAGCGGGAGCAGGAGGAAAAAAATAAAACGGCAAATAAAAGCCAACAGATAAGGCAGCTGGAGAGCCAGCTACCTTCGATGGCTGCAAGAAATGACGGTTCCTATGAAAAAACAGTGGATGAAATACAGCGCTTAAGTGGCAATACAGCATTTAATCCACGCACACTATACGCCGATTTTATTCTCGATAGTACCCATCGTTCATCCTTGGTATTGCCTTATTTTTTTAAATACATCTCCTTGGATCAGACGAACTATAAAAAATTCGATGCCGCATTGCTGAGTTTTAATACGGATTTGCAGAAGCATCCTTATTTTAAGTTTGCCCGTGAAAAGGTCGATAGGGTTAAGGACTTCTACGAAAATATGCCTGTATTTCCTGCTATTAGCCCGATGAATGTAGAACGGGATAGTTTGAATTTAAAGGATATTTCAAAAGCTAAAATGCTGATTGCCGCGTTTTGGAGAACTTCCAATACAAATAGCAAAGCCGATATGGAGATGTTACGGAAAAAAGAATCTCAGTTGAACGCTATGGGGGTAAGGGTTATCTATTTTTCGCTGGATAAGGATCTGGATAAATGGATCAAATCAAGTAAGGAGCTGGCCCTAGGAAAGCAGAGTTACTTTTTGAACTATAATGACCAGGCAACGATGGAAAATGATTTTGGTATAGATCGTACGCCAAGTTATCTATGGATAAATCCGCAGACCTTCCAAATTTTATCCTTGAGTGGTGAGGATCCAGCAATGCCACAGTTTTTAGGGAAGGTAAAGGAATTTCTTGCTAAAAATTAACGATTATTGTCTTAAAAAATCTTACATTTGAATTAACTGTTTAATATTTGTTATTTCAATACGTAATGAAAGTCGTTCAATTTACAGTTCCGGTTGTTTACCAAGGATCTATTTGTGTGCAGGAAGACATTCTGCCTTCATTCTACAGCAACTATCACCGACACAAGGAAATCCAGCTGACCTACATCCTGAAAGGGCGGGGAACCTTTATGATCGGCAACTTTACACATAGTTTTGAAGAGGACGAGATCTATATCGTTGATGCGGATGAACCGCATATGTTTAAAACGGGGGAAGATATAAAGGATGGCATTCATGCCATCCATATTTTTTTCGACTACGAACATTTTAAACCCTTTCTGGATTTTCCTGAATTCGATGATGTCAAGTATTTCCTGGAACACATCAACGTCAGTAAAAAATTGGATGCGGAGCACTCCGTTGCGTTGAAAGAGAAGTTTGTACAGATTAACGTGAGTGCGGGCATAGATCGCCTCCTCTCGTTTGTGAAGCTGATTAATTTTTTAAGTAAAAAAGTAGATCAATGGACTTCGCTGTATACAGGTATTCCACAAAAGAAGTTCTCCGATGCCGAAGGATTGCGAATCAATGAAATATTCCAATATACTTTCCAGCATTTTGGAGACAAGATTTCTTTAGAAGATATAGCAGCGGTGGCACACATGACCCCACACGCGTTTTGCAAGTATTTTAAGAAGCATACACGTAAAACCTATGTGACCTTCCTCAATGAAATCCGGATTGAACGCGCCTGTAAAATGTTGATTGACGAATCTTCAGAAAGTGTTTCTAATATCGCTTTTAAAACAGGGTTTAACAATGTTGTCAATTTCAATCGCGTGTTCAAAAAAATAACCAAGCTTTCGCCGAGTGAATATGTACAGGAACATCGTATGCGCGACTAGGCTGTTTGGCGGATGTTACGATGCGGGAACCTTATCCCATTGATTTTTGGTAGGCTCCCTGCGGAGATCTGAAGAAGGGTTTTATTGACAATATCGGAGAAAGACTCGTCAATAAAATTTAAAGATAGCAGGTGCTAAAATGTTATTTTTGAGTTCTAACGATAACCATTCCGATGAATAAAAATCTATTTATTGCACTTATAGTTTTATGTATATCTGTGCTGCAGCTGCGGGCCCAAAATTCTCTTTTTAAGATCGATACACTGCAATACCAAGGGACGGATAAGCATATTGTCAATCTGGTGATTTTGGGGGACGGTTATACGAAAGCGCAACTGGATGATTACGCTGCCGATGCCAGGCAGTTTACCAACTATTTTTTCTCGATCGAACCCTTCAAACAGTACAGCAGTTTTTTTAATGTGTTTGCAGTCCGTACGATTTCCGAGGATTCTGGTGCAGCGCACGATTGCAAAGCGGGTGATTGTGTGCATGGTGAGACCGATTTAAGTAAATATCCACCACGTTACAACAAGTTTACACGAGATCATGCTGTTCCGGTTGCCCATCCAAACACGATTTTTGGAAGCAGCTTTGACAATGGTGGTTTACATCGTTTGGTTGTACCGCAAAAAAATGATCGTATTGAAGAGGTATTGAAAATGCATACCCCAAATTATACACAGGTCGTTGTATTGGTGAATTCCCCGTTTTATGGTGGTTCAGGAGGAAAATGGGCAACTTCTACGGTTAATTTTAAGAGCAATGATATCGCGGTACACGAAATTGGACATTCTTTTGCCCAGCTTGCTGATGAATATTGGGCTGGAAATCAATATGCCATTGAATCTGTAAACCGCTCACAATCGGCAGATGCAAAGCAGGTCCCCTGGAAATACTGGCTTGGAAAAGACGGAGTTGGTATTTACTCTTATGGTGGTAAAGGTTCGCCCTCTAACTGGTTTAGACCACATGAATATTGTAAAATGCAATATCTAGTAGCTCCATTTTGTCCCGTTTGTCAAGAGCAATTTGTTGCTTCCATCAAGAAAAAGTCAAGTCCATTTATTCAGGTAAAACCTGCACTCGATAAGCCGATTACTTTAGATAGTGTTCAGAAGTTTTCGCTACGTTTGGCAAAACCTTCTCCGAACACCTTTAAAATGTCCTGGTTGTTGAATGATCAAACAATTGCGACCGACATTGATTCGATTTACCTTGATCCAGGAATGCTAAGCGTTGGAGCAAATACGTTGAAGGTCATGATTCAAGATACGACAAATCTAGTGCGTAATCCATCCTATGTCAACCACCGGGACTCGGTTGTGTGGACCTTTAATCAGGTAAAATTGATTGATTTAGCGAAACCATCGACCACATGGGGCGATACATTGGAAACCTGTTATGGTGGTGCTCAGGTGCTCACGGTAAAGCATCCTGTTGCAGGACTTGAATATCGTTGGTATGATGCCGCTACAGGATTTTGGGAAGAGACAGGCAATAATATTGTGTTACAAAATATTGTGGAATCAAAAGTATACTTCGTTCGTGGTAGTTGGGATGACCGCACCTCCGAAACGACAAAAATTCATATCCATACACTGGGTAAAATCGATAAACCAAAGCGTATTGAGGTAAAAATCGATAAGAAGAAGAATACAGTACAGTTGACGGTAAAGGATAAAGTCGATGGGCGTTATAACTACATCTGGTCGAATGAAGATGGCAGTCCGATCTATGAATGGGATGAATTTAATGGGGAGTATGTACGCCCAACGGGGGTAAATAATGTGCTCACAATGAAATTACCAACCTCCTCTGGAAAGATATATGTTCAAAAAATAGATAAAGAGACAACGTGTAAAAGCGAGAAAACAATTGTAACTTTTTAGTTGTATTCTTGGAATGAAATGATTTATAAGTTAATTTTAATCTGCCGGTTAATTAACTTATAAATCATTTATATTTATGAAACGAAAATCCAAGTCAACTTGGGGAATTCTTTCATGTGTATTCATCTTGGTTTTAGCCGCGATGCCTTCGTGCAAAAAGCATGCAAAACTTCCCGATGAAAACGATGAAACAGTTCATGCTGTAAAATTCAAAGTCAAGGATTTTGAAGCGATTGTTACTCCGCTAAAAAAACAATCAACCAAAGCAAAACGGGCTGCGCTAAGCGGAGCTGCTTCCGAAAACGAATTGCTGTACCACTGGACATTTGATAACAGCAACACTATTCCTGATGTGGCACTCGATGCTGCTGTTTTGATCGATTACAACAATGAAAAGACAGACTATGATTTCTTGGCCGGTTGGCCCGCAACGGGAAAAGCCGTTAGTTTCAAAGGTAGTAAAGAGATATTAGTCAAGATTCCTACTACAAGTATTCACTCTTTAGCTCACTGGTCTTTTGATGGAAATAGCTCAAGTACCGGGCCAAGAGCCTTGCTATTAAGTTATTCGCTTGATAAGGGGAATAATTTTTCAATACTATCAGATACCATCAAGTATCCTTCGAATCTGTCTCTTTCATCTAAAGTTTCTGTGAGTGCATCTTTGGCTGATATCTCGCTTGGCAACAGTAAAGAGCTTTGGTTGAAAATCTCATTATTTGCAGGTAGTAGGGATGGAGGAGCGGGATACAGTCCAACGACAGGTACGTTTAAGATGGATAACTTGATGATTTATGGGCAAGTAAAGCCAGAGGCTTTACCCAGCAAGTTTTACTACCATGTGTTTGATGCGAAAACGAAGGCCATGATCAAATCGGGAGTGCTTAATTCGCAGGAAACTTTCGCTATTGAATTGCCGATTGGAACCTATTACCTGAGTCTGATTGCTAAAAATTCAACATTGCCGCTGATTATGGCAGAGGCTGTGGATTTTGAACACTTTTATGCTACGAATGCTTTTTCTGAACAATCTGCGGAATTGTTTGCAGGTCGGGATACCTTTGAAGTTAAGGGCGCACTAGAACGGGTCCTAAACTTAAACCGGATCTACAGCGAGGTCAAGTTGACTTTTACAGACAGCGAAGATCTGAGCGCAATTGATAGTATTCAGGTAGAGCAACTTCATCCTGTATTTCATTATTATCCTTTTATGACGCGAAGTAGCGATCAGTTCGATAAAAGTGTGTTGACGGTTGTCCCACACTTTACGGTAGCTGATCAAAGTTTTTCGTTCAACCAATTTATGGGCTATTATCGCGATAACAAGGTTATTCGATATCAGTTCCGAGTTTTCAAAGACGGCCAACTGTTGCGTACATTTGAACTGGGAAGCGAAATCCGAAATAATGTTCAAATACAGTTTAAGGGCAAATTGCTGGAGACCGCCAATGGGAATCTGGGATTTCAGGTCGTGAAGAACGAACAGTGGGACGACAATATTGTGATAGAATACTAGCACAGTTGTTGTACTTAGCATCTAGCCGCCCTACATCTATTAAAAACAAAAAGGTGTCCAGCAATGGACACCTTTTCTGTTATAGCGATTCGACTATATTAATTTTTTAAGTAGGGTGTTCCAACCAGCCAAGTCATTCAATATTTTTTCAAGATCGGCAATGGCAACACGTTCCTGTGCCATCGTATCACGGTGACGGATGGTAACGGTGTTGTCTTCTAGCGAATCGTAATCGACTGTGATACAGATTGGTGTTCCGATTGCATCCTGACGACGGTAACGTTTTCCAATGGCATCTTTTTCGTCATATTGGACGTTGTAATCCAATTTTAGCGTATTTAGGATCTCGCGAGCCTTTTCTGGTAAACCATCTTTTTTGGTCAATGGTAAAATTACCGCTTTTACCGGTGCCAATGCTGGTGGAAATTTCAATACAACACGAGAATCTTGTTTTTCTGCTGTAGAAAGATCTTCCGTTACCAGAGCGTTACATAATACAGTCAGGAAAAGTCGGTCCAATCCAATTGAAGTTTCAATGACATACGGAATATAGTTTTGATTGATTTCAGGATCAAAATATTGCATTTTCTTTTTAGAAAATTCCTGATGTTGTTTCAAGTCAAAATCTGTACGCGAGTGGATACCTTCAACTTCTTTGAATCCGAATGGAAAGTTGAATTCAATATCAACTGCAGCATTTGCGTAATGTGCTAATTTATCGTGGTCGTGGTAACGGTAGTTTGAAGGATCGAAACCCAATGCCAAATGCCATTTCAAGCGTGTCTCTTTCCATTTGTTATACCATTCCAATTCAGTACCCGGGCGGCAGAAAAATTGCATTTCCATTTGCTCGAATTCGCGCATACGCATGATAAACTGACGGGCAATTACTTCGTTACGGAAAGCTTTACCAATTTGGGCTATACCAAAAGGTATTTTCATGCGTCCTGTCTTTTGAACATTCAGAAAGTTGACGAAAATACCTTGTGCCGTTTCAGGACGAAGGTAAACCTGATCTGCTCCATCTGCCATAGCGCCCATCTGAGTGGCAAACATCAAATTAAATTGACGTACTTCAGTCCAATTTTTGGTACCTGAAACCGGACATACGATATTATGTTCTTCAATGATGGTTTTTAGTCCAGCTAAATCGTCGGCATTCAATGCGGTATTCAAAGCGTCTAATAGGGCAGCAGCTTCTGCTGTCTTACCGTCTGCTTCATAACGTGCAATCTTGTCTTCGATCAATTGATCGGCACGGTAACGTTTTTTTGAATCCTTATTGTCGATCATTGGATCGTTAAAACCATCAACGTGACCCGATGCTTTCCATGTTGTCGGGTGCATGAAAATTGCTGCATCAATACCAACAATGTTTTCGTGCAATTGCACCATGGATTTCCACCAATAAGTCTTTAGGTTGTTTTTTAATTCCGAACCTAATTGACCGTAATCGTAGACGGCACTTAATCCGTCATATATTTCGCTCGATTGAAATACAAAACCGTATTCCTTCGCGTGTGATACTACACTTTTGAAAAAGTCGTCTGTCTGTTTGCTCATAAGTGGCAAATATAGATATTAGTATTTAGATTTTAGATATAAGATTCTTGATAAGAGGTATTCTTTAAATGCCTAAATCACGGATCTGCTGGGACGCATTTTTGTTATCTACTTTTTTGATGATATGTTGGATAATGCCATCTGCATCAATCACAAAAGTGGTGCGTGCTGTGCCCATATACTTTTTGCCATACATGTTTTTCTCAACCCATACGCCATAGGCCTCGACAAGGCTCTTGTCTTCATCTACAAGCAATTGAAAAGGTAGCTCATGCTTACTGATGAATTTTTGATGCGACGCCTCCCCATCTATACTTACACCGATGATTTCAAAACCATCTTTTTTCAAAGACTGATAGTTGTCCCTGAAATTGCAGGCCTCCGTGGTGCAGCCTGGTGTATTGTCTTTTGGATAAAAATATAAAATAACTTTTTTCCCTTTAAAATCTGAAAGATGGACTGTTTCACCATGTTGATTTTTTGCACTGAAATCCGGTGCTTTCTGTCCTATTTCTAGTGTTGCCATATTATCTTGTATTTAGTCGATTAAGATACGATTAATCTCTTGAAACCGCTGATTTATTGCCCAAAATCAGGTGTTTACCTTGTAAAAGAAGCTTCGTATGTCTTTAAATTTCCTTTGTTGTCTTTCACTTCGAGTTTAAACTCATGTCGGCCACTGCTTAAGTCGGGTTCGAAGTCATGCCAAATATGTCTTGTTTTCGGGTCATATTTCATCAAAGCCCATTTCCCATCAATGTAAGCATTAAAAGTATCTATTCCAGAGAGATTGTCGCTGATTGTAAAGTCAATGGATTGCTGTCCGCTCACATTCTTTCCGTCGGTCAGGTTACGTGCTACAATATTCGGTGCAATGGTGTCAACAGCAACATAAAAACCGCCAAATTCGCGTACATTGGCCACCACCCAACCGTTCTCATATTTACCGCCCTGTGCTCCACCATCGGAAGAAACAATCAAAGCTTTGTCATAAAGATTTTCAGATAAGCTGTAGTCTGGTTTGATCATGAGCTTGTAGTATCCGAAGACCGGTGTATAAGCATTGTGGATATAGTGCATTGCCGAGTAGCCTTTTGCAGGTTTTGCTCCTTGTGAATAATTGAAGTAAAGATCGTCGTACAATACATTTTTACCCATATACACACGCGCATTCTCTGCTTCGTATTTGTTCTCGTCTGCGTAGTGGAACATTTTTAAGCCGGCAGCATTGGCGCGACTGATCGAAAGCGAAGGGTTATTTTGCACCTTAAAATTCAATTCGCTCGTATTCCCTTGAACATCCTTGACGACATATTTTACCTCATGGACCTCATTGTCTTTCAATTCGATTTTCCCCAGGTTGTCCAGGTGTTTATAGATGTTGATCGGATTGTTTGGATCTTTAAAACTTTTCTGAACCCGTACACCGGATTTTTTTAAGTAGGGGTAGTCTACGTAAGACTGGATCGCACGGGTCTGATCAAAAGGGATTGATTCAAACAGCACCGTACTGATGTTTTTGTTGTCCAAAAAAAGTTCGATCGAGTAGACACCATACGTAAATGAGATACCACTGCGTTTATCAACCGTGTTAATGCCTAGCCCAAAGGTACCATTCACCGAGATGGGCGTATTCGTTGCCAGACTATAATTACCACCGCCTGCCGATTTGATGGTTTGATGTCTTCGGGGCGTATTTTCATCAAATAGTTCGGAGCCTAAATCATAGACCGTCATGCCGCGGATGATCGGTTTTACGCCATCAGGAAAGAGTAGTCCGAACAATTGTGGATTGAGTGGCAGCTGCGCTTTTGTATCACGGATTTCAAAATGAAGATGCGGACCTGCAGACCCGCCTGTATTGCCCGAATTTGCAATAAACTCACCTTTTTTTACAGGAACCTGATTTGGTTTGAGGAATACATCTACATCAAAACGCTTCTGCTTGTACTGCTCATCTTTGATGATTTTAGCAAGATCCGAATTGAAACTTTCTAGGTGCATGTATACCGAGGTGTAACCATTGGGGTGATCAATATAAACATAATTACCACCCCCACCTATCTGTACCCTGACGCGGGATACAAAACCTTCCGCGGCTGCATGCACCGGAATATTGATGCGTTGTTGTGTCCGATAATCGTCCCCACCATGGAAATGTGTTGCCCGCAATTCGCCGAATGATCCCGAAGCCTGTGGAGCAATGTCCATCGGACGTACAAAATAGTTTTGTGGATAACTGCGGCTTTTGATAATATCTTGTCCCTGGCTTAGACCTGTTATGCAGGTTAGCAGAGAGAGCAATGCTGTCGTTTTTTTTATCATGCTATTTCCCCTACTATTTAATTTTACAGCTAAACATTTTCTGGTCGCCGATGAAACCTTCCAATAAATCGCCGATGGCTACAGAGCCAACACCAACAGGCGTGCCCGTGTAAATAAGATCCCCTTTGCGGAGGGTAATAAATTTGGAGGTATACACAATCAGATCTTCGTAGGAGAAAATCATGTCCTTGGTATTTCCCTGCTGAACTGTTTGCCCATTTTGCTGCAGGGAGAAATCAATCGAATTCACGTCTGCAAGCTCCTCTTTAGGAATCAAGTTGCTGATGACTGCAGAATGGTCAAATGCTTTTGCCAATTCCCAGGGAAGGCTTTTTGCTTTCAATTCTTGCTGTACATCCCTGGCTGTAAAGTCAATCCCCAGGCCGACAGCATCGAAATAAGTTGATGCAAATTTTGGTGTCACATGTTTTCCTTCCTTACATATCCGAAGGACGACTTCGGTTTCAAACTGGATATTTTTTGAAAATTCAGGATAATAGAAATCTTTGTTGTCCTTTAACACCGCAGTATCAGGTTTTAAAAATATAATGGGATTTTCTGGGACTGGATTATTGAGTTCTTTAGCGTGGTCGATGTAATTGCGACCGATAGCAATTATTTTCATGATATAAATTTTTAAGGCAATGAAGCTTTTAGATTTCCTGCGAATTCATGAGCTCGGTTTTCATTGCGTGTACGTTTGAGGTGGTATTCGAAAGTACTATATGCTATTCGTGAGGGACCTACACTAGGCCGGAATGCGCTATGCTAACGAACGTCATGTGAGGAACGATATGGCTATCTTCTGAAAGCTTGTCGCGCATCCATACTCGGTACAACTTAATTTTCGTTTACCACAACAAACTTAACAAATGTCCAAAGCTTATCCAAAAATGAAGGAAAACAACTACAAGCATAATTTAGATCGAAGTATATATTTATAGAGGTTTTAGTTAGGTTTTGTTTAGGTTTTAGTTAGGTATAGTATAGGTTATAGCTAACTAAAACCTATACTATACCTAACTTAACTCTAATTTATATCTAACTTAATTAAAACTTTAGTACTGATCATTTGTTTAGCGGTAGATGTTAAGATTGCAATTAGACAAAAAACTTAAAATATGGCTATATTAGAAGATGGTCCAAATGGTGGTTTCCGGGGTAAAGTTGGCTCGATATATGGATACAATCGTATGGGGCAATGGATTATTCGGGGTGCAAGGAGGAAAAGTAGTAAACCTCCGACTGAAGCGCAGCGGTTACATCGCCAGAAAATGAAAGCTGTCGGAGAATTTTGTGCAGAAAACAAAGTTGTTTTTGATTTTGGCTATGGGCTAAAAAAAGAGAAAGGAGCTAAATATGGTGCATTTCAGCTTGCGCAGAAACATGTTTTCAATGATGTGTTGTCTTTTGATGCTGATTATAATCCCGTTGTGAATTTTGAGAATTTGAAAGCCTTCGTAGGTGATCTAATACCGCCTGAGGGTACTAAGGTAAGTCTGCATGAAGGTCGTATATTTTTGGAATGGATACCAAACCCAGCGTATGATGATGAACTTTATAAATTAAATCTGGCATTCGTTAGCTTGAACGATTTGTGCTCGTTAAAATTTGCCGTTGCATCTGCTAGAGATGGTCAATGTGTTGTAGATATACCAGTTGAATTAAATCGGAAAGCTGATTATCACGTATACATCGGTTTTTGGGATACCTATCATGGTGCATTCTCAAATTCGACCTATTGCGGTGTCATTTAATAGGATAATTCACTCTACTTGTGTATCTTTAACACTATGAATAAAATACAGGCGGTATTGTTCGATCTGGATGGTACGTTAATTGATTCGGAATATTTCTATTTCAAAAATTGGGCACCTATATTAAAACAGGAATTTAACCTTCTGATCAACTATGAAGATTGGATTCGCGATTTTGCTGGACATACTTTAGCACATAATGTTAAGCGTCTTACCGAGGACTATGGCTACGACGTGACGGAAGAACATATGTGGAAGCGTACACGTGCGGCTTATGCCGATTCTAACATGAGCGATATTGAATTAATGCCTGGAGCGCGAGAAATTTTAGCTTTTTTGAAAGCAGAAGATATCCGTATTGGGCTTGTGACTTCGAGTTATAGAAGCACAGTCGATACTGTTTTGGGCAAGCACGAGCTCTTGGATTATTTTGAGTTTTTTGTCACGCGAGAGTGTGTGGAGTTGCCAAAACCCAATCCGGAACCTTATCGTTTGGCATTGACAAATCTGGATCTACCAGCTGACTGCTGTGTGGCTATTGAGGATACATCGACAGGAAGTACATCGGCGTTGGGAGCAGGGACGCAGTTGATTGCAGTTACGAAACAGGAGGTGGAACGTGCTAGACTAACAGCTGTTGATAACATTGTGGAAAACTTATCTGGGGCAAAAGCCCTGTTGGCGCAATGGATTTAAGGGTTGTAAAATAATTTAATCGTTTTAGCATTTGTATTTTTATTCGGATATATGTAATATTACCGAATTGTAAAGGGAACTCTGATTATGAACCGTAGAACCGCAATAAAGCAATTTTTCATTATAGCTGGCGGACTGACAATTTTGTCGTCCTGTCTGAATGATGGAGGTGCATCAATTGTATTGAATAAGCTGAAGATTTCGGCAGAAGATGAGCAATTTTTGGGCGATCTGGCTGACATCCTGATTCCGAAATCGGATACACCAGGAGGGAAGGATCTGAACTTACATCTTTTCGTCATCAAAATGGTCGATGACTGTGAGTCGCCAGAAAATCAGGCTAAATTTGTCGCTGGTTTCAATAAATTGAGAAAACAGTTGAATTTAAAAAATAGCAAAGAGACGGAGACCACTTTGGCGGGGTTAAAAGACAAAACCGACGAGAAGGCTTTTTTTGAGACCTTCAAATCGCGTGCAATTCAGGGGTATATGAACTCAGAATACGTGATGAAGAATAAGGTGATCTATAAACTTATTCCGGGTCCGTACAATGGTGCGGTAAAAGTTAAGGCATAAATAGCAGATGGCAAATCTAAATATTGACAGTGAAAAAAACAGAACCTACGATGCAATCGTGATCGGTTCGGGAATTAGTGGCGGTTGGTCCGCAAAAGAGTTGTGCGAGAAGGGATTGAAAACATTGGTTTTGGAACGTGGACGTGATGTACAACATATCAAGGATTACCCAACCACCAATATGATGCCTTGGGAGTTTGAACATCGGAACGAAATGCCTTTCAAAGTAAAAGAAGAGAATCCGATTGTCAGCAAATGTTATGCATTCCATGAGGATGCGGCCCATTTTTTTGTAAAAGACAAGGAACACCCTTATATTCAGGAGAAACCTTTTGACTGGATCAGAGGCTATCAGGTTGGCGGCAAGTCGTTATTATGGGCGAGACAAACGCAACGTTGGTCTGACTTTGATTTCGAAGGGCCGGCTAGAGATGGTTTTGCAGTAGATTGGCCGATCCGTTATGCTGATTTAGCCCCTTGGTACGCTTATGTCGAAAAATTTGCCGGTATTGCAGGAAATCACGATGGACTTCCTGAATTGCCGGACGGCGAGTTCTTGCCAGGCTACCCATTAAATATTGTCGAGAAGTATTTTAAAGAAAGCGTCCAAAAGAAATTTCCGGAGCGCAAAGTTATTTCAGCACGTTGTGCACACTTATCCAAACCAAATCAGATTCACATCGAACAAGGGCGTGTACAGTGTCAGAATCGCGTACTGTGTCAACGAGGATGTCCTTTTGGTGGATATTTCAGTTCCAATGCAACGACAATCCCTTGGGCTGCGAAGACCGGGAATATGACCTTACGTCCATTTTCGGTTGTTCATTCAATCCTCTATGATGAACAAAAAGGAAAGGCAGTGGGTGTACGTGTTATTGATACCAACACAAAAGAGGAAATTGATTTTTATGCCAAGTTGATTTTTGTCAATGCGGCGGCAATCAATACGAATTTAATCTTATTGAATTCTAAATCCAACCGTTTTCCAAATGGTTTGGGCAATGATAGTGGTGTGTTAGGAAAATATGTTGCCTTTCACAACTATAGTGCACGCATTTACGCGGAGTATGAAGGATTGCTGGATTTTACGGCCGAAGGGCGGAATCCCGCAGGTGGAGGGTATATTCCACGCTTCAGAAACTTGCACAAACAGGAAACGGACTTTTTAAGAGGTTATGCCGCCGGTTTCGGTGCTTCACG
This sequence comes from Sphingobacterium sp. 40-24, assembly GCF_001899705.1. Classification (NCBI taxonomy): domain Bacteria; kingdom Pseudomonadati; phylum Bacteroidota; class Sphingobacteriia; order Sphingobacteriales; family Sphingobacteriaceae; genus Sphingobacterium; species Sphingobacterium sp. 40-24. The sequence continues at coordinate 84,322 of NZ_MKWH01000021.1, read as the reverse complement.
TAGTAAAGAATCTGATCGTTCGGGTTTAGGGTTAGATCTGAAGAACAATTTGTTGAATCCTAAATTAGGTGTTTGGCAGGTTGGATCTCACATGATGGGTGAAACAATACCAAAAGAATCGGGAATGGTTTCATTGGATAGCAGTAAGAAAGATGACTGGGGTATTCCGTTGTTAAAAATTGCTGTCGATTATGATGAGAACGATGAAAAAATGAAAAAGGATTACATTGCCGTCATGACGGAGATGTTTACGGATGCTGGTTTCACAAACATTCGCCCGGATACACACTGGCAGGCTCCAGGTTTGGATATCCATGAAATGGGCGGAGCACGTATGGGCCACGATCCGAAAACTTCGGTATTGAATAAATGGAATCAGATGCATGCTGTGAAAAACGTTTTTGTCACAGATGGTGCAAGTATGACCTCCACATCAACACAAAATCCTTCATTGACCTATATGGCATTTTCGGCTCGATCTGTCGATTATGCGGTTAGCGAGATGAAGAAAGGAAATATTTAATTTTACCGGGGAAAGGTTTTGAAAATAAATCTTTCCCCAGTAAAATTAAAGTGCTATCTTTCCAAAGAATAGCACTTTAAAACCAAGAAATAATAACCAAAAAGGAAAGATAAAAAGTAATAAACAATTAAAAAACCAAAATAGGGAAACCAAAAAATTTTACAAAAAAAGCAAAAGCGATTTAGCTCAATTTATTATGAACCCTTTGGGTTAATGAGCCCGGAGGTAGTCTAAACCTACTGTTTTCTCTTTTATGTTAAATGAAAGAATGAAAACAAAAAAGGAATTGGATGTACAAATTTTTAAGAGAGCGGATCGATTTTAAAAACATCAATTAAGGGAAACTAAATTAAACTAGACGTTTTAAGCATCTTTTGCTAAAACGTTTTTATAAACCAAATCACTATTAATATGAGCAAAGTTGACGTAAAATCATTTGCGCAGCTTGGGAAAAAATCAAAGTTATTTTTCTCATTGGCTGTCATTGCTGGTACTTTCCAACAAGTCAATGCCGCTGTCGGAACTTCAGTCAATTACCAAGGTAAATCCTTTGTAAAAGAAGTAAACCATATGCAGCAGCAAGTTAAAGGAAAAGTATTGGATGCTGCTGGAAAACCAATTTCAGGAGTTAACATCGCTGTAAAAGGAACTTCGAAGGGCACACAATCTGATGCCTTGGGTAATTTTACTTTGGATGCTAAATCGGGGGATGTATTGGTGGTTTCTTCCATTGGTTACAAAACCAAAGAAGTCACTGTTTCCGGTGCAACTGTTTCTGTACAATTGGACGATGATCAAAGCCAATTGGACGAAGTTGTCGTTGTTGGTTACGGTACCATGCGTAAATCGGATGTAACAGGTTCTATTGCCATGGTTAAAGGGGCAGATATGATCAAAGATCAGAACTTTAGTCCGCTGGATAACTTAAGAGGTAAGGCTTCGGGGGTTAATATCTTTTCTAACTCGAGCCAACCTGGTGCTTATGCGAACCGTGTGGTCATTCGTGGTGTGGCTACGATCAATTCATCATCCAATCCACTCTATGTTGTGGACGGGGTTGTGATGGAAGACTTTCAGTTGTTGAATCCGAATGATATCGAGAATATTGAGGTATTGAAAGACGCATCTTCGGCAGCGATCTACGGTGCACGTGGTGCAAACGGGGTTATCTTAGTAACGACAAAACGCGGAAATAAAGATGGATCCAGAACAATTAACTACCAAGGTTCAGCCGGTGTAAGCTCCGTTCAACGTTATATGGATCTATTGAATGGGCAGGAATGGGTAGATGCCTTTATGATCGGCTTGGAAAACGAAAATAAATACCAGGGAAAATCTTGGTCCTTGGATAAAAAGACCTGGTTTAATGACCCCAACTATTTTGATGCCAGTGGTAACCCTTTGTATAATACAGATTGGCAGCGTGAAGCAACACGTACAGCTATTTCGCATAATCATCAGTTAAGTGTGCAACAAGGCGATGACAAATCATCTGTTGGGGCTTTCTTAAATTATACCGATCAGCAAGGTGTCGTTAATAATACCTGGAATAAACGGGTAAATGCAAAAATGGCCTATGACGCAAAACCAACATCATGGCTTTCTACAGCAATTAACTTAACTGTTAATCATACTTGGGGACGTTATACACCAGAAGATGGTGGCGGACAGGAAGCACGTCGTACCATGATTGAAATGCTTCCTTGGTATCCTGTGTACGATAAAAATGGACAATATACATTTTCATCATCTTCGACTGTTTCGGACAAATTAGGGTTTGAAGGAATGGCAAATCCTGTGTCTATATTGGATTTACAAAAGAGGATGCGTTATAATACACAGATATTCGGTAATGCGGCCTTAACATTCCATTTGGCCGATGGTTTGGATCTTAAGACACAATTGGGTATAGATAATCATAAAAAAGCGTATAAAGGATATTCTTCCATTACCTTGAATAATATTTCTAGACCAAATGGCTGGGCTGAAATGAACAATACCAATACCCTGTATTGGCAAGAGGAGACTTATCTGACCTATAATAAGCAATTTGATAAACACCGCATTAATGCTATGGCAGGTTTATCATGGCAAGAAAGAACTTACGACTTCAATAGTTCTAGAACCGAAGGCTTTTTCGACGACGCTTATGAGTACAATAATATGGGAATTGGAATTACACCATCGACACCAGGATCTAGCTGGAACAAATGGGCCATGAATTCCTATTTCTTAAGGGCAGCTTACTCCTATAATGATCGTTACTCGGCGACAATTACAGGACGTTATGATGGATCATCCAAATTCGGTAAGAATAATAAATATGCTTTCTTCCCATCAGCAGGTTTTGCTTGGAATGTGTCGAATGAGGACTTTTTGAAAGATAATGCCACAGTTAGCAATTTAAAGGTGCATACTAGTTACGGATTAACAGGTAACTCGGAGATTGATCCATACAGGTCCTTGGCAATCGTAGATGCAGGAACGATATTGCTTAACAATTCAAGAGCTCCATATTCCTTTGTGAATTCTATTTCGAATCCAAATTTAAAATGGGAAAAAACCGCTCAGGTTGATGCTGGAGTTGAATTGGGCTTATTTCAAAATCGTTTAAATTTTGATGTGTCTTTCTATCATAAGAAAACGACAGACTTGCTCCTAGATGCGCCAATTCCAACTGCCTCAGGATTTAGTACTGTGATGAAAAATATCGGATCCGTGCAAAATCAAGGTTTGGACATTATGGTTAAGGGAACCATTATCAATAAAGAAGACTTTAGCTGGAATGCCTCACTTAATGCCAATTATAATAAAAATAAGGTGTTAAAATTAGGCGAGAACAATGCCGATATCCAAATGAATAGCTGGGTAGGCGGTGCTAATAGTGTTATCCGCGTTGGTGAGAACTTAAATAGTTTTTATGGTTACAGAAGATTAGGGGTATATACTCAAGCTGATGTGGATGCCGGAAATGCGACGGTAAGTCAAATCGGACGTGCAAAAAGAACGACTGAGAAAGAGATTATTGGTAAAGGATTGCCCGACTGGACAGGTAGTTTTATCAACAATTTGAAATATAAGAACTTCGATTTTACCTTGGATCTGCAATTTGTTAAAGGTGTCGATGTGATGCAACAATTTTTCCATTCGACTTATGACCGTTTCGGTATCACCAATGGTTTGAAAAATATCTTAACCGACGCGTATAATGGATCAAATCCGAATACCATGCAACAGGCTATTTATTTGACAAATGGTGGGCATGCTGGACAAGATACCAATGTGGATGATGCTTGGGTAGCTGATGGTTCGTATTTACGGGTTAACTTAATTCAGTTGGGATATACGTTCAACCCAGAAGCCTTAAAGGGTATCGGTCTAAAACGTGTTAGAATCTACGCAAATGCAAATAATCCGTTTTTATTCACTTCAAAAGAATTTTTAGGATATGATCCTGAAAGTACTTCACAAGGTGAGAGTAAGTTTGGACAAAACATAACGTTTTTCTCTTATCCAAGAGCGAAGACTTTTTCGTTGGGTCTGAATGTAACATTTTAAAAATTAGAAAATAAGGAAATGAAAAATAAATTTTTTATGTTGTTAATTCTTGGATTAGGTTTAACGACATCATGTAACAAATTTTTGGAAGAAGATCCGAAGTCTAATTTGTCTCTGGACGGATATTATCAAAATTCTGCTCAAGCACAGGCTACGGTGAATTCATTATATAGAAGGGGAGCTCCACAACGCTATTCGCTAGCGGGAAGTGCGTATGTCGGGCCAGCTGCTTCGGTCAATACCATGTTGACAGGATATTTTACAAATAGTTATGAGGGGCAGGAACGTGTTTGTTTATTCGCTAGGCAATTAACGAGACAACAGAATACCAATTTGATCACCGGACAGATGAATACAATCTGGGATGAAAGCTACAAGGCTATTAATATTGCAAATGCCGGAGTGAAGTATATTCCTACCATATCATTTGTTTCTCAAGATCAGCAAAAATCCTTATTAGCAGAAGCGAAGTTTTTTAGAGCCTTTAATTACTTTTATCTGGTAAAGACGTTTGGCGCCATTCCACTCAGCACAACCCCTGTTGAAACACTGGAAGATAATCTCTATTTAGAAAGAACAGAGGTTGCTAAAGTGTATCAGTTAATCGAGACTGATCTTAAAGAAGCTGTACAAGATTTACCTGCTAAAACGTTTGCTGATAATGGACATCGAATTACAAAATATGTAGCGGCAATGACATTGGCTAATGTTTATTTACAAGAAGGCAAGTATAGTGAAGCTGCAGAGATGGCAAAAATTGTTGTCAATTCTGCTCATAAAATGACTGAAAATGTCGATCTTAAAATGAGTAGCGCTTATAATAAATTGCGTACAACGGATGATTTAAGTGAAGTGATTTATGCACAGGAATATGACGCAACGATTAATACCAGCAATTGGTGGACAACGTATGCATTTAATTCTTCAGCAACTACCGTTTTCGATAAGTATTCTATTTTTGAGCGTGTTTTTGGTCCTACCAAACAATTTCTCAATGTCTATGATACAAAAGATTTGCGGATTCAGCCAAATCAATTCTTTCATTGGAAGTATACAAATCCAGTGAATAATAAGACTTGGGAGTCCACAGATGCTGGAATATGGTATTATTTTGATGAGCAGGCAGCTACAGTTACTGGCCGAGGAACCAAGGACTGGAACTTCTACCGTTACCCTGAGGCCTTGCTTATAGCTGCAGAAGGAATTGCTAAAACATCTGGCGTAAGTGCCGAGGCTGCAGGTTATTTAGCACAGGTAAAAGCACGGGCAAATACCGAAGGGAAATCAGTTGCTGCTTATACGGCCGAATTACTAACATTATCAGCAGACAATTTTGTGAAAGAATGCTGGAAAGAGCGGCTACGTGAATTCCCATTGGAATTTAAAATGTGGGACGATATTGTTAGAACTAAAATGTTCCCTGTAATTTCAACGACTGAGGCTGGTAAAGTCGATTTCGTACCATTGATTGGAGCTAAGAACGGATCTGGTGCAACATTCAAAGAAACAGACTTATTATGGCCGATTTCTCCGGATGAAATTCAGCGAAATAATAAATTGACTCAGAATCCAGGATATCAATAGGCATACCTTATATAAGATAAAGGGTATTCAATCTACCCTTTATCTTATCAATGTATAAAAATAGGGCTTGTGAATATTCATGAGCTCTTTTTATGGGGTATAAGTTGCTTTTTAACTGAATTCCATAAAAACAATAATTTTAAATTATTTTTGATTTAAAATTAAAAATACCTATCTTAACGATCGAATCATACACTTGAACTAAATAATAAACCAAAGAAGGAAATCAACAACGTATATTTCTAAAATAGCTTCCATTTTTTTTACTTTCTTAGCAAAACCGATTTTGCTGATATAGGATGGCGATTTTGAATCACGTGCCGATACTCAATTAATATTTAATACTAAATGTTTCCGATATAATGATGTGTATTGAATAACACAATAATCACTGTTTTCGGCAACTATTATAAATAATAATAAATAAAAATGCCTTTACCAATAAGCTAAATCGTTTTATATACTAAATCACCATAATAAAAATATGAGCAAAATTGATTTAAAAACAGTTGTGCGATTAAAAGGAGAATCTAAGCTATTCTTATCTTTGATTTTTATCGCTGGAGCAATGCAGCATGCGCAGGCTACTGCCTCTTCTCAAAGGATGTTAAACAACTCTTTTCTAACGGAATCGAAAAAGCCCCAACAACAAATTAAGGGAAAAGTCTTGAATGCTGATGGAAAGCCAATTTCAAGTGTAAACATCACTATTAAAGGAACATCGAAGGGGACACAGTCAGATGTGTCAGGTAATTTTTCTTTGGATGCTAAACAGGGAGACGTGTTGGTTGTCTCTTCTATTGGTTACAAAGGGAAAGAAGTTACTGTTTCTGGCGATACCATTTCTGTTCAATTGGAAGAAGACCAAAGTCAGTTGGAAGAGGTTGTAGTTGTTGGTTATGGTACGCAAAAAATAAGGGAAGTTACTTCTTCAGTAGCCCATGTAAGTGCAGACCAATTTCGTCAAAGCGGCGCGAGAAACCCGTTGGATCTCATTCAAGGAAAGGTCGCGGGATTGCAGGTGTCTAGAAGTGGGTCGAATCCTAATTCAGGTGTAGCGACTCAATTGCGGGGCGCGATTTCTGTTACTGGGAGCGCCAGTCCATTGTTTGTTATTGATGGGATACCCGGAGGTAATCCGGATCTATTACAACAAGATGATATTGAGTCTATAGATGTGCTGAAAGATGGATCTGGTGCTGCGATTTATGGAACAAGCGCCAATGCCGGTGTCATTCTGATTACGACAAAAAGGGGAAAACCGGGTAAATCGGTATTCAACTATTCCAGTTATTTTCGCAAAGATTTTGTCTACAATAGACCTGATTTTTTAACTCCACAAGAGTTTAGGGATAAGATTGCATCTGGTGAGCTAAAACAAACTGATTTTGGCCATTCTACTGATTTTTTTGATGAATTGATTAATAAAGATAATTTTTCACAGAATCATAACCTTTCACTGTCTGGAGGTAATGAATCAACTACCTATCGTGGAAGTGTCAATTTTCGAAATTTGGAAGGTATTGCAAAGGAAAATTCAAGAAAGGAATATACAGTGAGAACGAGTATAAACCAGAAGGGCTTTAACGATCGTTTGAATTTTCTCCTCAATATCGCTACCAATACGAACAATGCGAACTTGTTAGGCGGTGGTGGCTGGGAAAGTGAAGCTACGAAAAATCCGACCCTCTCAAATTATAACGATGATGGATCTTTTCGTTATGACCGAACGAGTACAAATGAATTTGCTCGATTGTTTACTGAAACAAGCTATCGGAAACAACAGACATCTTCTTTAGACGGAAAAGCAGATTTAAATATAATTGAGGGGTTAAAGGCCAGTGTTTTTGGGTCAGTACAACGTAATTCCTATACAGATGGTGCTTATAGAGCGCTCAATAGTGAAGCATCTTTAGAAGATCAAGACTATCCTGGTGGGGGATATGCTTCCAAGTCCAATCTGTTGAATGAAAAATATGCATTTGAACCGACACTTCAATATAACACTACCGTTGCCGAAAAACATGCAATCACAGCATTAGCAGGATATAGTTATCGTTATGAGAAAGACGAGGGACAAAGTGCAGACAATAGGGGATTTATAAATAATAATTTCCATGAAGATAATTTGTCGGAAGGACAAGCGCTTCGGGATGGACGTGCTAATATGGATAGCTATAAGAATGACAATACTTTGATCGCCTTTTTTGGCCGGGTAAATTATACTTACGCGGATAAGTACATGGCTCAGTTTATTCTAAGGCGTGAAGGCTCATCTAAATTTGGTGCAAATAACAAATGGGGTAGTTTTCCGGCAGTATCCGTAGGTTGGAACATCAGCAATGAAGATTTTATGAAAGATATCGGTTTTATCAATAATTTAAAACTGCGTGCTGGTTATGGCGAAACGGGAAACACGGGCTTTGCTAATAATGCCTCGCGATTAACTTTGGGGGGGGGAGGAAAATATCTGTTTCCTGATGAGACCTACCGAGAAACCTACGGACCCGACCGTAATCCGAATCCAAACTTGCGGTGGGAGACTAAGAAGGAAACAAATATCGGTGTTGATTTCACGATGTTGAGCAATAAGCTTTCGGGTTCAATTGATGTCTTTCAACGAAAAACTGTTGATCTTTTGGACACGTATACTACCCCACAGCCTCCTTATATAAGAAATAATATCTATTCCAATGTAGGTACACTTTCTTCAAAGGGTATTGAGCTAGCGCTTAGCTATCGTGCTATAGATCGTGAGAGTTTTAAGTGGAACATGGATTTCACAGCCAGTACATTAAAAAATGTTTTAGATAGTTATTCGAATGATATATTTAAAGTAAAATATAAAACATTTGGTGCAATAGGTGGCGCAGGAGCATTGGGCGATGCATTCACAACGTACGAAGGGCACAAGATCGGTGAATTTTTTGGTAAGCGATTTGCCGGATTTGATGATCAAGGAAAATGGCTTTTTTATAACCGAAATGGTGAAGCTGTACACAATGATGCGATCAATAATTCCAGAGATGATTTGAATTCTTCTGATTTAGCGGTAATCGGAAACGCTGTCCCCAAATATTATATTTCCTGGACGAATAACTTTTCCTATAAGAATTTTGATCTGAGAATTTTTATGCGGGGTAAATTCGATTATGATATCTTAAATACAACGGCACTTTCTTATGGCAATAAGGTCTGGTCAGAGAATCTTTTGAGAGACGCTTTCACCAAATATAAAGATATTAATGATACCTATATGTATTCTGATTACTATTTGGAAAGTGGTAGCCACTTAAAAATTGATGAAGTTACACTGGGGTATCGATTTAAATTGAAAAGTAACACTTGGGTAAATAATGTGCGTATATATTTAACTGCTCAAAATCTGGCAACAATAACGGGGTATTCAGGAAATGATCCTGATTTTGTATTGGATACAGGTTTGGGTAATGAAGTAAATGGACAACGTTTAGGTATTGATAGTAGAGGACCTTATCCCAATACCCGATCGTTTTTGTTTGGTGTAAATTTTGGTTTTTAACAGATAATATATGAAAAATATTGTTAAGATTTTATTTTTAGCTTGTGTAATTAATGCATCAAGTTGTACAAATTTGGATGAAAACGCTTATGATATCATTGTAGCGGACGATTTTTATAAAAATAAAAATGAAGTAATTTCTGCTGTATTGCGACCGTATACGCATGCAAATGCGTGGATATCACCATCAGGACAGGATGGATGGTGGCGGCCAGCGGAATTATCCGCAGATCAATTGGCCTGGCCGACCAAAGGGCGGCATGGAGAAGATGGAGGCAAATGGAAAAGGCTGCATTATCATACTTGGACAGTAGATGAAGGTGGGTTAAACAATGCATGGGTATTGATGTATTGGGGAGTAGGTTTGTGTAATAGCCCCATCGATATTCTCGAAAAATCTGACGTGGCTCGCATGGGGATAACAGATGCTGAAAAGAATGAGTTTATTGCTGAACTAAAGCTTTTACGAGCATTACATTATCTAAAGCTAATGGATTTATTCGGCAATATTCCAATAACTACCAAAGCGCCAAGTTCAGCAGAGGAGCCTTTACCTCAGCCCTCTTCTACAAAAGAGGTTTTTGAATTTATTGAAAAGGAAATTTTAGCTAATATTGATCTAGCGCCCAAATTATCGAGAGCCATGTTAGGTCGGGTTTCGCAGGCGGCAGGTTATGCTATGCTGGTGGAGTTGTATTTAAATGCTGAAAAATGGTCTGGTCAACCGCGGTGGGATGATTGTATTGCAGCGGCGGATAAATTGATATCGGGTGCTGGAGGAGGTTTGAATGGTGCCATGGCATTGGATCCAAATTTAACAGATTCCTATGTGCCGACGAATGACATGTCTAAGGAAACTATTTTTTCAATTGCTTACGATTATCAGACAGCAGACTTTGAACCCGGATTTCCAGGGGAATTTTATCATTTCGTACAAAGCGAGATCTATGGGGGCGGACGAACTGGCAATAATGGTATCGTATTGATCCCTGGTGTTTTCAGCCAGTATAACGAAAAAGACCTACGAAAAAAAGAATGGTTTTTAAGCGGGCCGATGGTTAGGTTTGTGGATGGTAAAATTGTACAAGGCTCGGAAGAATATAAAGGTGAACAGCTTGTTTTTGTTGATTATATTCGGCGGGCTAAGAGCGGAGGTACATCTTCTACAATGAGCGATGGTGAAGAGAATAGTGGGATCCGATTTAATAAATATAAGCTTGGTAACTCTATAGAAGGTACTGTCAACGGCGTTAAAATACCTGCGAATGCAAATTACAACAATACGGACTGGAACGTCTACCGTTTAAGCTGGATTTATTTTGCAAAAGCCGAGGCATTGATGCGAAAAAATGGAGGACGCGCTTCACAAGAAGCTGTGGATTTGATCAATAGTTGTAAAAAGAGAGCCTTTTCTGATGTAGACTGGAGTGAAGCAAAGTATACCACAAGCACATTAACGCTTGATGAGCTTTTGGCAGAGCGAGGACGCGAATTCATTTTTGAAGGATTTAGAAGGGAGGATCTAATCCGCTTCGGTAAATTTCATACAGCAACCTGGTGGGATCATAAGCCTTCTTCTGAGAACAAAACAATGTATCCAATACCTCAGCAGCAGATATCAATGAATCCCAATCTAAAACAAAACCCTGGTTATTAATGTTCAGGAATAGTAGATGCCGCATAGGTATCTACTATTCTATTACCTAAAACACATGAAAAGATATTTTACGTTGTTTCTTTTGAACTTTATTGGTGTAACCTTATTTGCACAAAAAAATAATTTTCAAAACTATGCTATCCAAACTTTAGATAGCATCTATAGCAAGTTTGGAAATACCAAGAATCAGCTCTTGGCTGAAAAATATCCCTTTGATGAAAACTTCAAAGCCGATTATCTGGATAATAATCAACAGGCAGCGCAGCAAAAGAAATATGCTTACCTATGGCCTTTCTCGGGTAGTTTTTCGGCTGTAAATGCCTTGATGGAATTGCCAAAAACAAAAAAGGCATTTCAGTTCATACTTGACAAAAAAGTCCTGATGGGGTTACAGGAATATAGGGATGAAAGTAGGTCGCCTATTGGCTATGCTTCTTATTTAAATACAGCTCCTCCCTCGGATCGTTTTTATGACGATAATATCTGGTTGGGTATCGATTTTACAGATAGCTATATCCATACAAAAAAAATAAACTACCTGACTTCGGCCAAAGAGATCTGGAATTTTGTAAAGAGTGGGGAGGATGATAAATTAGGTGGTGGCGTATATTGGTGTGAACAGAAAAAAGAATCTAAAAATACGTGTTCGAATGCACCAGCAACTGTATTTGCACTTAAGTTATTTATGGCAACCAATGATAGGTACTACCTACAAGAAGGGGAGCGTCTTTATGAATGGACAAAAAGAAATCTTCAGGATCCCGAAGATAAGTTATATTGGGACAACATGCAGCTCAATGGAAAGATTGGAAAAGCTAAGTTTTCGTACAACGCCGGACAAATGTTGCAGGCAGCTGCATTGCTTTATAAGTTAACGAAAAATAACCGTTACCTCGAGGATGCAAAACAGCTGGCTGAGGCATGTTTCGGCTATTTTTTCGAAACGAAGGAGAAATTGGATTTTCCAAAATTGAAGAATAGCAATTTGTGGTTTCATGCGGTAATGATGCGTGGTTACATAGAGCTCGCTTTAGTGAACGGTGATCAAAAGTACCTGGCAGTTTTTGCGAAGAACCTTGAATTTGCCTGGCAGCATATGCGCGATAAAGAAGGATTATTTAGTGCAGACTGGACCCTGAAAGATCAGCATAAATCGAAATGGCTGCTCGATCAATGTGCTTTTGTCGAAATGTATGCACGGTTGGCAAAAGCTGGGTATTAAAATCGATGTAAAACGGTATAAGGTGAAGACGCTGAAGATAATTTTTCAGCGTTTTTTTAGTTCTGTAACATGTTGGTTAGAGGGATTAAATAATGTTTACTTAACATAATATATGCTGTAAAATTTCTATTTTTGAGGTAGGTCAACTTATTACCAGCGTGACTTGTAAAATATGATCGATAAACCTTGATCTAGCATATGAACGATTCATTGGATAGGCGGGGCATCAGGTTATCTATTCTGGATACAAGAAAGCTTGAGGAGGTTGCGTAATCATTGAATACCAAGTTATTTTATTACGAAACCATCATGATTTATTCAATCACATTAGGGAATGAATAAATCTGATAGCTTCATTGCAATTGAAAAATAAATTTATACAGATGAAAATTAAAAGTCTATTATTACCATTGATCGTACTGGGGCTATCCACAAGTGCTGTGTCGGCACAGAGCAAAAAGATCAAACACGTTGTTTTAGTTGGTTTTGACGGTTTTGGAGCGTATGCTTTACCAAAAGCGGAAATGCCAAATCTTAAAAAGATGATGCAGGAGGGGACATATAGTACACATGTACGTACCGTATTACCTTCCTCTAGTGCTGTAAACTGGGCTTCCATGATTATGGGCGCTGGTCCTACCGCGCATGGATATACAGAATGGGATAGCAAGACACCCGAGATCCCTTCTACAACCAAAACAGCAAACGGAATGTTTCCTTCCTTATTTAATGCTGTTGCCAGCAAAAATCCCAAGGCACAGTTTGCTGTGGTGCATAGCTGGCCGGGTATAGGCTATTTGATCGACAACAAAGTCGTGCAAAAGGTCATTAACACCAAGGATGATGATGAAGCGGCTTTGAATACCACCGTGGATATCATAAAAAAGGAGAAACCGACGATTACTTTTGTGCATTTCGACCAACCTGATGGTGTAGGCCATAATATCGGGCACAATACACCGGAATACTATGCTGAACTAAAACAGGTCGACAGACGTATTGGTACCTTACAGCAAGCTGTAAAAGATGCAGGAATTGCAGACGAAACAATTTTTGTTATCGCTGCGGATCACGGCGGTACAGGTAAAGGACACGGTGGTAAATCGTTGGCCGAGGTGGAGATTCCCTGGGTAATGACCGGCCCTGGTGTGCCAAAAGGAAAAGAAATTAAGGAAACTTTGATGATTTATGATATCGCGCCTACGTTAACTTGGTTGCTTGGTGCACCGCTTGATGCGGCTTGGCGCGGACAGGCCATCAAAGCATTCCAACAATAGTTGTTGCTCGTCAGTCAAACAAAAAGCCCCAAAGAATTTTCTTTGGGGCTTTTTGTTTGACAAATCGTCAATATTATATATCTACGACCACATCCATTTTGAAGTCGTCATCTTTTAGATGGACAATTTCCGTTGCTTTTTCGTAGTTAGTTGATTTCTTGGAGAAGAAGTCATGTTGTGTCGTTTCAGTATTCAAGCCATTCAATACGATTGGGTTGACTTGTTTTACTTCGAAGATCGGATCAAAGCCCAAATTCATCAATGCTTTGTTGGCATTGTAACGAACATATTCTTTTACCTCTGCAGTTAAACCAACTTCAGTATAGATCTCTTCCGTATATTTCAACTCATTTTCATACAAATTGTAAAGCAGGGCCAGGAAACGAGCTTTTACCTGATCTTGATTTTTTAATTTTTTGAATTGATCTTGGGCTATTAATCCAACGAATACACCGTGAATGGATTCGTCTGCGATAATTTTCTTGATGATATCGGCAGAAGCAACCATTTCACCTTGTCCACATAACCATAATGGCAAGAAGAATCCAGAATAGAATAAGAATGATTCCAATAATACGGATGCAGCCATCGCCATATAAATCTCTTCGTCCGAAGCCTCCTCTTTATCGATTGCACGGTAGTAGCCATCAATTGTTTCTGCTTTGTATTGAAGGTATTTATTTTGTTGAACCCATTCGAAAATGTCGTTTATTTCCGCGGTTGTAGAAACTGTCGTGAAAATAGTGGAATACGATTTTGCGTGGATAGCTTCCATCATACACATATACGACAATACAGCTTTATTCTGTAATGTATCGATATGATCGATGATTTTAGGCATACCAGTATGGCTTTGAAGGGTATCCAACAAGGTTAATCCTCCTAAAGCTTTTTTATACGCATCTTTCATTTCTGGGCTGATACGTTTCCAGCTATCGATATCTTTTGAAGGAATGTATTCCGTATCGATCCAGAATTGACGGATATTTTGTTCCCAGAACATCAATACATAATCGTTCTCAGGGGTATTCCAGTTGACAGCTTTATATGTTTTACTCATTTTTAGTTTAAAGTATTAGGCATTTATTATCACGCATTTGGATTGTTGATTTTAGATAAGCCAAAAGCCGCCAATGGCGTAGGCAACTTTTGACTTTCTCCCATTATATATCCAAATACTAAAATCTCAGAATTAAGCTGAACAAGAGACACATTCGTCGATGGTCGATTTTCTTGTCCGTGTATAATAAAGGGATTTCAATCCCAATTTATGTGCATAGATATAATATCTGGACAAATCTCTCGTCGAATCCTTTGAGTTTGTATGCAAAATTGTAGATACACCCTGATCAATATGGCGTTGGATAACCGAGATCAATTTTAAGACCTTGAATTGATCCATATCATAAGCTGATTTGAAATAGAAATAATTATCGTTTGTCAAGTATGGCATTGGATAGTAAGTTGTACTATCTCCATACTCACGCACCTCAATGATATCTACAATTGGCATAACTGATGCGGTTGCATTCATAATATACGAGGTCGATTGATTTGGAGCGATAGCCAAACGGTAAGCATGGTAAATACCATGTTCTTTGATTTTTGCTTTTAGTTCCAACCAATCTTCTACTGTTGGAATATGTATTCCTTCAAATAACTCCGTTACCTTAGCTGTTTTAGGCATGTAATCGCGGTTTATGTAATTGTTGAAATACGTACCATCGGCATAGGCTGATTTTTCAAATCCAACAAATGTTTTACCACGTTCTTTGGCAATTTCCATCGATGCTTCCAATGAATAATAGTTCATCATCATAAAGAAGGTATTGGCAAAATCCAACGCTTCGTTAGATTCATACATAATGAAGCTTTTTGCAAGGTAACCATGGAGGTTCATTGCACCTAGTCCTACAGAATGTAACTCACGGTTTGCTTTTGCAATAGAAGGAACCATGTCAATATTGGTCACGTCTGTAACGACAGTCAAAGCACGCATAGCCGTTTTTACGGTCTCTTTGATACGTTTGTTGTCCATTACAGTCGCAATATTTAAGGAGCCTAAGTTACAGGAGATACCATAACGGATCGTATCCTGTTTGCCATAGATCTCAATATCGGATACTTGGGATACTTGCATAATTTCAGTACACAAGTTTGAGAATTTCACCTGACCGATTTCATTCAATGCATGGACACGGTTGGTGTTCTCTTTGAAGAAAATATAAGGATATCCCGATTCTTTTTGTGTCTGTGCAATTTTAACTAAAAGGTGACGAGCATTGATTTTTTTCTTTTTCACGTTTGGATTCGTGATCAATTCGTCGTACATCTTGTCCATATCCATCTCATCCAAGAATTGTCCATACTCTTGCATTACCGTATGTGGGTAGATCAAATAGCATGGTTCATCTTTTTCTGCCAATTCCATGAATTTATCAGGAACGATGATACCGATAGACAATGATTTGATACGTACTTTCTCGTCAACGTTGATTTTTTTACAATCTAAAAATTCTTCGATGTCGGAGTGGAAAATATTGAGGTATACTGCACCAGCACCCGGACGTTGTCCCAACTGGTTCGCATATGAAAATGTATCTTCCATAATCTTCATGATTGGAAGTACACCGCCGGCACGGCCTTCAACACCTTTGATAGCTTCTCCACGAGCACGGATTTTAGAGATATTGAACGATACACCACCACCGATAGAAGACAACTTCATTGCGGAATCAACAGCATAACCGATACCATTTAAGTTGTCGCCGATTTCATCCAAGAAACATGATACTAATTCACCCGAGCGTTTCTTTCCTGCATTCAAGAACGTAGGGGTCGCTGGCTGATATTCTTGATTGATCATGATTTCTGCATATTCAATTGCTTTTTGAACACCCTCTTCTCTTGCTAAGAACAAGGAAACAGCAACTACACGGTCTTCATAACGCTCTAAAAACTTCTCGCCAGAATCGTCACGTAAAGCGTAGCTCTGGAAGAATTTGAATGCCGCCATAAAAGATTCGAAACGGAATTTCTTCGCATACACATAGTTGAATACCGTTTCCATTTCTTCAAATGTAAACCATTGGTAAAAGTCAATATAATAGTTGTTTTCTACCAAATAGTCTATTTTTTCTTTTAATGTATAAAAGAACACTGTGTTCTTATTTACATATTCCAAGAAATATGCACGAACCGCTTCCTTATCTTTATGTAAGCTGAATTCGTCATCATGCTTAATCATGATTTCATTATTAAGCAATATCCAGTTTTTTGCTACTTCGTTTGCTACCATCGCAAAAGTTCTTTAAGATGTCAATAAATTGATTAATATCTTCCATTGTTCCGGACAGTTCAAATTTGAACGCCAGTGGAATGTCGAAATCCTGTGAAATGCGATCAGCTGCTAGACCAAAATTCGGCCCCCAGTTGCGGTTGCCACTGGAAGTAACAGAATAAATATTTTTAGCTTCGCGTTTCATGAATTCTTTTGTGTTTTCGGGCACCTGACCAAAATTTGTGGTGAAAGTGACCAAATGACCGGGATCTTTTACCGTTAAATCGGCGGTGATTTTATGGATTTGCCAACCCGTTATCTGAGCTACTTTATCCATAAAACGTTGTACGTTCCCCGTTCTGGAATCATAATAAATGTGTATCATGTCACTGTTTCATTTTAATGATACGCTGAATTTATTAAAGTGCAATGGCAGCCAATTCTTCTGGTTTAAAGCCAATGATACGGTGTTGAATCTCTTCATTTTCCAACACAATTACCGTAGGAACAGTGCGGATTTTGAATCTTGCGGCCAAGTCTGGTTCATCAAAAGGATTAACCGTTTCATATTGGATACCTTTTTGATCCAAATAAGCCGATACTTGTGCACAAGGAGCACAATCGTTTTTCTCAAATTTGATAATTCTTGCCATGTTTACTTGTTTATTTTTTTATTCCAATCTTTATAGAAAAACTCGGTACGGAGTTAATGGTATCAATTTTAATCGGGGAGACCAGATTTAAGGTGCATCTGGCCATTTAAAATAGACAATTCATCAAAAAGAAAAGTCTGTGTTTCGATACTTAAAAACTTCGTTGAGTTGCCAATTCTTTCATTAGCTTAACAAATATCTTATATTTTCTTTCGATGCGGTAGTTTGACTTTTCCACATTTTGGGCAAAAGTTTGTCAGAGAATGCGTTTGCTGCAGATTAGTGTTTGTAAGTTATTGATTATCTTAATTTTGTAAATGTGGATAACTTTAAATCAGTAAATTTTACCACTATTTTACAAATGATTTAAGTTTAATTTTACTGTCATAAAAAAGCTACAAAGCTTGCTTTTTTATGAAAATTTTATTACCTTATTTTGCCCTAATTTGAAAAATAAATTTATGAAGAAACTATTCTATGGTCTCTTGCTTCTAGCGTCGCTGCAGACGCAAGCGCAGGAAAACATTACCTTTCAAAAACCCTCTACTGAAATTTTGGCCTTAGCCGATTATGTGCGCCCCCCTCAGATAAAGATTTCAAGCGATAGAAATTGGATGTTATTTACGTTCCGGCCTACATATAAAAACCTGGCAGACTTAGGCCAGGAAGAAATGAAACTGGCTGGATTGCGGATTAATCCGAAGACGAACATGGAAAGCTCGACAATCTTTTTCGATAAGATTGCCTTGAAAAAAATAGGACAAAATATGGAATTTTCCGACTTCACGGGGATACCCGAAAAAGCGGCGATGGCCAATTTTGTGTTCTCTCCAGACAATAAGCGTTTGGCATTTAGCAATACAAATGAAAGTGGAACGGCCTTATTTGTCATTGATCTTGCAACGCGAAATGTCAAACAGTTGACAGCTTACAATTTGAACGGAACATTGACAGCACCATTTCAGTGGCTGAGAAATTCTTCCGGTTTAATAATAACAAGCCTACCAAAGGATAGGGCTGCCCTGTTGGATCCCTCAAAAGATTTGCCGACGGGACCTATTGTCTCAACAAGTGATGGGAAGGTGTCTCAATTGAGGACATACCAAGATCTGCTTAAAAATCCGCAGGATGAAGTGAATTTTGAAACATTGGTGCAATCCAACCTTGAACTTGTAGATCTGGACGGCAAGATTTCTTCCTTTAACGATAAAGCCATTTATACGGGGATCAGTTTCTCGCCGGATGGTGAGTATGTGATGATCACGACGATCACAAAACCTTATTCCTACGTAGTTCCCGTCTCGTCTTTTCCACAGCAGGTTCGTATTTATGATCGATCGGGCAAAGAAATAGCGCTGGTGAATGAGACAGCCTTGACAGAGGTAATGCCCAAAGGTTTTTCGTCGACACGATCGGGAAAACGTGCCTGGCATTGGCGGAGTGATCAGCCAGCTACGTTGGCTTATGTAGAAGCCTTGGATGGCGGGGATGCGAATAAACCTGCTGAGTTTCGTGATGCCTTATATACTTTATCGTACCCTTACGATGGTTCGGGAAAGCTTATTTTTAAAATCAAAGACCGTTACGCTGGTGTAATATGGGGGAATGATAAATATGCATTGATCAATTCGCAATGGTATGATACGAGAAATGCAAAAACTTTTGTGGTGAATCCTTCCTCGGGAGAATCTAAACTATTGCATGACCGGAACAGTCAGGATGTCTATAATGATCCGGGAGATGTGTATATGGAAAAAAATAGTTTAGGCACTTATTCGATGTATATAGATAAGGATAAAGTACTGTTTGTAGGTAAGGGCTTTACTAAAAATGGTGAGTTTCCTTTTGTGGATGAGCTTGATTTGCATTCACTGAAGAAAAAACGCATCTACACTGCTCCAGCATCTGAATTACAGGAACGTATCACCCAACTAGTGAACCCTAAAACTGGGGATTTGTTGATTTCGCTTCAGTCAGCATCGATTTATCCGAATTATTTCATGAAAAATATGAAATCGGGGAAACAGGTGACGCTCACCACGTTGGAAAACCCGTTTAAATCGTTGGAAAAAGTCCATAAAGAGATTTTAAAATACAAGCGCAAGGATGGAGTCGAACTTTCTGGAACATTATATTTACCTGCCGGTTATGATTTTACGAAGAAAGAGAAGTTGCCTCTACTAATGTGGGCTTATCCACGGGAATATAAGGACAAGAATACAGCCGGACAAAGCACGGCCAACCCGAAGGAGTTTACCTTCCCAAGTTATGGCTCTTTTATCTACTGGGTATCGAAAGGCTATGCTGTATTGGATAATGCGGCCTTCCCTATTGTTGGAGAGGGAACAAAAGAACCGAATGATAACTTTATTGAACAACTTGTGTCCAATGCCGAAGCCGCAATTGATGCAGTAGATCATTTGGGTTATATCGATCGAAAAAAAGTTGCTGTGGGTGGGCATTCCTATGGTGCGTTTATGACAGCACATCTGTTGTCCAATTCAAAATTGTTTGCCGCAGGAATAGCGCGTTCTGGAGCATACAATCGGACCTTAACACCATTTGGTTTTCAGAGTGAGCAACGTAATTTCTGGGATGATCCAGCCTTGTATATGACCATGTCTCCATTTGTGAGTGCTGATCGGATGAAAAGCCCACTTTTGTTGGTTCATGGCGGAGCCGATAATAATCCCGGAACATTCACCCTGCAGACAGAACGCTATTTCCAGGCCCTGAAAAACTTGGGAGCTCCTGTGCGTATGGTCATTTTACCACGTGAAGCGCATGGATATGTCGCCAAAGAAAATATCTTCCACTTACTTTGGGAACAGGATCAATTTTTGGAGAAATACCTCAAAAATTAAGGTGAACATCGAAAAGAATAACAAAAAGTTGGACAAAGTTAGAAATTAATTGTTCAGGTGATGAGCTCGATATTTTATCGGGCTCATTCGTTTTTGATGGGCAACAGCCCCCATTGGATTTGCATTAACTTGATGCGGGAACCATGAAGTAAGGGGTCACCTCTGGAAAGCTTCTGCTTGACCGCGCGCAAATGTGCTGAAGCACCAATGGATTATACATATTATTTTTTAAGTTTGGGTAATTTACTGGAGGGGAAAATCCAATTATGAGACCTGATATATTTAGAGAGAAATCGCCATTATCTTCCGATGACTGCTTTGTGGTCTTCGATCGGAGAAAGTCTTCCTTTACGTTTCCTGTACATATTCACCCTGAATATGAGCTCAATTATGTTGAGGGGGCAGTGGGGGCACAACGTATTATTGGCAATTCGATAGAGTCTATTGGAGAGCGGGATCTGGTACTCATTGCAAGCCCCGAGCTTGAACACGCCTGGAAAGATGGCGATTGCCAATCGAATGATATCCATGAGATCACCATTCAATTTCATCCTTCCTTGATTGAACAATATCTGGATAAAAAGCAGTTTGCAAGTATACAGCAATTATTATCCAAAGCTTCACGTGGTGTAGTTTTTGGGAAAGACACAGTAGATCGGGTATTACCGCTATTACGTATACTGACTTTGGAAAGGGATGGATTCTATTCGGTTATGAAACTTTTGGTGTTGCTGTATGAATTGTCCAAGGGTGAAGATATCCGTGTACTATCTACGGCGACCAATACAGTGCTGAGCAATAGTGAATTGATGATGGGACGATTGCAGGAATATATCGTTACCCATGTAAATAGAGAATTGAGCCTTCCGATGGTTGCGGCAGTAATGAATATGAGCAAATCAACATTTTCCCGTTTTCTGAAATCGACTACAGGGATGAATTTTACCGATTATCTGCTTGATTTTCGGATCAATATGGCGGTGCGATTACTGAAAGAAGAAACCTTGATTGCTGATATTGTCGAACAATGTGGCTTTAACAGCGTTTCGTATTTCTACCGAGTATTTAAAAAGAAAAAAGACCTCACTCCTGTCGAGTATAGAAATAGCCTTCGCAAGCAACAGATGATCATCTAATTTTTTTCTTTTTTCCTTTCTCATTTCGCTTTTTTAGATAGACGAAAGATCTACATACGTCTATCTAAACAAAGTCAACCATTCCGTGAATATGGTGGCGTTTAAACGCTATTTAGTTTTTGATTACCCCTATTCCTCTTGCTAGATAATTCAATACAAGTGAGTTTAAAGTTCAATAAAATGATCTTTATTAATTTTTAACATATTGTTTTTGAGCTGTTTACGGTATTGTTCTGCTGCCTCATTTTTTTTCCTATTTTATTGTTATTTCTATTTTGCGCAATCGTTTGTGTTGACATTTTTGTGTTTTTCCCAGGAGAAATATGAATGAAAAGTACAATACAAATGAGTTGATCTTGCTATTTACGGCATCTCCTTTTCTCTAATTTCGTCAAACAAACCAATAGAAGAATACCAATTAAGTATAGATATATTATACAAACCATCTATTTATTGTAAACCTTAAATACACACAATATGAGAAAAACAGCTTTACTACTCTTACTTTCCACTTATGGGAGCTTAGCCTTTGCACAGCAATCCCAAAAGGTGAGGGGCAAAGTCCTCGACGCGGATAATAAGCCAGTGGCAGGAGCTACGGTCAATATCAAGGGGAGCGCCAGCGGAACGAAAACAGATGCCGATGGTTCTTTTACACTTGATGTTGCGAAGGGGAAAACCTTAAAAATTACCTACGTCGGAATGAAGGAGCAGGAGGTGCTTGTCAATGATGCCTCAACCTATAGTATTATACTTCAGTCGGGTACGGAATTAGATGAAGTTGTGGTGATCGGCTATGGTACGGTGAAAAAAAGTGATTTGACCGGTGCAGTGGCATCCGTGACGGGCAAGGATCTACAATCTAATTTAGCTAAAAGTGCTGCCGGCGCTTTACAGGGGCGCGTTGCAGGGGTGAGTGTGTCAAATGCTGGTGGATCGCCAGGAGCAGGAATGAATATCAATATTCGTGGTATAGGTTCGATGGGCAGCACGAATCCTTTATATGTGATTGATGGTGTATTTGGCGATATCAATACGGTAGATCCAAATGATATCGCTTCATTGGAAGTGTTAAAAGATGCATCAGCAGCAGCTATTTATGGCTCTCGTGCGGCTAATGGGGTAGTGATTATTACAACGAAGGGTGGTAAAAGGGCAAGTCCAGCCACGTTGAGTTTAAATGCTTATACTGGGGTGCAAAGTCTACCAAAAAAAATGAGCTTGATGGATGGACCGCAATGGAAAAAATTTGTGGACGAAAAGGGATATCTACCAGTACAAGCCAAAGACTTCAATGCGAGTACAGATTGGCAAGATGAAGTATTTCAAACAGCACCCGTGAATAAGATCAATCTGGATGTTGCTGGTGGCGGCGATCGATCGACCTATAGTGTTTCCGGGGGGTATCTGAATCAAAAAGGTATTTTGAAAACAACGGGTTATGAATCTTTCAATGTACGCAGCAAAAATACCTTTAACTTTTTCAATGATCATCTCCGTGTTGGAAATACCTTCTTGATTAAATCGGGTGATCGCCAATATGCCAACTTGGTAATCACAGATATCCTGCGTCAAAATCCGTTATTACCGGTTTATGATGCCAATGTTGTCGGTGGATATTCAACCTATGCACCATGGATGAAAAATTTGGATAATCCCGTTGGTAATTTAAATCTCAATACCAATCATGTCTATCAGACAGATATCATGCTCAATGGATATGCGGAGGCAGATCTTTTTGTAAAAGGATTAAAATATAGATTGAATGTAGGGATTAATAGAACCACAGGAAGAAATTATAACAAATCGGATCGACGTCCCGATGGTACTGCCGTTTTGCAATCTTCGCTGAATGAAAGCGCTTTCTTCAATAATCAGTGGCTGATTGAAAATACCTTACATTATGACAATACTTTTGATAAGCATACGATTTCCTTATTGGCCGGTTACTCCTCTCAGGAAAACTCGAATAGGGGATTTGGTGCCAAGAGACTTGATATTCCAGCAGGCACGGATGCAATTGATGCAGCATCACCAGCAGAGCAATCAACTTCAGGAAGTCTGCAGGAAGCATCCATGATATCGCAATTTGGTCGTGTGATGTATACGTATGATAACCGTTATCTATTTACGGCAACGGTTCGTCGAGACGGATCTTCGAGGTTTGATAATGGACATCGCTATGGGGTTTTCCCATCGGTGGCTCTGGGCTGGAATATCATGAACGAAAGCTTTTTTGAAAAGGCGAAAAATTCAGTCAATGAATTCAAAATCCGGGCAACTTATGGTCGCTTGGGTAATCAGGAGATTGCCAATTATACGACACAAAATGTTACGAGATACGGTATTAACTATATCCAAGGTGGAGCGTGGTGGCAAGGAGCAATCCCTGGAACGAGCTGGGTTTCGCCATCTAATCTAACTTGGGAAGAGACCGAGACGAGTAACTTCGGTGTTGACCTGGCTTTTTTACAAAGTAAGCTAAGAATCAGTGCAGATTATTACGTACGAAATACGAAAGATATCTTGTTGTCAATCAACCAACCACCTTCTGCAGGAAAATCGGGTTCACCAGTAATGAATGCGGGTACTATCAGTAATAAGGGTTTCGAGTTTTTAGCGAGCTATCGCGATGCAATTGGTGAGGTAAATTACAATATCGGTGTCAATGCTTCGGCCGTTAAAAATAAAATGAAAGCGATTACCGTAGGAAATAAGCAGGAGTTTGAGGGGTATAATCCACAGGGTGAAGGTGTAATTAGTTGGGCTAAAGTTGGTTATCCCATTGGCGGTTTTTGGCTGATCCAAACGGATGGATTGTTCCAGTCAGATGCTGAAGTACAAGCCTATAAATCGGGGAATGGTACTGTAATCCAACCTACTGCCAAAGCTGGGGACATTAAGTTCGTTGACTACAATGGCGATGGAAAGATCGATAACAACGATCGTCAATACATGGGCAGCCCTTATCCTTCATTAGCCTACGGTATCCGTGGTGGACTGGATTATAAAGGCGTTGATTTTGCGTTCTTCTTTGATGGTATGTACGGTAACAAAATATACAATTATACGCGTGCTAGAATAGAGAGCACAAGTGAGGTGCATAATTATTCTACTAGTCTTTTGAATTCGTGGACAGCAAGTAATACCAATACCGATATCCCGCGTTATACGCGTGAGGATCCCAATGGTAACGTACGTCGTGTCAGTGACCGCTGGTTGGAAAGCGGTGCGTTCTTCCGTTTAAAAACAATAGAATTGGGTTATACACTACCTAATACTTGGTTGAATAAAGTAACCTTGAAAAATGCACGTATTTATTTGGCTGCTGACAACCTGTTTACCGTAACAAAATATAAAGGTTATAGCCCTGATTTAGGTCCAAGCAATAACGATAATGGGGTCGGCCAGACAGGAGTAATGACGGCTGGTACAGATCATGGTCGGTATCCGCTGGCGCGAACTATTATGTTTGGTATACAGGCTAATTTCTAGTGGATTACAGGAAGTTTACAATTAAATTTAAAATGAAAAGGATGAAGATTTCAATTAAAAAATATACAGCAGCAGCCGCCGTTCTTCTTTTGATGGGAAGCTGCAGCAAAGATTTTCTCAATCGTACGAACCCAAACAAACCGGTGTCGGAGATTTTCTGGTCGAATGAAGCGGAAGTACAGGCGGCAATGGCAACCGTTTATTCACCTATCCGTGGGCAAATGGAAGGGTATTATGGCGCCTATACGGGATGGCAGACGATGAATCGTGCTGATGATGTTTGGTTCCTTGCAGGTGAAGAAAGATTTACATGGGAATATGCAACCTTTCTCAATACTCCGGGAACTGGAGGAAGTGATTTTGGAAGTTTATATAATGGTATTAATCGAGCCAATGTGCTTCTCTATAATATTGGGAAAGTTTCCATGGACGAAGCAAAGAGAAAGGAGCTGATTTCCGAGGCTACTTTTTTACGGGGCGTATATTATTTTTTGTTGGCTTCCAATTATGGCGATGTACCGTTATTGTTGGTTCCCGCAGATGTTGATCCCGAAAACAAACCATCGACAGCTGAAGCTGATATCTGGAAACAAGTGATCGCGGACTTCAAGGCTGCAAAAGAAAATTTACCTGTTACACGTCCAGCAGCAGAAGCAGGCCGAGTGACTAAGGGAGCAGCGATTGCTTTTTTAGGAAAGTCATTGGTGTATACTAAACAATACGGGGAAGCCGAAATAGAATTGAAGGCACTGTTAACTGCCCCTTATAACTATGATCTTGTCGAAAATTTCGAAGATAATTTTAAAGACAATACAAAGTTAAATAAAGAATCCGTTTGGGAATTGGTATATGACGGTAAATATGGCTCAGATGGCATTTGGGGGGCAGAGAATCCCAATAGTCGTCAAGGATTTATCATTCCCAATTTTGCGGGACCGGCAGGTACAGGGGCTTGGTTTAAGTTGGTGCCAGGTATTTCCGTTGTTCGCGATTTTATCGCAGAGGAGCGCCCAAGTGGATCAGATAGCCGTTTTGACAAACGGATGTATACCAGCTTCTACTGGAAATATTCGGACTATGAAACTGGTCTTACAGACGGCGCTTGGTTCGGCAATCTTTCTTTTGATAAGTTGTGGTCAGAGTCTATGGCTAAAATTTCAGCAAATCCAGGTCTTGTGTATCCGACGATAGATAATAAGCCTGGACGATTCTTGATCAAGAAATACACCAACTTCTTTAGAAATGTAAGCGGTGCAAACAGTATGTACGACGCCGCAAATACAAACAATAACTTCCGTTTGCTACGTTTTGCAGAAGTACTACTTTTACATGCAGAGGCATGTGCTAAGAATGGTAACACTGCCGGGGCAGCTTCTAGTTTAAAACGCGTTCGCGATCGTGCAGGATTAGCCAATAAAACTTGGACCAACGCGGATGATTTGATGAAAGAGATTATTCACCAGAACGAACTTGAGTTTTTCTTTGAAGGTCATCGTTTCTTCGATTTAAAACGCTGGTACCCTTATGCTCAAATGAAACAGATTTTTGTAGATAATAAAAAGCAAGGTGCCGCCGAGTTTCAACCAAAGCATTATTATCTGCCTTTGCCAGAAGGTGAAATTAATACCAACACCAAGATTCAGCAGCATCCGTTGTGGCGATAGGTAATTACATTGATTTAGACAGGTTAATCCATAAATAAAAATTATTCTCGATTCCACAGTTGAGTGTTAGTTTTTTCCGGTAGGGGAGTAGATGCCTCTGCCGGAATACTTTTTAAAATTTCTTTTAAACAATAATATGTATGATTGCAGTACAACAGATCGGTAGATTTTTCACTACGTTGATTTTGCCACTTATATGCTTTATTCTGTTGTTATTTTCCTGCAAGAAAGATCGGGAAACAACGAATGAGTTGTCTTCCAAGCTGGCATTGACATCCAAAATCGATGCTGGAGAATTGTTGCTTGATATCAATCAGCATACACTAGAGTATGTTTTCAACTTTGAGAAGGGAGCCGTAAACGTCCCTGTAAAAGATATTCTCAAGATAACTTCTGATCTGGCACATTGGCGTACAAAACTCTCCCTTAGCGACGGGTCGGAGGTGGAGGTACCTACCAAAGGTACTTCGCTCGATTTTATTGTTGAAAATATTAAACTGGATCCTTCGGGTTATAATCCGCTGTCGGCCATGGTAAATGTAAGATTACCGACATACGGTCGTGTGCGGGTGACCGTACGCGGAAAGCATGGCAAACTGGGTACTATTACGCATTTATGTAACGATGATACACCGCGTCAAAACGTATCGATATTAGGCTTATATGCCGATTATGATAATATGGTCGATCTTGCTTTTACTGACCGGGAAGGCAACGAGCGCGGTAGCACAACGATACATATTATCACACAAGCTCTAACAGTGCAAGACTTTCCCCAATGGAAGATCGTCAAAGGACAAACCGACAAAATGGAACCTGGAGTTAATTTGGTGAGTTATCCCGGTCAGAGTGAGATAGATACTTCTCTACCTTATATGATTGATAACGAGGGTGAATTGCGTTGGTTGTTGCTATTGAAGAAATCGCCTGATTTACAGAGGTTTTCCGGATCTATAGGTCTTAAACGAACAAAAAAAGGAACTTTTATTTCTGGTGATCAATCGCAGCAACGTGTCGTTGAAATTGATCTATTTGGGAATCTGATCAATCAATGGGATCTCGCCAAACTGGGGTACGGATTTCATCATGAAATTACCGAGGCTGCCAATGGTAATTTCTTGATCAATGTAACCAAAGCTGCGGCCCGTTTAAACAATGGCCAACCGCGTATTAACGACTTTATCATCGAATTGAATCCGCAGACGGGCGTTTTGGCTAATGAGTGGGATCTTGCCAAGCAACTCGATACAACGCGTTATATCAAGCCTGATGGCGTAACACCGCCCGCCTTTTCGCAAAGCCCAAATAACTGGGCTCACAACAATTCCATTACAGAAATTGGCGAAGATTTATTGGCTACAGCACGTTATCAGGGGATTTTTAGCTTCAACCATTCGGGAATAACACAATGGATTATATCGCCCCATAAAAATTGGGGAGCCAAATATCAGCCCTTGTTGTTAAAGCCAATTGCCGAAGATGGTACAGCAATTACGGACCCAGCAGTGATCAATGGAGATGCTGCGCTGGCAGGCTTTGATTGGCCCTGGGGTCCACATACACCTGTCGCCTTGAGCAAGGATCGGATTTTGGTTTTTGACAATGGGTATAATCGGCAATGGAAATCAAATTTTGCTCCCGGGGTGAACAGCTATAGCAGGGTAGTGGAATATAAAATTGACATGGCCAATAGAACGGTGCAGCAAGTTTGGTCTTATGGAAAAGATCGCGGAACGCAAGGCTTTTCACAAGCCATATCGGGCGTGCAATACTTGGGGCAAACGGGACATGTCTTATTTTGTCCAGGGATGGGTGTAGCAACCTCTATTGGTTCGGGCGGACGTGTTGTGGAGATTGATCCCAAAACAAAGGAAGTGATATTCGACCTTGAGGTCGCTACGGGTAGCGGCACTGCATTCCATCGTGTGACGCGTATGCCGCTTTATCCGGAAAACATGTAAAGTAACTATTTTTTTGAACTGAACTAAATTTATGGCCGAATCATTTGAATGTCAGCAAGCTTATATTATCGAATCACAACGCTTATTATTGGAAAGAGCCAATGTTGAACTGTCTAATCCAGGAAAAATTGTTAAGCGTTATTTATATCCTGTTGTTACCAAAGAACATATCCCCTTGACTTGGCGTTATGATTTTAATCCATTAACAAACCCTCTTTTTCTAGAGCGAATCACCTTCAATTCAACAATGAATGCAGGGGCACTCTACTGGCAAGGAAAGTATCTGTTGTTCGTTCGTGTTGAAGGGGCTGACCGGAAATCTTTTTTTGCGATAGCGGAAAGTGAAAATGGGGTGGATAATTTCCGCTTTTGGGATCAGCCATTGGCTCTCCCGGAATTAGATGAGGAGGAAACAAATGTATATGATATCCGTCTAACTGCGCATGAAGACGGTTGGGTATATGGTATTTTTTGCAGTGAAAAACGCGATGCAGCTGCTGCTCCTGAAGATCTCTCCAGTGCCGTTGCCGCAGCAGGCATCATTCGATCAAAAGATTTGAAGCACTGGGAGCGATTACCCAATTTGAAAGCGAGTAGTCAACAGCGGAATGTCGTATTGCACCCCGAATTCGTTCAGGGGAAATATGCTTTGTATACACGGCCACAGGATGATTTTATCCTGGCAAAACGTGGTGGCGGAATTGGATGGTCATTGATTGATGATATTAAAAATGCTGTTGTTGTTGAAGAACAAATTATCAACAAACGTTTTTATCATACCATTAAAGAACTGAAAAATGGTGAGGGACCTGCGCCCTTAAAAACAGCGAAAGGTTGGCTACACCTCGCTCATGGCGTGCGTGGCACTGCTGCTGGCTTACGTTATGTGCTCTATATTTATCTGACCAGTCTGGATGATCCAAGTCAATTGATCGCCGAGCCGGCAGGTTATCTGATGGCGCCAGAGGGAGAAGAACGGATCGGTGATGTTTCCAATGTGTTGTTTTCCAACGGTTGGATCATGAATGCCAACGGTATGGTTTATATCTATTACGCATCGAGTGACACACGAATGCATGTTGCTGTATCTCCAGTCGACCGACTTTTGGATTACTGTCTAAATACAGCACCCGACGGCCTTCGCTCGTCAACCTCGGTAGACAATATCCTCCAGCTTATTATCCGCAATGCGCTATATGCCACGGAATCTGGAATTTGTTTACCTAATGATGTGAAAAGAGCCTGACAGTAGGAGGTGAAAATTGAAAGCCGGTCTCCTATTTTAAATCGCATAGCCCGGCTTGTTGTTCGTTATATAAGGCTTACTGTTCGTTTTAAAATCGATATTTAGGAGTATACAAATGAAAAATCTGATCAAGTTTTATGGGGTGATCGCTTTACTTTCTCTGTGTTTGACAGTGAAATCTCAGGCCGATCAACCGCTAAAGATAATATCTTATAATATCTGGAATGGGTTTGAGCGTACGAAAGCAAGATCGGATAAATTTGTCCATTGGATGGAACGACAACAACCGGATATTGTTGCTTTAGAAGAACTGGTCGATTTTAAACAGGCCGATCTTCAACAGCTTGCCAAATCCTATGGACATCATTATAGCATTTTACTCAAAGAGAAGGGCTATCCGGTAGGAATCACGTCTCGCTATCCGATTACGCTAATCAAAGCCCAGGTGGATGAGTTCTGGCATGGCATGCTGCATGTTAAAATTAAAGATATTGATATTATAGTCACACATCTCAGCCCTTTTTCCTGGAAGTATCGATTAAAAGAAGCGCAACAGATTGTGGATTATATCAAAAGTAATTCCTTGAATAACTGTATGATCATGGGAGATCTCAATGCGTATTCTCCATTGGATGCAATTTGGCTGGAACACAAAGCACCATTGAGAAAGAATTTATCGAATTGGGATCAAGCGCATCCCGAGTATGGCAATATGCGTGGCCAGCATTTTGACTATAGTGTGCTGTCGACTTTTATTGCTGCAGGTTTTGATGATTGTATCGGACGTACCGTATTTCCGGAAAATAAGCGAGTCAGTTTTCCAACAGCCACGCTTTATGGCTGGAATTGGGTCGACAGCCGATTAGCTGAAGTGTCGGAGAGACTTGATTATATCTTATTGTCGGAGCGATTGTCGCCTTTGGTTCAGCAGGTCGAAGTGCACAATGGTCCTGATCTCGAAGGAATATCAGATCATTATCCAGTTTCGGTCGTGATTGGCCAATTGGAGAAGTAGAAATATAATTGTAGATTGCGGTTGACCACGAGAAGAATATTCATGGAACTTTCCGTAATAGATATAGTTATCATTGTCTGTTATTTGCTGACGATGATTGTCATTGGCCTGATTCTTAAAAAGCGAGCTTCTAAGGATCTCGACTCTTATTTCTTGGGAGGGAAGTCACTTCCTTACTATATGCTTGGTATTTCTGATGCTTCGGGGATGTTCGATATTTCGGGCACGATGTGGATGGTTTATCTTGCCTTTGTTTATGGCCTCAAGAGCATGTGGATTCCTTGGTTATGGCCTGTCTTCAATCAGATTTTTTTGATGGTTTACCTTTCGGTATGGCTGCGGCGTTCAAATGTCTTGACGGGAGCTGAATGGATCCGAACCCGTTTTGGACATGGTAAGGGTGCAGATGGAGCTTACACCATCGTCATTTTATACGCCATTGTAGCGGTATTGGGTTTTCTATGTTATGGATTTATCGGAATCGGTAAATTTATGGAGGTATTCTTCCCCTGGGAACAGCTGTCGCGCTTTATTCCATTGACCATTGACCCGATGCATGTTCCCCAGCTCTATGGCATATTTTTCACGGCAATCACGACTTTTTATGTGATGCTTGGCGGCATGCATAGTATTGTGTGGGCCGATATGGTGAAGTTCGGAATCATGATTGTATCTGGTATTGCAATTGCCGTGATTGCCATGCAGCAGGTAAGTCCCGAATTGTTGGCCGCCAATACACCTGAGGGTTGGGACTCTCCCTTCTTTGGCTGGCACCTGGATATGGATTGGAGCAATTTACTCCCTTCTATTATGGACCGAATAGCCGATGATCAATACAACCTGTTTACCGTATTTGTGATGATGATGCTTTTCAAAGGTATTTTCATGAGCATGGCTGGGCCCGCGGCCAACTATGACATGCAAAAGATTCTGGCTTGTAGATCTCCAAAAGAGGCCGCATTAATGAGCGGATCGGTATCTGTTATCTTGCTTATCCCACGTTATCTGATGATCATGGGCTTTACGGTATTGGCTCTTGTATTCTTTCGGGACGAGTTTACAGCAATGGGAAGCCATATGGATTTTGAGATCATCTTGCCCAAGGCAATTAGTCGGTTTGGGAAGGTTGGATTGACAGGTTTATTGTTGGCGGGACTTCTGGCTGCTTTTATGTCTTCTTTTGCTTCAACGATAAATGCGGCGCAAGCATACTTGGTCAATGATGTCTTGCTGAAATATTTTTATCGTTCGGCTTCGCCAAAAAAACAGATTCGGTTGAGCTATATTGTTTCTGTTTCTGTGGTTGTCTGCAGCACGATCATCGGATTGTATGTTCAAAACATCAATTCGGTGCTGCAGTGGATCGTTTCAGCACTCTATGGCGGGTATATTGCCGCGAATGTGCTCAAATGACATTGGTGGCGATTTAACGGGGCTGGATTTTTCTGGGGGATGTTGACCGGTATATTCGGGGCGATTATTCTGCCCCAGTTTTTCCCGCATACTTTGCCGCTATATTATTTCCCATTTTTGTTTGTCCTATCGCTGCTAGGCTGTCTGATGGGGACCTGGCTGTCCAAACCTACTGAAGAGGATGTGCTTGTCGATTTTTATGTCCGTGTTCGTCCATGGGGCTTTTGGGGACCAATTCACCAGAAAGCGTTGCAGAAATACCCTGATCTTAAAAGAAACAATCACTTTAAGCGCGATTTATTTAATGTTGGCGTGGGAATTATATGGCAATGTTGTTTGACATTGATCCCGATGTATATCGTTATTCAACAGGGACAGGGCTTACTGACTAGTATATTGATCTTAGGGATTACAACACTGATTCTTAAAAAGAACTGGTACGACAAGATGTGTCGCGATGAGGCTGAATACGACGCTTTTATGACAAAATATAGAATGAATAAAGCGGATCGATAAACAAATAAGTTTTTAAAATGGGGCTGAGAGAAGAGAAGAATCAGGTAATCGAACGGCCTGTTGTTTGATTAAAAAACCGATCGTACCGTACCGATTACCGTGATAATGTGTTTTGCGTTTAGTTGCTCGCTTTTACCGTAAAAGGAACGACATACTGTCCCCACTCCAATGAAACGGTTCCTTGCGGCGTTGCATTGATCTTAAACTGTTCCTGCGAATTGCTTGCTGTGGCATTGTTGACTGAAACACGTAAAGCATCTTCGTTGGCATCATATTTTGTTCCCCACTGATTCCACACTTTATTGAACATAATTGTTGTTTCGTGTTCTCCAGGGATGCTGTAAAGGCCATATTTACCAGCAGCTAATTTCTTGCCTTCAACCAATACATCTTTATTAAATTCGATGGTGGTCGCTTCATTTGCTCCAGTACGCCATACAATACCGATAGGGGCGATATCAACACCAAGCTGACGACCTTTCAATGAAGGACGGCTATAATTAATGTCAATCGTGACACCATCGGTGGTGGTTACCTTAGTGTTGTCTGGAGGACTTGGGCGTTTACTTTTGTCGGTCTGAGCAAAAGTAAGTTGACCTATTAAGGTCAGAATCGTTAAAATTAGTACTCTCATTTTTCGTATAGTATTGATTAAACAATTAAACTTAGATAAATTACTTTTTATATGCAATATGCCTTTGGTCAAATAAAAATAATTTATCGCTCTCTCCTAAGCTATTGAATATCTTTTAATAACGGAAATATACGATTTTTTAGGTTATGGAATTGTTCGTTTTTTTGAAGGCTTTGAGTGGGATATTTTGGTTATATAAACGAGAAAAGCCAGTGATTCATATCCTGGCTTTTCTCGTTTTATACCTATTATTTATACAAGATATTCAAATAGTGTCTGGTCTTTATTGATTTCAATGACATCAAACTTATATTCTTTCATGCGTTCAATCAGTGTTTCGTAATCCTCAGGCTTGTTGAGCTCAATGCCGACTAGCGCTGGACCTCTTTCGCGTTCTGTTTTTTTGATAAACTCAAAACGGGTAATATCATCCTTAGGCCCCAATACTTCGGAAACGAAGAGTTTTAAGGCGCCTGGACGTTGTGGGAAACGAACGATAAAATAATGCTTGTACCCTTCGTAAAGTAGAGACAATTCTTTGATTTCACTCATGCGGTCGATATCGTTGTTTCCACCGGATATGATGCAGACGACTTTCTTACCTTTAATTTCATCTTTGTGAAATTCAAGAGCGGCCACGGATAGAGCGCCTGCAGGCTCAACGACAATTGCATCCTTATTGTACAGCTCTAGGATACAGGTACAGATCTTTCCTTCGGGAATAGAGCGTGTATCATCCAACAATTGTTTGGCAATTTCAAATGTCGTTGCACCGATTTTTTTAACAGCTGCCCCATCAACAAATTTGTTGATATGCTCGAGCTCGATCGGTGCGCCGTGAGTCAAGGCCGCTTGCATGGAGGGGGCTCCTTCGGGTTCAACACCATAGCATTTGATTGCGTTGTTTTTACTTTTTAGGTAATAGCTCGCTCCCGCGGCAAGTCCACCGCCACCAATTGGGATAAATATGGCGTCCATATCGGGAAGATCTTGTAAAGCTTCAACGGCTACAGTACCCTGTCCTTCCACAACTTTGAGATCATCAAATGGCGGAATGAAAGTCATGCCATGCTCTGCTGTATAAGCCAGTGCTGCTTTTTGGCAGTCATCAAAAGTGTCTCCGGTCAAGATAATTTCTACATTGCCGTTACCCCACATTTCCGTTTGTGAAATCTTTTGGCGTGGTGTCGGACCCGGCATAAATATCACGCCTTTGATGTCGAGTTTATTGCAGGAGAAAGCAACGCCCTGAGCGTGGTTGCCTGCGCTGGCACATACAACGCCACGTTGTAGCTCTTCCGCTGTTAAGGAAATAATTTTATTGTAGGCACCGCGTAATTTATAGGAACGTACGACTTGTAAATCTTCCCGTTTGAGATAGACTTCAGCGCCATATTTTTCGGATAGATGCCGATTATATTGAAGCGGTGTTCTGTTGACCACAGACTTGATGCGGTCAAGCGTAGCTTCTGAATTGATGTTTAAGGTTGATAGATTCATTGTTAGATGATTGCCTAGTTAAGGTAGCAAATAAAACGCAGATATTCGCTGTTATATGAGAGATTCTACCTATACAGTATTTAAATTTAGTTGATTTTAAATGGAAGATCGTTTGTACGTATGATAAAATAATAATTAGCAACGTATCATTTGGATCCTTTTAAAAAAATGTATTTATGATAAAAAAAGGCTGCATCTGCAGCCTTCCTTTTTTTATATTTTTTCTTGGATGAGGCTTTTTAGGTCATCATCACAAATATTTTTCTTTTCGTCGGCCAAAACCAAGAAACGTTGATAGCAATCAGCTAAATCATCTTTTTCAAGATGGAAGCCTAAACGCTCCAAATGGTGCTTAAGGGCATGTCTTCCTGAACGTGCAGTTAAGATAATATCAGCTTCAACCAAACCAACATCTTCTGGTCTGATGATCTCATAGTTCTCACGGTGTTTTAGGAAACCATCTTGGTGAATCCCCGAGCTGTGTGCGAAGGCGTTGCGACCAACGATCGCTTTATTCGGTTGTACAGGCATGTTCATCATTTCGCTTACCTTGCGCGATAAGTACGTAAACATGCGGCTATCGATGTTTGATGTCAAGCTTCCAAACGACTGGTTGTGCACTTTAAGGATCATGGCTACTTCTTCAAGTGACGTGTTTCCGGCACGCTCACCGATACCGTTGATGGTACATTCCACCTGACGGGCTCCATTTTGAATCGCAGCGATAGAATTTGCTGTTGCAAGTCCCAAGTCATTGTGACAATGTGCCGAAATAATGGCCTGATCGATATTGCGTACATTCTCCTTGAGGTAATTGATTTTTGAGCCATATTGGTCTGGCAGACAATAACCGTTTGTATCGGGGATATTGACTACCGTAGCACCGGCAGCAATCACCGATTCAACCATTTTAGCTAGAAATGCCAAGTCTGCGCGACCCGCATCTTCTGCATAAAACTCGACATCTTCCACATAGGATTTGGCATGTTTTACAGCCGCAACGGCACGTTCTAAAATTTCTTCTCTTGTGCTGTTGAATTTATATTTGATATGCATGTCCGAAGAACCAATACCCGTATGGATACGTGGGCGTTTGGCATATTTTAATGCCTCGGCAGCTACGTCAATATCGTTTTGATTGGCACGGGTCAATGCACATATAATGACATCGTTTACCGCTTTAGATAATTCGACGACCGATTGAAAATCACCAGGGCTAGACACTGGGAAACCGGCTTCGATAATATCCACCCCTAGTTTTTCCAGGTCTTTAGCAATCTCAATTTTCTCTGGAGTAGTTAATTGGCAGCCTGGTACCTGTTCGCCATCACGTAAAGTGGTGTCGAAAATGTAAAGATGATTAGGATCGTGTAACATAATTTCTTAATTCAAAAGATTTACAAATTAAAAAGGGTATACTATTTAATAAACTCCAATACTTTTTCACCCATTTCCTGAGTACCTAAGATTTTTGAAGCTTCTGTGCTGCTGTTGGCAATATCACCGGTTCTCCAACCAGCTTTTAATGTTTCTGCAACAGCATTGTTAACCGCTTTAGCTTCCTCCTGTAGACCAAAGCTAATATCAAGCATCAAGGCAGCAGATAAAATTGAAGCCAATGGATTTGCTTTATTTTGACCAGCGATATCGTGTGCAGAGCCGTGGATAGGTTCGAAGAAGCCTGTGCCATCACCTACGGAAGCAGAAGCCAACATACCCATCGAGCCTGCGATCTGTGACGCTTCGTCTGTCAGGATATCACCAAAAAGATTGGCTGTCAATACCACATCGAATTTCTTTGGATTTTTCACCAATTGCATGGCCGCATTATCGATAAACATGTGCTCGGTTTCAACATCCGGATATTCTTTTGCGATTTCCTGGACAACTTCTCTCCACAGGCGGGATGTTTCCAATACATTGGCTTTATCAACAGAGCATAGTCTTTTGTTACGCGTGCGTGCTGCATCATAAGCTTTACGTGCGATACGCTCAACCTCGTAACGGTGATAATTCATCAAGTCTGAAGCAAAGGTATTATCCTCATTGCGATTTTTCTCACCAAAATAGACATCACCTGTCAGTTCACGGAAGAAAAGAATATCTGTACCTTGAAGAATTTCGGGCTTTAAACTCGAAGCATCCAATAACTCATCGAATAAAAGGATTGGACGAAGATTTGCGTAAAGACCTAGTTCTTTACGGATTTTCAACAAGCCTTGTTCAGGTCTTACCTTAGCAGAAGGATCATTATCATACTTAATATGGCCAATGGCGCCGAAAAGGATCGCATCAGAAGCTTTTGCTTTAGCTAATGTCTCATCAGGAAGCGGGTTGCCTGTCGCTTCAATTGCAGTATGGCCCATGATAGCTTCATCAAAGCTGAACTCATGACCATAATTTTCACCTATTTTTTCTAAAACTTTTTTACCCCAAGTTGTTACTTCTTGGCCGATGCCATCTCCAGGTATGATTAAAATATTTTTCTTCATTGTATTTTTAATATTGAGCTATCAGAGATAGGTCTAATGAAACTTTGGAAAATAGGCTTAAAACCTATTGAGTTATCTTTATTTTTGACTTTTGATTTCCAGTGTTTTCCGATATCTTGATTCTCTTTTTATTTTTTTGTTCTTATTTTCGAATTAATTGAAGTTTTCCACAATTTTTATGTTGATAAAGTTTCTTTTTTGTGGATAACTTCGGATATAGCCTTTACTTCTCCCTTTTCCAACACGATTTTATTGTCAATGCACGTTGGTAGCTGGGTTTGGAAGTGACCTACATAAATGAGCGTCTGGCCACTTTTACTGAGGTCATCGATGACGTCGTTGAAATACTGGGTCTGCTCTTGGTCTAAACCCTGACAAGGTTCGTCC
This sequence comes from Sphingobacterium sp. 40-24, assembly GCF_001899705.1. NCBI lineage: Bacteria > Pseudomonadati > Bacteroidota > Sphingobacteriia > Sphingobacteriales > Sphingobacteriaceae > Sphingobacterium > Sphingobacterium sp. 40-24. The sequence continues at coordinate 46,704 of NZ_MKWH01000021.1, read as the reverse complement.
AAAATCAGCAATTCTGGATGTTTCACGATCGTGCGGGCCAATAGGACCAAACGTTGTTGACCTAAAGGCAATGATCCCAATGTTTTGTGTTTAACCTCTTTGAGGTCAAAAAAATGGAGAATTTGCTCGAGCTTTTGCTGTTGTTCAAATCCTAAGCGTTGGTATAGGCTCATGGAGTCAAAAAATCCAGAAGCAATCGTCTGCCCAACGTTGGCATTCATATCATAGTACCAATGTAATTCTGGAGATATAATACCCAAATGTTCTTTGATATCCCAAATACTTTCTCCAGATCCTCTTTTTTTGCCAAAAAGATGGATGTCATTGGCGTAAGCCTGTGGATGATCGCCGTTGATGAGACTAAGCAAAGTTGATTTTCCTGAACCATTATGCCCTTGTAGCAACCATTTTTCACCGGCTTTTACTTCCCAGTCAATATTCTTTAAGACTTGTTTTTCGCCGTATGAAATACTGATTTTGTTCATTTTTACCATGACCTGGGCAGATACCTGAGGTGCCTGTTGTAGAAAATAAGGCAGCGCCTTTCTTGTTCGGGGCAAGCCTTTGGATAGCTCTTCACTCCGTTGGCGAATCCTGATTTTACCTTCCTGAATTTCCGCAAAACGATTGATACAATCCGGTTGTTCGTCATCATTACTGATCAACAACAAGGTGACCCCTTTATCCGCAAGCTGATCGAAAATCTGATTGAGATCTTTTCTGGACTGTGCATCCAGTCCTGTATAAGGCTGGTCGATAATGAGCACCTGAGGTTGAAGCCACAAGGCCTTGATCAATTGCAGTCTTTTGTGTTCGCCACTCGAAAGTTCAATCAACTGCTGATCTTTGAAATTCTCGAATCCAAAAATGTTCAGGTAAGAACGTACGTTTTCAAAAGAAAGCTGTTCTTCTTTTGCAAAATGTTTCAACTCGGCAAAAACCGTTAATGTATCGTTTTTTGCAAATTTGTTGTAGCGCTGTTGGTAATAGAAATTGCGATCGCCTTCAAGATTGGTAAACTGAAACCAATTGGAAACGTAATGAATTTTTGCCGGCAATAGGCTCGCTGGGTCAAGATGGAATGTAATCTGGCCTTCATACTTCAATTGCCCGGCAATCGCTTTTGCCAGCGTGGTTTTTCCTGTACCGCTCGGACCGCCTAAGATCCATTGCTCGCCAGGAAAAATTTGCCAATTTAAGTCTTGCAGTACGGTATCTTTACCGTACTGAATGGTTAAATTGGCAATATGGACGACAGGATCTACCATTGTCTGTTTGCTTCAAATGCTTCGATTGAATCTTTCTGGTTAAGGATAAAATCAATGTCATCATAGCCATTGATCAAACATGATTTTTTGTATGGATTGATTTCAAACTCAAATTGATCACCCGTCTCTGTCAACATGACTGTTTGTTTTTCAAGATCAACGATAATCGCCGTTGCCGGATTTTGGTGCACCAATTCGAAAATTTTCGCCAAAAACTCTTCGGGTACCTGAATCGGTAATACACCGTTGTTAAGGGCATTTCCTTTGAATATATCGGCAAAGAATGAGCTGATGACCACATCAAAACCATAGTCTTGAATAGCCCAAGCGGCATGCTCGCGGCTTGAACCACAACCAAAGTTTTTACCGGCAACCAATATTTTTCCCGTATAGGTCGGGTTGTTCAACACAAAATCAGTTTTCGGCTGATTGTTTGTGTCAAAACGCCAGTCGCGGAATAAATTATCACCAAAACCTTCACGCGTGGTTGCTTTTAGAAAGCGTGCGGGAATAATTTGATCTGTATCAATATTTTCGATCGGTAGCGGGACTACCTGGGACGTTAAAGTTTCAAATTTTTTCATTTTTTTCTACTTAGATCAACTCTCTTACATCTGTTACTTTACCTGTTACTGCCGCAGCTGCTGCTGTCAAAGGAGATACCAGCATGGTGCGGGCATTCGGTCCTTGACGGCCTTCGAAGTTTCTATTTGAAGTCGAAACACAATATTTACCAGCAGGGATTTTATCTTCGTTCATCCCTAAACATGCCGAACATCCTGGTTCACGTAGCTGGAATCCTGCCGCTTCAAATATTTTATCCAAGCCTTCTTCTTTCGCTTGTTTTTCTACCTGTTTTGAGCCCGGTACAATCCATACTTCAACGTCTTGTGCTTTTTGCTTGCCTTTAACGAATGAAGCTACTTCACGTAAATCTTCAATACGGGAATTGGTACAACTTCCGATGAATACATAATCAACACGGTTGCCTAAGACTGTTGAATCATCTTTAAAGCCCATGTAATCCAATGCTTTTTGGTATGATGGTCTTTCTGATTCCGGTTGTGCGTTAGTTGCTGGAATATGTTCCGCGATACCCATACCCATGCCTGGGTTGGTGCCATAAGTAATCATTGGTGCAATATCTGCAGCATCAAAAGTCAACACTTTATCAAAGATGGCATCTTCGTCAGAATATAATGTTTTCCAGTATGCTAGGGCTTGATCCCATTCCTCACCTTTCGGTGCGAATTCACGGCCTTCTACGTAGTCGAAAGTGATCTGATCCGGAGCAATTAAGCCTCCACGTGCACCCATTTCTATACTCATATTACAAATGGTCATACGTGCTTCCATGCTTAAAGAACGGATTGCTGAACCAGCATATTCAATAAAGTAACCTGTACCGCCCGCAGCAGAGATTTTAGAGATGATATATAGGATGATATCTTTTGCTCCAACACCTTTTTGAAGGGTACCGTTGACTTCAATTTTCATTGTTTTTGGCTTCGACTGCAACAAACATTGCGTTGCGAAGACCTGTTCAACCTGAGAGGTTCCAATACCAAAAGCAATAGCTCCAAAAGCACCATGTGTTGAGGTATGGCTATCGCCACAGACCATCGTTTTACCTGGTAGGGTGATACCCAGCTCCGGACCAATAACGTGTACAATCCCTTGGTATGGATGTCCTAAACCATATAATTCAATACCAAATTCAGCACAATTTTTGGTGAGCATATCAACTTGATAACGGGATAGCTCTTCTTTGATCGGTAAATGTTGATTGAGTGTCGGTACGTTGTGGTCGGCAGTAGCTACCGTTTGCTTTGGACGAAAAACTGGGATTCCTCTTTTACGCAAGCCATCGAAAGCTTGAGGTGAAGTAACTTCATGAATCAAGTGGGTGTCGATATATATAATATCCGGAAACCCTTCTTCACGCTTGACGACGTGCGCATCCCAAATCTTTTCTACTAATGTTTTTGACATTTTTTAATCTCTCTTATGTTATTTTTATATGAACCAAGGTGATATTGCAAATGTCTCAATATCACCTTGATTTCGATATACTAAATTACGAAATATTCATGATTTTTGGAGCATGTATAATTTCGTATGGACTTTTAAACAGTTTTGATTGCTTTCATTGCAGTCATCGCTTTGCGCAATTTGCGACCGACGATTTCTACAGGGTGATCGCGTAGAATTTCATTGATGACAACTAATTGTGCGTTATCAACTGCAGCATCTCTACCTTCATTGAAGTTTTTACCTACGAGATCAGTATCAACAGTTTTCATGAAGTCGGCCAACAAAGGTTTACAAGCTTGGTCGAATAGGTAACAACCGTATTCTGCTGTATCAGAGATAACACGGTTCATTTCGAACAATTTCTTGCGAGCGATTGTGTTAGCGATCAATGGTGTTTCGTGCAATGATTCGTAATAGGCTGATTCTGGTTTGATACCTGCTTCAACCATTGTTTCGAATGCCAATTCAACACCTGCACGGATGAAAGCAACCATCAGTGTATAGTTGTCGAAGTATTCTTGTTCGTTGATTTTAACATCACCAGCAGGTGTTTTTTCGAACGCAGTTTCACCTGTTTCAGCTCTCCATTTCAATAAATTCGCATCACCATTTGCCCAGTCTTCCATCATGGTCTTGCTAAAGTGACCTGACATGATATCATCTTGGTGTTTTTGGAATAAAGGACGCATAATATCCTTCAATTCTTCAGAGATCTCAAAGGCTTTTACTTTTGCTGGATTGCTCAAACGGTCCATCATTCCGCTCACACCACCATGTTTCAAGGCTTCCGTGATTACTTCTACACCGTACTGTACCAATTTTGATGCGTAACCAGCTTCGATACCTTTCTCGATCATTTTGTCGAAAGATAAGATCGAACCTGTTTGCAACAATCCACAAAGAATCGTTTGCTCACCCATTAAATCTGATTTTACCTCGGCTACAAATGAAGATTTCAATACACCGGCTTTATGTCCACCTGTTCCTACGCAGTATGCTTTTGCTTCAGCCCAGCCTTTTCCTTGCGGATCATTCTCTGGGTGAACAGCGATTAAGGTAGGTACACCAAAACCACGAAGATATTCTGCACGAACCTCAGAACCTGGACATTTTGGAGCAACCATGATGACAGTAATATCTTTACGGATTTGCATACCTTCTTCAACGATGTTGAAACCGTGTGAATACGATAATGTAGCGCCTTCTTTCATCAACGGCATGACAGCGTTGATTACTGACGTATGTTGTTTATCTGGAGTCAAGTTGATAACTAAATCCGCAGATGGGATCAATTCTTCGTAAGTGCCTACGTTAAAGTTATTGTCCGTAGCGTTTTTCCAAGAATCTCTTTTTTGTTCAATAGCTTCTTTACGCAAAGCATAAGAAACGTCCAGTCCGCTATCTCTTAGGTTTAAACCTTGGTTCAAGCCTTGCGCACCACATCCTACGATTACGATTTTTTTACCTTTTAAAGCATTTACACCATCTGTGAATTCAGTGTTGTCCATGAATTCAGCGTGACTTAATTGTTCTAACTGCTCTCTAAGCGGTAAGGTGTTGAAATAATTTGCCATTGTTTTACTTTCTTTCTGTTATGGGTTGTTGATTATTTATTTTAATTATTGTACTAATCTGCGTTGCGCCATGGCGTAACCGAAATGAACGTTATCGTGACCTGATGTCAGGGCAATAACTTCTTCGATGGTATCCATTGGATAGCCATAGGTTGCTGTTGAAAAGGAGGTGATTTCTCCGAAAACACCGTGTTCATAGTCAGCAGCAATTTGCTCAATACTGCGGATTGCGATTTCTTTCAATTCATCAACCTCTGCTTGTTCAACAAAGCGGGTTGGCTTGGTGTCTTTTTTATAATCTTCATTATATTTTACCCAGGTCGTGTCGGCTTTAATACCTGTACGGACATAGACTAAGGTCTGTGTACTGACGACAATGTGGGCAAAATTCCAGATGATATTATTGTTAAATCCCGTGGGAATTTTGTTAAGCTGTTCAATGGAAAGACCGTCAAGTAATTCAATGAATTTTTGACGTGACTTTAAGATAAATTTAAATGTCTCTTGCATAATACTTTTAAAGCTTACATTGTAAATACATCATCTCTTTTGTCGAGATACTCGTTCTCTACAATTTCTATCGATGGTTCCTTGGCTTCAAACTGAACCAATTTGGAGTGGAAACCTGCGCTATCTTTAATGATGGCGATACGTGCGCCACGGACAAATTCGATCAAACCATATTTGGTCAATTCCTCTGTCAACTTATCGATCTCCTCACGGTGACCTGCAGTTTCAAAGACGATATAGTCGTTGCGGATCACAACAACATTGGCACCATATTGACGCAATAAACGTTCTACGTATACCTTTTCATTCACAACATCCGCAGGCACTTTATAGAGCGCCTGTTCTTGCCAGATCACTTCATCATTGGTATTGTAATAGGCCTTGAGGATATCAATCTGTTTTTCCAGTTGACGACAAAGCTTACGCAGAACATCTTCAGCCTCCGTGATGACGATGGTAAAACGATGTATCCCTTCTACTTCAGAAGGGGAAGTATTCAAGCTTTCAATATTGATTTTTCTTCTTGAAAAAATGGTTGAGATTCGACCGATAAGACCGATTGAATTCTCTGTATATAGGGTGATGGTATATTCTTGTTTTTCCATGTCAAATTCTACTTTAAACGTATCTCAGATACCGATGTTCCTTGTGCAACCATTGGAAATACATTGTTTTCCTTACCTACCATCACTTCCAATAGATATGCTCCGTCGTGATCAATCATGGTTTTCAGTGCATTACGTAAGTCTTTACGTTCCGAAATCTTCTGACCGTCGATGTAATAGCCTTTCGCAACAGCAACAAAGTCAGGACTCGTGATATTCACGAACGAATAACGTTTGTCATGAAACAATTGCTGCCATTGGCGTACCATGCCCAAGAACTCATTGTTGAGGATCATGATTTTGACTTTTGCACCAAATTGCATAATTGTTCCCAGCTCCTGGATCGTCATTTGTATACCACCATCACCGATGATTGCTACGACAGTTTTCTCTGGCGCGCCATACCAGGCACCGATTGCTGCCGGAAGACCAAAGCCCATCGTTCCTAAACCCCCGGAGGTTACATTCGATTTGCTGTTGTTGAATTTAGCATAGCGACAAGTGACCATTTGATGTTGACCGACGTCCGTTGTAATGATCGCATCACCGCCTGTCAATTCATTCAACACATGGATGACCTCACCCATGGTCATAATATCGGTTTGTGGGTGAAGTTCGTTTTGGATGACTTCCTTGATTTCTTCTTTTTCAAGTTCACGGAATTGTTCCAACCAAGCGGAGTGATCTGCAGCATTTACCAATTCCGTCAGCATGGGAAGTGATTCCTTACAATCGCCCCATACAGGTACGGTTGTTTGTACGTTTTTGTCAATCTCTGCGGGATCTATATCCAAATGGATTACTTTTGCCTGTTTGGCATATTTGTCCAAACGACCTGTCACACGGTCATCGAAACGCATGCCGATGGCTATTAAAACATCACATTCATTGGTCATGACATTTGGCGCATAGTTGCCATGCATACCCAGCATCCCGACGTGAAGTTTATGATCCGTTGGAAGTGCACTTAACCCCATGACAGTCGATGCCGAAGGAATGCCAGTTTTCTCGATAAAAGCTTTAAATTCTTCCTCTGCTTTTCCAAGAATGATGCCTTGTCCAAAAAGAACAAATGGTTTTTTTGCATCGTTGATTAACGCTGCAGCTTGTTCAACATATTCTTTACGAACTTGCGGTGCAGGTCTGTAACTGCGTACGTGGCTGCATTTTTCGTAACCGAAGTAATCGAACAATTGTAGCTGTGCATTTTTGGTAATATCGATCAATACCGGTCCTGGACGACCTGTACTTGCAATATAAAATGCTTTTGCGAGTGCGGCTGGAATTTCAGTTGCGTCGGTGACTTGGTAGTTCCATTTGGTGACAGGTGCCGTGATATTGATGACATCTGTTTCCTGAAAAGCATCCGTTCCCAAAAGTGAAGCAAAGACCTGGCCTGTGACACAGACGATAGGGTTACTATCGATCATGGCATCAGCCAGTCCAGTAACTAGGTTTGTTGCTCCAGGGCCACTTGTCGCAAAGACGACGCCTGTACGACCTGAAGTTCTTGCATAACCTTGCGCCGCGTGGATTCCACCTTGTTCATGGCGCACTAAAATATGCTTCAGACGATCCGTATAATCATAAAGGGCATCATAGATCGGCATAATTGCGCCTCCAGGATAACCAAATACGGTATCAACTCCTTCGCTCAATAAGGCCTCCAATACAGCTTTCGATCCCGAAATTTGTGTCGGAGTTTGCTGCGCTGTAGCGGCCTTATTTTCTGTTATTTCCAGTGTACTCATTACGTTGATTTTTTTATTGTTGATTATTCAGTCTTTTAGTATTTAGATATTAGATCTGAGACATTAAGCGTCGATTGTTTAGGTCTGTATTTGCTTAATGTCTCTGTTTTTTATTTTCTACTGATCCGTTACACAGCCTTCTGATGCATCGGCAACAGTTTTAGCGTATTTGTATAAAACTCCTTTGCTAACTTTTAACGCTGGTTGTACCCAAGCGGCACGGCGTTGCGCAATCTCTTCATCGGAAAGCAGCACATTGATGCTGTTATTTACCGCATCGATCTCGATAATGTCATCATCATTTACAAGACCGATCAATCCGCCTTTGTAAGATTCTGGTGTGATATGTCCGACGACAAAACCATGTGTACCACCCGAGAAACGGCCATCGGTGATTAAAGCAACAGATTTACCAAGGCCAGCACCAATGATCAAGGAGGTTGGTTTAAGCATTTCAGGCATGCCTGGCGCTCCAACAGGACCTTCATTTTTGATCACCACTACATCTCCTGGTTTGATTCTACCAGATGCGATGCCCGCTACTAAATCATGCTCTCCATCGAATACGCGTGCAGGACCAGTGAATTTTTCACCTTCTTTGCCGGAGATCTTAGCAACAGAACCTTTCTCTGCTAAGTTCCCGTAAAGAATTTGTAAGTGTCCTGTAGCTTTGATTGGATCGCTCAAGGGTTTGATAATCGGTTGATCATATTCCATGATTGATTTAACATCCGCCAAGTTCTCAGCGACCGTTTTTCCTGTTACCGTGATACAGTCACCATGCAATAAACCTTCATTTAAAAGATATTTCATGACAGCAGGTGTTCCTCCAAATTGCTGAAGATCTTGCATCAAGTATTTACCAGACGGTTTAAAGTCAGCTAATACCGGGGTTTCATCACTCATGCGTTGGAAGTCGTCTTGCGTGATGTCTACGCCTACGGCTTTGCCTATTGCAATAAAGTGAAGTACAGCATTGGTACTACCACCCAAGATAACGATGGTACGTAGCGCGTTCTCAAATGCTTTACGTGTCATGATATCAGAGGGTTTGATATCTTTCTCAAGTAGCGTGCGGATATGTCGACCTGCTTCTAAACATTCATTTTTCTTTTCTTCCGAGATCGCCGGATTGGAAGATGAGTAGGGTAAACTCATTCCCAAGGCTTCAATTGCCGAAGCCATGGTATTTGCGGTATACATTCCGCCACAAGCACCAGCACCAGGGCAGGTATGTTTGATAATGCCTTCATAGTCTTCATCGGAAAGATTTCCGCAGATGCGTTGTCCCAATGCTTCAAATGCAGACACAATGTTTAATTCTTCACCTTTATAGTGTCCTGGAGCGATGGTACCGCCATATACCATTAGAGAAGGACGGTCCAAACGGGCCATGGCCATAATAGCACCAGGCATGTTTTTGTCACAGCCAGGAATAGAGATCAAGCCATCATAATATTGTCCGCCACAGATCGTTTCGATACTATCAGCGATCACATCACGGCTTACCAACGAATAACGCATTCCATCGGTACCATTGCTCATACCGTCACTGACGCCAATAGTTCCAAAGGTCAAACCCACTAACTCATTGTTCCAAACGCCCTTCTTGACGATTTGTGCCAAATCATTTAAGTGCATATTACACGTATTACCATCATATCCCATGCTGGCAATACCGACCTGTGCTTTGTCCATGTCGGCATCTGTAAGACCGATACCATAAAGCATTGCTTTTGCAGCAGGTTGCGTTTCGTCTTGTGTAAATGTACGGCTGTATTTGTTCATTGTGTTTTCGCCGTTAGATGATGACTTCATAATTTTCGTTCTCTAATACTAAATTTTTATATCTTCTTTGGATTGATGCACCTATGCTGTGTTCCCAGGCTTCTTTGTAGATGACATCATCGACTTGTTTGATTCCGATAATTTCTGCCGCAGTTCCACATAAGAAAGCGCTGTCAGCAGTGTAAATATCCTCTACCGTCAATTGCTTTTCAATGACTTCGAAGTTTAATTTTTTACAAATGTTTTTTACCGTCTGGCGCGTAATGCCCGGGAAGATATTCTTCGCTGGCGGCGTATAGATTTTGAAATCCTTTTCGATGAAAATATTTTCACTGGATGCTTGGGCAACGTAGCCTTCGTGGTCGAGCATCAAAGCTTCGTCGTAGCCTTTCCTGATGGCTTCTGTTGTCGCAAGGATGGAGTTAACATACTGCCCAGAGATCTTCGAGTCAATTTTAAAGGATTTTGGATTGGGTCTTTTGATATCAGAGATACATACCTTTAATAGGTTTTGACCAAGATATGGACCCCATTCCCATGCTGCCATCATGAGGGTTGCTTCGGTTGATGAGGTGAGATGCATATTTGAACCAGTCAATACCAAAGGACGTATATAAGCTTCTCTTAGGTTGTTGTTGGCCAAGAGCTCATAACAGATGTCGATCAGCTCTCGGTTGCTCCAGCGATAGGGGATATTAACGGCTTCACATGATCTCTTTAAGCGATCGAAATGCTTGTCAGCTTTAAAGATACGTGGTCCATTGTGGGTGTTATACGCACGTAAACCATCGAACACCGCATACCCATAATGCAATGACTGTGCAAAGGGATCCAATGCAGCCTCGGAAGCTTTTACAAAAGCTCCATCTAAATAGATCAATGTGTTTTTATCGTAATATTTCATAACCCAAAATTTACCTGATGATAGTAGTTCCCTTTGTTGTAATAATGGTGGTAAATCATGCTATCTCGAGCTTCTATAAAAACTTTCGATTTTCATTTCCTCAAGGTAGCAGGAATTACAATAATTGGCAATAGGTAAAGTGCTAATTTTGTATTTAGAATAAAATTTCATTAAGTGTGTTTTTATGAAATTTTATTTTTTAATAATGCCTTTTATTCGGTTTTATATTTTGTTAGTCGCATACCATATTTAAAATTGGTCTACACTGTTGAAAAATTATTTTTTGTTACAATGGTTGATTTTCTTCCTAAAATGAAGAAAATGTCAAAAAAACTTTAAAAAAAAAGCTTCCGATATTTCTATCGGAAGCTTTTTAGATTTTATAAAATCGATTTGATTTAATCTCCGATAATTCCTTCAGCAAGCACGGTAATGACATTGTTTTTTGCTTCCACAACACCACCTTTAATGAACACTTCCTGTTCACCTTTACCTTGTTGAATAATTACTTTTCCATCTTCCAAAGTAGAAACAATGGCAGCGTGATCTTTTAAAATTTGAAAAGAACCCGCAGAGCCCGGTACAGTAACTGAAGTTACTTCGCCTTCGAATGCTAATTTGTCTGGAGTGATAATTGTTAACTTCATTATTCTTAGATATAATCTAGATTAAACTGCTTCTGCTAATAATTTTTTACCTTTTTCGATAGCATCATCAATGTTACCGACTAAGTTGAAGGCAGCTTCAGGGTACTCATCTACTTCACCGTCAATGATCATATTGAAACCTTTGATGGTATCTTTGATGTCTACCAATACACCTTTTAAACCTGTAAATTGTTCTGCAACGTGGAAAGGTTGAGATAAGAAACGTTGTACACGACGTGCGCGGTGTACTGTTAATTTATCTTCTTCCGATAATTCGTCCATACCTAAAATGGCGATGATATCTTGTAATTCTTTATAACGTTGAAGAATTTCTTTTACACGTTGTGCAGTATTATAGTGTTCGTTACCTAAAACGGCAGGAGAAAGGATACGTGATGTAGAATCCAAAGGATCCACAGCAGGGTAGATACCTAACTCAGCAATTTTACGAGACAATACTGTCGTTGCATCCAAGTGAGCGAAAGTTGTCGCTGGAGCAGGGTCAGTTAAGTCATCGGCAGGTACATATACGGCTTGAACCGAAGTGATTGAACCGTTTTTAGTTGAAGTGATGCGCTCTTGCATTAAACCCATCTCAGTTGCCAATGTTGGTTGGTAACCTACGGCTGAAGGCATACGACCCAATAGGGCAGATACTTCAGAACCTGCTTGTGTAAAACGGAAGATGTTATCAATGAAGAATAATACGTCACGGCCTTGACCTTCGCCATCTCCGTCACGGAAGTATTCCGCTACTGTCAAACCTGATAAAGCAACACGTGCACGTGCCCCAGGAGGCTCGTTCATTTGACCGAATACGAAAGTACATTTTGAATCTTTCATCAGTTCGTGGTCAACAGTTTCCAAAGGCCATTCGCCTTTTTCCATGCCTTCCATAAAGTGCTCACCATATTTGATGATACCAGACTCCAACATCTCGCGCAATAAGTCATTACCCTCACGTGTACGTTCACCTACACCGGCGAATACAGAAAGACCACCGTGACCTTTTGCGATATTGTTGATTAATTCTTGGATTAATACAGTTTTACCTACACCGGCACCACCGAATAAACCAATTTTACCACCTTTAGCATATGGCTCTAAAAGGTCAATAACTTTGATACCAGTAAAAAGTACTTCGGATTCAGTTGACAAATCTTCGAATTTAGGAGGTACGTTGTGGATAGGACGACCATTCTCTTTATTCAAATTTTGGATCCCGTCTATGGCATCACCAACTACATTGAATACACGACCTTTGATTTCTTCACCAACAGGCATTTTGATAGGAGCACCAGTATCGACAACTTCCATTCCGCGAACTAAACCTTCAGTTGCGTCCATGGCAATTGTACGTACACGATCCTGACCTAAGTGTTGTTGAACTTCTAATACAACACGTTGTCCATTTTCTTTTTGAATGTACAATGCATCGTAAATTTTAGGTAGATTTTCACTGTCGGCGAAGTTGACGTCAACAACTGGGCCGATAATCTGCGCTATTTTACCAATCTTGGGCATATTATAGGGACTAAATATTTATTAATCAATTTTATATAAGAGACATAAAAGGCCTCTTTTTTGGTCAGCAAAAATAAGGTTATTCGTTTTTAAAAACAAATAGAATTTGCAATTAAATTACAATTTTATTAATGTAGGTCAAAATGTTATCTATTGTAATTCTGTATGTTTCGATTTCTATACCCGCAAATATAGTTTTTCTATTTTATTCGGCTAGGTATTTTTGAAGTTTACTGCATTACTTCGTTGAATCTTTTGTTTGTTTTGAGGAATGGTACCTGATGAAATAAAATCGACCTGTAACGGAGTACCTCAAGGAGTCGTTACAGGTCGATCAAAATAAATATGCTATTTTATGAGAAGCAGGACTATATTTTTTTATTTAGTTCGTCCTGCAACTGGCGCTTGAGCAGCTGTTCCTTTTCCATGGATTTTTTACGGAACGTAGCGAATTCTTCTTGCGATTGCTCCGCTGTCTTTTGGAATTCCACCGTGTCTACTTTCGCTTTCCGATAAGAAAATAAAAAGATAAATGCTGCTACGGCCAATACCGCAATGATCGTCCAAACAACTGTATTGTAAAAAGTTTTAGAGGTATTGATGCCCAAGAAAGAAAAACTTTCTGTTTTTTCCTTCTCCTGCGCCAGCTGATCTTTTAAAACCTGAATAGAATCTTGCAAAGTTTTGGTATTGGATGTATAGTTGCTTGAAGATGATTTTAAAGAGCTGATTTCCTTGTGGAGTTTTGCTACGGTATCTATGACATTTCGTTTCACAATATCCAGATTGGTTTTTCGCACCATCTTGAAATCATAGTTGTTTTTCGAAATATAATTCAGGTGGTCAAATTGATTTGCCAAACTTCCTTTTTTTAATCCATCCGGACTGTACTTGAAAGCATTATCCTGTTGTGCTGCTGTAGTGGCGGGAGCCGCAGTAGGAGTTTGTGCCTCCAGTAATGTATGTGATGAAATAAATAAAATTGTAAAGAATATAAATGCTAATCTCAATTTGCTCATGTTGTTTATTTTATAAAATGCGTTAATCCAGCCTATCCAAATTGCAAAACCAGGATATACCTGTGATAAATATAAGGAATTATTGAAAAAACGAAAATGTTAAGTGAAATATATTCCAATACATACCTGATTTTCCGTCACTTTATTATGATTCGATCGACCAACTTGGCAAATACCGTAAAAAGGACATGATCTTTTCCTTATAGATCGCCGTGTTTAGTTTGAAATAGTAGGCTCCTTTTTTTGAATTTTCCTTATCCTTTTCCTCCAGTTTGATGATGAGGTCTGAGGAAAGCAGTTTTCGGCTGAAATTCCGCTTGTCCAACTCAATATTGTAAACACCCTCATAAAGTGCTGCAATTTGGGGAATCGTGAATTTCTCGGGCAGCAGTTCAAATAATATCGGATACAAAGCCGCTTTCATGCGTAGACGGTGTTGTGCCGAAGCGATCATTTGATCATGATCGAAGATCAGTGTTGGGTGCTCCCGCAATGGAAACCATTGGGCTTCGTAATCGTCGCTTAGGATATGTTTATATTGCTGTGTGTCAATCAATGCAAAATAACAGATACTGACAACCCGGTCGCTAGGTTCCCGATTAGGTTCGCCGAATACACTACATTGCTCCATGTATACATTTTCAAGTCCTGTTAGCTGTTTGAGTACTCGGCTCGCGGCCTCTTCCGGACTTTCGTCGGATTGAACGAAACCACCCATCAGACTCCATTTATTTCTTTCTGGTTCGAAATCACGTTTAATTAAAAGTACTTCAAGGGATTCGCCGTTAAATCCAAATATGATGCAGTCTACTGCCAAAAGGATCCCTGAATCTTTTTTATAATATTCCATCGTCTATCGTTTTATCTTTTTATCTGACACCACCCCATTTATTCCACGAGCAAAACTATGTAAAAAAGTAAATAGCTAAAAATAAGTATAATAATTGTCTGATACATCCCTTTAAAAGGCATTTATACCCCTATATCAGGAATTCGGGTTAACCATAATTTGCTGCTATGAAGTTAGCTCTATTTTTTAAATATGAAAATTTTCTTTCATATTTAAAAAAATAAATGTTTATTTGACACTAATTATTTTCCATGGCTAACTTCGAAAGGGGGATAGTGGAAAGTAAGGCATTAGAGACAATTATAAGTTATAAACCAAATTCAGCAAAAATGAATAAATCGTATGTCATTGGGGTGGACTATGGAAGTGATTCGGTCCGTTCAGTATTGGTTGATGCTAACAATGGCGAGGAGATAGCTTCTTCTGTATTTTACTACCCGCGATGGAAAAGAGGGGCGTATTGTGATGCTGCTTTAAGTCAGTTTAGGCAGCACCCGTTGGATTATATCGAAGGCTTGGAAGCGACAATTAAAGATTGCTTGCTCAAATCGGGAGTCGACAATATTGGCAAAGCTGTAAAAGCAATTTCCGTGGATACAACAGGATCTACTCCAGTTGCTGTCAACGCAGCCGGCGTTCCATTGGCGCTGTTGGACGAGTTTAAAGACAACCCCAATGCCATGTTTGTCTTATGGAAAGATCATACAGCCGTTAGAGAGGCCAAAGAAATTAACCTGCACAATCAAAATAGTTCGGTGGATTATCTGAAGTATGTAGGCGGTGTATACTCTTCGGAATGGTTCTGGGCCAAATTACTCCATGTATTTCGGGCTGATGAAAAGGTCCGTGCCGCCACCTATAGCTGGGTGGAGCATTGTGATTATATTCCTTTTCTATTGACTGGAGGAACACAGGTATCTGCTATGAAGCGTGGGGTTTGTTCAGCGGGTCATAAATCACTTTGGGCTGAAGAATTTGACGGCCTACCTCCAAATTCTTTCTTTTCGACACTTGACCCATTGTTGGATGGTTTGGTTGATCGCCTGTTTTCAGAAACATACACTGCTGATCAATCTGCAGGTCAGCTTTCGGAAGAATGGGCGCAACGATTAGGTCTTACAACATCAGTTGTTGTTGGTGTAGGTGCATTTGACTGCCACATGGGTGCAGTTGGAGGACAAATTGAGCCCTACTATCTGAGTAAGGTGATGGGGACATCAACCTGTGATATGTTAGTTGCTCCAAAAGAAGAGGTACAGCATACGTTGGTCAGGGGAATCTGTGGTCAGGTAGACGGTTCCATTATACCGGGAATGATAGGTATGGAAGCTGGTCAGTCGGCATTTGGAGATGCTTACGCCTGGCTGAAACAGGTGTTGCTATGGCCAACGAAAAACTTGATACAAGATGTTGAAGAGATCGATGAACGAACGCGCGAACAATTGATCGCTGCGTTGGAAGAGAAACTATTGGTCAGTCTAAGTGAGCAGGCTGCGTTACTTCCCGTAACAGAAACATCTGAATTAGCTTTAGATTGGCTCAATGGCCGCCGAACTCCGGATGCGGATCAATCCTTGAAAGGGGCGATCACAGGCTTACATCTCGGAACAGATGCGCCGCGGATCTTCAGAGCGATTGTCGAAGCGACCTGTTTCGGTGCAAAGGCTATTGTTGACCGTTTCGTGGAGCAGGGTATTCCTGTAAAAGGCTTGATCGGTTTAGGCGGAGTTGCAAAAAAATCACCTTTTATTATGCAAATGATGGCCAATGTGATGAATATGCCTATTCGTATTCATAAAAGTGAACAGACTTGTGCCATTGGCGCAGCCATGTTTGCCGCAACAGCAGCTGGTTTATATAACCGGGTCGAGGATGCCATGAAGGCAATGGGGCAAGGTTTTGAACGAACTTATATCCCTGAGGAAAAATGGGTGTCCATTTATGCCGAGCGTTATGAACATTACAAAGCGCTGGGAGCTTTTGTCGAAGGAAAGGAATCGCTCGCCATTACTGTTTAACCATTCAAATTTTAATCATGTATAATTCAATTAAAGAAGAAGCCTACCATTGCAATATGCAATTGCCCCAGCTTGGATTGGTGCTTTTTACATTTGGAAATGTGAGTGTTGTTGACCGTCACCATGAAGTTTTTGCCATTAAACCCAGTGGGGTCCCTTATGAGGAGCTTACACCGGAACATATGGTGATTGTAGATTTTGATGGTCATGTGGTTGAGGGTAATCTTCGGCCATCATCAGATACGAAAACCCATGCCCTATTGTATAAACAGTGGAAAGAGATTGGCGGTATAACACATACACACTCCACCTATGCGACAGCATGGGCACAGGCACAGCGGGATATTCCCATTTTTGGAACAACACATGCCGATCATTTGACCGTCGATATTCCTTGTGCCCCACCAATGCACGATGAGATGATCGCCGGAAACTACGAACATGAAACGGGGTTTCAAATTATCAATCACTTTGTCGAAAATAAGCTGGACTATAAAGAAGTGGAAATGATTCTGGTTGGCAACCACGCGCCGTTTGCTTGGGGTAAAACCGGAATAAAGTCTGTCTATAACAGTGCGGTGTTGGAACAGGTGGCGAAAATGGCTTGGTTGACAGAACAGATCAACCCGAATGCACCTCGATTAAAGCCTGCATTGATCAAAAAGCATTACGAACGGAAGCATGGAAACAATGCCTATTATGGTCAATAATGCTGAATAATAAAAAATAGAGCAAAAACTACAATTAACATGAATATCAATTTAAAAGAACTTGAGGTCTGGTTTATCGTTGGAAGCCAAGATCTATATGGAGAAGAAACCTTAAAACAAGTAGCCGTACATGCGGAAGAAATTGCAGCCTATTTAAATGTACAGCCTGTGATTCCGGTAACGGTAAAATATAAACCGATCGTAAAAAATACAGACGAGATTTATGCAACATTGGCAGCCGCCAACAGTGAAAAAAATTGTATTGGGGTCATTACCTGGATGCATACCTTTTCACCGGCAAAGATGTGGATCCGAGGATTAAAAGCGTTGCAAAAGCCATTGTTGCATCTGCATACGCAGTACAACCAGGATATCCCGTGGCATAGTATCGATATGGATTTTATGAACCTTAACCAAAGTGCACATGGGGATCGTGAATTTGGACATATCGTTAGCCGCTTAAAAATAGCGCGTAAAGTCGTCACTGGCCATTGGCAAGATGCGGAAGTATTGGAACGGATTAATGTTTGGGCGCGTGCAGCCGCAGGCTGGCATGACTGGCAAGGAGCCAAATTTGCACGCTTTGGTGACAATATGCGTTATGTGGCTGTTACAGATGGCGATAAAGTAGAGGCAGAGTCGCAATTTGGTTTCGCTGTAAACACCTATGCCATTGGTGATCTAGTGGAGGTGATTAATGCGAGTACTGAAGCGGAAATCGCGGCATTATTAGTAGAGTACGAAGCAACTTATGAGCTAGCCGAAAATGTGAAAGCTGGCGGTGAATATCGTGCTAACCTCATCGAAGCTGCTAAGATAGAAATTGGCCTACGGAAGTTTTTGGAACAAGGAGACTTTAAAGGTTTTACGGATACTTTTGAGGATCTGCATGGCATGGTACAACTTCCGGGCCTGGCGGTACAGCGTTTAATGGCTGAGGGTTATGGTTTTGCCGGTGAAGGGGATTGGAAGACGCCGGCTTTGGTGCGTGCTTGCAAAGTAATGGGAGCAGGATTACCGGGTACGACGGCATTTATGGAAGACTACACCTATCATTTTGATCCGCAGAATCCCATGGTACTTGGCTCACACATGTTGGAAGTGGACCCCGCATTGGCAATTGGAAAACCACGAATAGAAGTGCATCCACTAGGCATTGGCGGCAAGGCAGATCCTGCTCGCTTGGTTTTCAATGGCCAAAGTGGTGATGCATTGAATGCTTCTTTGGTCGATATGGGAACGCGTTTCCGTTTGATCGTGAACAAAGTACAAGGTGTTGCTGTAGAAGAAGAACTCCCTAAGCTTCCTGTCGCACGGGTGTTATGGAAACCGCTGCCCGATATGAAAACAGGTTGCAGTGCCTGGATTGTGGCTGGGGGTGCGCACCATACTGCCTACAGTTTGAGCTTAACACCCGAATACCTGGAAGATTTTGCACGTATGGCGGGTTTAGAATATGTATTGATCGACGAGGACACTACGGTAGCAAGACTCGAAGACCAATTGAAATGGAATGAACTCTATTATTTACTGGGTAAATAATAACCTAAGCCATTTATACCTGTTCTTCGCGGTATAAATGGCTTATTGATAATAACCAATTTGGGAAATATGGAAAAATTTGCAACGGTAGATTACATCATCTTCGTAATTTACTTCTTTATTGTAGCCGGCTATGGCTATTGGATTTATCGTAAAAAGACGAATAGTTTAAGCAGCAGCAAGGACTACTTTCTGGCGGAAGGATCACTGACCTGGTGGGCCATAGGCTCTTCATTGATCGCATCGAATATTTCTGCTGAACAGTTTATTGGCATGAGCGGCAATGGATTTGAGGTTGGTATTGCTGTAGCTGCTTACGAGCTCATTGCTGCGGTAGCGTTAATTATTGTTGCGGTTTGGTTTATTCCGGTCTATCTGAAAAACAAGATTTTCACGATGCCTCAGTTTTTGAACAACCGATACAATGAAACGACGAGTCTCATCATGGCAATCTTCTGGTTGTTTTTGTATGTTTTTGTCAATCTGACATCTATCCTGTATCTCGGGGCAATTGCCATTTCGAGTATGGCCGGAGGTGGCGACAGCTTCCACACCATTACAGTTGCTTTAGCCGTATTTGCCGTCATCATTACGCTGGGGGGAATGCGTGTTATTGGTTTTACAGATGTTATTCAGGTTGTTGTATTAATTATTGGCGGTATAGCGACGACGTATGTGGCATTGACCTTGGTCAGTGAACATTTTGGTTTGGGACAAGACGCCTTGGCTGGATTCAATAAATTGATGGAAGATTCGCCGGAGCATTTTAACCTATTTGTCGATAAACCAGGGCCAGGAGCTAGTCAGGAAGATATCAATAAGTATCTGATGCTGCCTGGAATAGGAATGTACCTTGCCGGAATCTGGATTGTCAACCTAAATTACTGGGGTTGTAATCAATACATCACACAACGCGCTTTGGGAGCCGATCTAAAGACTGCACGCACAGGGATTCTTTTTGCGGGATTTCTAAAATTGTTTATGCCAATTATCGTTATGCTTCCAGGGATAGCCGCTTATGTGCTATACAAAAATGGTGCGTTACAACACGAAATGGCTCCTGGAGGAGTGTTTCATGCCGATAATGCATATTCAGCGATATTGGGCTATCTGCCCAATGGAATGAAAGGGCTTGCGCTGGCGGCGCTTACAGCGGCTATTGTGGCCGGATTGGCCGGAAAGGCCAATAGTATCGCAACGATTTTTACATTGGATATCTTTAAAAAATACATCAATAAAGATGCGAGCGAAGCAAAAATGGTGTGGGTTGGAAAGATAACCATCGTGATCTCTATTCTACTTTCTGTTTTGTTTACCTGGAATGATGCGCTGGGCATCGGTGGTGCCGGCGGATTTACTTTTATCCAAAAATATACAGGCTTCATCAGCCCCGGTGTTTTTGCGATGTTTTTGCTAGGGATGTTTTGGAAAAGGACGACAGGTGCAGCCGCCATTACAGGCCTTGTTACGGGATTTGCGTTGTCTATATTTTTCAATGAGTTTGCAACAAAGGTTTTCGGACCAGAGACATGGATCTATACGGCATATCTCAACAAAGCGGGCGTTTATGAAATACCATTCCAGATATGTATGGGACTCGCATTTGTATTTACAATGATTGCTATGATTGCTGTGAGCTTATTTGGACCAAAGGTTAATCCAAAAGCTTTTGTATTGGATCGGTCGATGTTTAAAGTAGAACCATCCGTATTGGCATTAATTGTTGTGACTTTATTGTTGGTGACCGCTATCTACGTGCGTTTTTGGTAGAATGTTGCCATTTGAATAATTAAAAAATTATGAACCATTCCTAATGAAAATTAGGAAGCCTCCATCAGACCGATGGGGTAAAACTTAATTACAGATGAATAAGAAAATTATTATTGGTTTGTTGACTTGTGCTTCATTGGCCTATGGCTGCCAATCTTCATCAACTCAAAATAAGCAAGCAGCAACGATGGCTGATTCTACTTCCAGCCCTGCTTTCGACAGTCAGATTGATGGTAAAGAAGTTAAACTGTTCCAGCTCAAGAACGACAAACTCGCCATTACGTTGACAAATTATGGTGCACGTCTGGTGAGTTTAAAAGTCCCGGATAAGAACGGTAAAGCGACTGATGTGATTTTGGGCTATGATTCGGCCAAAGAATACAAGGATAACTATAATAATTTTTACGGCGCCATTGTAGGGCGTTATGGTAACCGGATCGGGAAAGCATCATTTAAACTGAATGGTGAGGTGTATACGTTGGAAAAGAATGATGGCGAGAACTCACTTCATGGCGGTACCAATGGCGTTTACAATAAGGTGTGGGATGTCGTTAGTAGCACTAATACATCAATCACATTAGCCTATACCTCACCTGATAAAGAAGCGGGGTATCCAGGAACGGTCAAGATGGAGGTTACCTACACCCTGGAGGACAATGGTGCTTTGGCCATAGCCTATCAGGCGACAACAGATAAAGAGACGGTCTTAAATCTGACCAACCATGCGTATTTTAACCTCAATGGAGCCGGAGATTCTTCTATTTTGGATCATGAACTTCAGATTGATGCAAAGGCAATTACCGAAGTTGATAATACCTTGATCCCAACAGGAAAGAGCTTGCCTGTCGCGGGCACCGCATTCGATTTTACCAAACCGACACGCATTGGCGCTCGTATTGAAGATCAAAATGCTCAACTGAAGATTGGAAAGGGCTATGACCATAATTTTGAACTCAACAAGAAGGATGGTTTCCAGAAGGTCGCACAGGTGTATGCTACCAAGACAGGTATTGAAATGGACATCTACACAACCGAACCAGGCTTGCAGTTTTACAGCGGTAATTTTATGAAGGATTCGGATCCTAAAGGGAAAGAGGGAAAAGTGTATCCATTCCGTTCTGCCTTCTGCTTGGAGACACAACATTTTCCAGATGCACCAAATCACCCCAGTTTTGCGTCAACGGTGTTAAAACCTGGCGAAAAATATAGTTCAAAGACAACCTATCAATTTAGTGTGAAATAATAAAATCGATATGATGAAGCTAAGATTAAAATTAGGCGTTGTTTTTACGCTGGCCACTGGATTACTGTATGGACAGAGTAGTGTAAGATTGGAAACACCACAGCAGGAGCAGATTATAAGTCGACATATCTATGGACATTTTGCCGAACATTTGGGACGCTGTATTTATGATGGATTTTATGTCGGTGAGAAAAATGATTCGATTCCCCATGCTGACGGCGTCCGGAAAGATATCATCGAAGCTCTTAAGAAGTTGAATATTCCCAATTTGCGTTGGCCAGGAGGATGTTTTGCCGATACGTATCATTGGAAGGATGGCGTTGGTCCCAAAGCCCAGCGTCCTGCTATCGTAAACAATTGGTGGGGCGGCGTGACAGAGGATAACTCTTTTGGTACACACGATTTTCTCAATATGTGTGAATTGTTGGGTGCAGAGCCTTATCTGGCGGGAAATGTGGGGAGCGGTGAGGTGCAGGAACTTGCCGACTGGGTTCAATATGTGAATTTTAAAGGCGAGAGCCCCATGTCGGATTGGCGACGAAAAAATGGTCGGCAAGAGCCTTGGAAGGTGAAATTCTGGGGCGTAGGAAATGAAGCCTGGGGCTGTGGCGGAAATATGACTGCCGATTACTATACAGACATCTACCGCAAATACGCCACGTTTATGTCGGACTGGACCAATGGAAGCGGTTTGTATCGAATCGCCTCGGGAGCCAATAGTGCCGATTATAATTGGACGGAGACTTTGATGAAGAAAATTCCAAGTGGTTTGATGAAAGGCATGGGACTTCATCACTATGCCGTGATCAACTGGGACGACAAAGGCTCTGCAACGCAATATTCGGAGGAGGAGTATTTTAAAACCATGAAATCAGCTTGGCTTATGAATGAGCTCGTGGAAAAGAATATCGCCATCATGGACAAATATGATCCGAAAGGACTGGTGGATCTGATCGTAGACGAATGGGGCGGCTGGTATGCGGTAGAACCTGGTACGAATCCGGGCTTTCTCTACCAACAAAATACCATGCGTGATGCCATGATTGCAGGAATGACACTCAATATCTTTAACAATCATGCTCGCCGGGTGAAGATGGCCAATCTTGCCCAAGCCGTGAATGTATTGCAAGCTGTTATCCTGACAGAAGGAAAGAATATGATTTTGACGCCGACTTATCATGTGATGGAAATGTATAAGGTACATCAGGATGCCAAGTTAATTCCTATTTCCCTTCAATCAACGGATTTTGAATTTAACCAAGAAAAAATTCCGGCCGTGTCGGTTTCAGCCTCTCAAGATCAGCAAGGTCGTACACATATCTCCTTAGTAAATATTGATCCGAAAAAGAATAATAAGGTAAAGGTAGATTTGGGTTCGGTGAAAGCTGGAAAAGTAACAGGTCGAATTCTTACGGCGGACAACCTACGCGATTATAATTCCTTTAAGAAACCCGCAACAATTGCACCTGTTGTGTACAATAAGGCAAAGGCTGTAAATGGTACCATTGAAGTGGACATTCCTGCATTTTCAGTTATTGTATTGGAATTAATATAACAGCTAATTTTGATAGGGTTGTCATGTCGTGTTACCCTATTTGTGCTGTTAAAGCTGGTGTAAAACCTGAAATAATAAATTATTGTTGAAAAAATAAATATAGGGATGAAAAGAGTACTGTCAACACTGTTACTGTTAGCGAGCTTGGGCTCTTCAGCATTGGCGCAGTCACCGATAACATTAAATGTTGCGTTGGATAAACCTACAGGCAACATATCGCCGCATATGTGGGGCGTCTTTTTTGAAGATATCAATCTTGGTGCCGATGGGGGGATCTATGCAGAATTGGTAAAGAATAGATCATTTGAGTTTGATCAGCCTTGGATGGGCTGGAAAAAGCTCGAAAATGGTCCTGAGGGAAGCTACCTGCTACTAAACGATGGCAAACGTAAAGGGAACAAACGTTATTTAAGGATACATAATGCAGCTAACCTGAAATTAGGTCTACAAAATGAAGGCTTTAGAGGAATGGGAGTGAAAGCGGGTGCAGCATATGAGTTCTCAGTACAATACCAAAGTGCAGCTAAAGGAATGAAAATCCATGTTGAGCTGCTCGATCAACAGAATAAGGTTATTGGCGCAGCTGAACTTCCGCTTGAATCCGTCGGATCATGGTCTGAAGCTGCGGTCAAATTTCCTGCCAACCAAACGACAGATAAAGCCAAATTAAATGTGTGGTTTACAGGGACAGGTACGTTAGACGTCGATATGCTTTCGTTATTTCCAGTAGACACCTGGAAAGGTAGACCGAAGGGTTTACGTAAAGATATGGTTCAGATGCTTGCCGATATGAAACCTGGCTTTATCCGTTTTCCTGGCGGCTGTATTGTTGAAGGGAGAGATTTGGCCAATCGGTTTCAATGGAAAAAAACGGTTGGACCAATAACGGAAAGGGAATTGATTATCAACCGCTGGAATACCGAGTTTAGCCATCGTCTGACACCTGATTATTTTCAGACCTTCGGTTTAGGATTTTATGAATACTTTTTGCTGGCGGAAGATATTGGCGCATCTCCGGTGCCAATTCTCAATTGCGGTATGGCCTGCCAATTTAATACCGGTGAAGTGGTACCCTTAGATGAGTTAGATACATATGTTCAAGACGCTTTGGATCTGATTGAATTTGCTAACGGCACAACAGCTACAAAATGGGGAAAATTACGAGCGGATATGGGGCATCCTGAGCCTTTCCACCTCAGCATGTTGGGCGTTGGAAATGAAAATTGGGGCCCGCAATATATCGAGCGGTTAACCGTCTTCAAGAAAGCGTTAAACGAGAAACATCCGGAGATCAAAATTATCGCCAGTTCGGGTACCGATCCCGAAGGAGATCGTTTTGACTTCTTAGATGATAAACTGCGGGCGATGAATATCGATATCATTGATGAACATTATTACCGCCCACCATCCTGGTTTCTGTCGAGCGCCAATCGTTATGATAATTACCCTAGAAATGGGGTGAAAATCTTCGCAGGGGAATACGCTTCGCATACCACACGACCAAACGGTCCTGGCAAAAGTACCTGGGAGGCGGCCCTCTCGGAAGCCGCTTTCATGACGGGCCTGGAACGAAATGGCGACGTAGTGGAAATGGCATCTTACGCGCCATTATTCGGTCATGTCGATGGCTGGCAGTGGTCACCTGATTTAATTTGGGTGGATAACTTGCAGGTATATGGAACACCGAGCTACCAAGTGCAAAAATTATATGCGACCAATAAAGGGACAAGCATTGTTCCGATCAAACGGGACGGTGAATTCGTAGCGGGCAAAGATAGCCTATATGCTTCGGCAGTATTTGATGCCGTTGCGCAACAGCTTATCGTGAAAGTCGTCAATTACAATAGTAAGCCGATGAAAGTGAACCTTGCCATAAATTCGAAGAAAAAGCCTGCTGCGACAGCAGAGAAAATCACCTTGGCCAACGCCAACTTAAACCAGAGTAACAGTATCGAGGAACCATTGAATATCCGTCCAAAGCAAAATACAATAACTTATAAGGGGAAGACAATTGTTGAAACATTTGAACCTTACTCCTTGACCTTGATAAAATTGACTGTAAAATAAGATGAATATCCGCATACTCATTTTTACAACCCTGATGCTATTTGTGCATAACTTGTTTGCACAGGTGAAGGAATCGGATCTGGCTGCTTACCTCATGGTTTATTTTAAGGATGAAAGCCATGGTCTGTATGTTGCTGTCAGTCAGGATGGCTATTCTTTCACCGATATCAATCAAGGAAAACCGATCATTGCTGGCGATAGCATTGCACAGCAGAAAGGTATTCGCGATCCCTATATCATGCGTGGAAAAGATGGGTATTTTTATATGGTCATGACGGATCTACATATCTACGGACAAAAGCAAGGGTATAGAAATACGGAATGGGAGCGCGACGGAGTCGCATTTGGATGGGGTAACAACCGCGGTATTGTCTTAATGAAATCGGCTGATTTAATTCAGTGGACCCATACGGAGCTCTACTTGGAGAAAGCCTTTAAAGGCTGGGAAAATGTTGGCGCCTTTTGGGCTCCCGAACTCATCTATGATGATCGTACTGGTAAGATGATGATCTATTTTACGATGCGGTTTGGCAATGGACTGAATCAGCTCTACTATGCCTACTTAAATAAGGAGTTCACAGCATTTGAATCAGAACCACAGCTCTTGTTTCAATACCCCAAATCAAATAAAAATTACATCGATGGCGACATGACGAAAGTAGGTAATAAATACCATCTTTTTTATGTTGCCCATGATGGTGTTCCAGGCATTAAGCAAGCTGTTTCGGACCACCCGAATGGACCCTATCAGTATGATGATCGTTTCTATGACCCTGAGCCAGAAGCCTGTGAAGCTCCGAATGTGTGGAAAAGGATAGGGGAAGAAAAATGGGTGTTAATGTATGATATCTATGGGATATCACCACATAATTTTGGCTTCAGTGAAACCACAGATTTTAAAAATTTTGTTGATCTGGGGCACTTTAATGCAGGTAAAATGAAATCTACTAATTTCACTTCGCCCAAACATGGTGCTGTCATCCCAATAACAAAGCAAGAGTTGCAGCGATTAGCAAAGCATTGGCAGTTTGATTTGTCTTTGCCAAAAAAATAGAAGCGCGTTAGCGCTGATCTTCGTACCTTATTGCCTTTGTATGGCAATAAGGTACTTAACCAAATAAATTGCTAGTGAATTTCAGCTTAATACCGAGTTGAAAATTATGGATTGTTTTGAAGATCTCTTTAATTGTCGCCTTTTCGATATTGGTTAAGCTATCGATAGGTACGTAATTGTTGGGCGCCAGTTTAGCGATACGGATCTGGTTGGCCTGATTTTTTAAACGGATCGACATCAGGTAATAATAGGATTGATTTAATTCCTCGTACTGTTCTTGTGTGAAGATGCCCAATTCAAGGAGCTGTTTTAACCTACCACCGGTATTTTCTTCATAAATTCTGTTTTGCAGTGCGTAAACCCGGACTAAGTCAACAATGGGTGTCATCGCTTTCTTGATATTGAAGACTTCAGAAGAACCTATTGTTTGCGTTTTTATTGCCTTGAAAAATGTGAGCGGCGGTTCATATTGCAGCGCATTCTTTGCAATGAACGTAAAAAAACGCTCGTTGGGTTTTTGTAGCTCAATATTGAGAAATTCTTTGAGTTGATCAATAATGCCCTGGTCACCATATAATCGCCTACAGTCGAAGAAGGTCGAAAATTTAATCGCATTCTCGGGGATGCTCTCTTCAATCCATTTCTTGTAATTTTTCTTCCAATGCGACAGCGAATGTGTCCATTCGGGATTACTGGCCATATATCCACCGGTACAGTAGCTAAAACCGATGGTATTGAGATGATCCGACACGCGACTGGCAAAATTGAGGAAATACGCGCGTACGAGCTCCCGTTGTTCGTTTGCTTTATCTTCATAAATAATGGCGTTATCTTGGTCGGTCATTAGCGTTTGTTCTTTCCTTCCTTCGCTGCCCGTTACCATAAACACAAATTTGGCGGGTGGCTCGCCCATTTCCCCGATCACTTTTTCAATTACTTTAAGGGCAATACTGTCGGCAACGGTCGTGATGACTTGGTTCGCAATCTCGGCATTTACACCCCTACCGAGCAATTGGTGGATAATCTCGGGAACATTATTCCATTTTTCACGCAACTCATCCAGCGTTTCGGCGAGTTTAACCGATTGAATGAATACGAGCGGAGACTGCCCCTGTTCACTCAATAGCCGATTTCGACTAAGGAAACCGATATAATTGCCCGCCTTCTCGACAAGGAGATACCTCGATTTCGTGCGGAACATCATCAGTACCGCCTCGTAAAGATAGGCCTGATCGGAAATACTGACAATGGGGTTATCCATAACCTGAGCGATAAATTGTGTTGCCGGAATCTGCTGGGCCACGACATTGTCTCTTAAGGTAATATCGGTTGCATAGCCGAGAATCTGCTCCTCCTTTTTAATAAATATGCAGCTTACCTTGTGTTTCGCCATGGTCTGTGCAGCCTCAAAGATGGGGGTATCGGGTGTACAGGATACGATATCTTTATAGGTAATATGCTCAATTTTGCGCGAATAGAGTTGGTCTGCCGCAAAGTAGCTTTCCTCAAAGGAAGCTGGCGACTTCACAAAATGAGAAAACTCCTCATCTAACATTCTTTTTCCAAAGGAATTGGTGAAAAAATGGAAAAACTCTTCATTCGCATTACACAACTCAATAAAGTCTTTTCGGGGTAAACGATAAATAATTGTACCTTTTTTCGCAATAACAGACTTGAGTGCTTTTGTTCGGTTTAATAAGACTGATATTCCACCAAAACAATACGGCTTATGGTGTATTTCGACCAATCGTTTATTATCGGAAACATCCAGAAAGAACGTTTCATATTCACCTTCGAGGATTAAATCAACACCATCCATATCCGTAATGTTCTGCCGATAAACTAAGGTATCTTTGGAAAAACGATGTTCATTGAATCTGTCGACGATACTCAATTGTAGGGTTTCGGGCAGAATTTGAAATGGCTGAGTCGATTTCAGTAGGCGTGGTATAGCGTCGGGGTTTTTCATGGAAGTTACATTAACAGATGTTTTCGAATTCAGCTTGCTGATTTTGTATGTCCTGCTCGGATAATTCATCTTTTCGAATCATTTCAAAATAACATTTAGCGGTAATCTCGGCATCTTTTTCTGCATTATGCATTTCGGTCGCTGGACTCGAAAATAGCGTTTCATGTAGCGATGAAAGTGGAAGATGTACCATATTCGGATTCCGAACGTATTTTTTGCTATGCAACAAGGTGCAAAAATATGCTAAGTTATGAAATGGAATAGCCAAGTTGGATCGATAGAATTCGGCTGCTAATACCTGCAGGTCGAATGATAGAAAATGGCCGATTAACTGCGGCTTATATTTTTTGATGTCATGACTGAATTTCCGTAATACGTCTTTTTTCTTCTCACCATATTTCATTAGAAAAGGTGGTGTCAATCCATGAATCTGTTCGGATGCAGGGCTAATTGGTATTAACGGCTCGTAAATATATTTATTGGTTCGTTTAACTTCCTGTTGGTCTTCGTCATAGATGATCCAGGCCAATTGTAAAATATGGGGCCAATTGTCACTGTCCATATAACTCTTGTTCCATTTTTTCGGTAAACCAGATGTTTCCGTATCTAAGAATAGCAAATATTTTTTCAATGAATTGTCGGTAATTAATAATTAAAAATAGTCAAAATTTGCCGAGGAAAGATGGTAAATCAGCTTATATTTTTGCTGTGGGAGCGCAGGGAGGGCACTGATGCTATCTAATAATTTTAGTTACACTAAAAAGGCTGATTTATTTTGTAAACCAGCCTTTTTTAAAATGAGAATATCTCTTATTTCTTTATAGTTTTTACAGGAAATAGGTCAATAACACCTTTTGCAACCTTGCTGATGTTATTAATTGCCTTTTCAGGATTATCAACATCGCCAGAACCACGTGCCTGCCAGATTACTGCGTTTGTTTTGCGATCGATGGCTTCAATAATCAAATGACCATATCGATAGCGTTCTTTTGCAACGGGGTAATAGCCGCCGCCATAGTAGTAAGGTGAAAACCATGGACGGTACCAGCCCCAGGGACCACCCCAGCCGTAATAACCGCCGCCACCATAAATTAAACGGCTTTTATTGTTGACAATAGTAATATACCGAAATAGTAGATCAGGATTATCTTTAGAATATTGCAGGCCCTTTGCCTCCAGCGCAGTATTCGCGGCATCCAAGATATTGGCTTTGGCGATATCGTTGTCAAAATAAGACTTCGAAAGCGAGTCTACCGGAGGTAACCAAGCATAGGTCTTGAAAGGAGTAAAATCCATCTTTTCTACCCGAGTGGTATTGTATTGATAAGACGAACATGATGCGAGTGCAACGCAAAGCACCAAAAATAATAGAATCTTTTTCATCGTAGTAATTTATTTATCAACTGTGATGAATCTACCATGAGTATTTTGTCGCCGTATTGGACAACCACACTCATGATGGTTCATGGCCTATATGGAACTTATATTTATTTAACTAATTTGTTTTTATCCTTTATCCGCATACCTTTCAATTGTAAAAATAGTACAGTTGACGGTCTTTATGGCAATTGTTTTTTTACCGTCCGGGATGCTACCATCCTTTTAGGTTTTACAATCTATTACTTTAGACAAAAAACTATAAATATGGTTTAATCCGAATTGTAAAATTAATAAGGATATTTTGCCACCAACGGAATCTGTCTTCCTGGACCAAAAGCTTTTGGACTAACACGCAGTATAGGAGGAGCTTGAAAACGTTTGAATTCCGCATTATTAACCAATTTACATACCCTTTCTACTAACGATTTTTCAAAGCCCATTGCTACAACTTCAGATCCTGCTTTCTCATTTTCGATAAGCTCAAAAAGGATTTGATCCAATAAGTCGTATTCCGGTAAGGAGTCCGAATCTTTTTGATCTGGTCGAAGTTCCGCAGAAGGTGCCTTTTCAATGGTATTGACTGGAATGATCTCCCGTTCTCGATTGATATAGCGTGCTAAATCATAGGCTTTGGATTTGTAAACATCACCGATCACGGAGATGGAACCTGCC
This sequence comes from Sphingobacterium sp. 40-24, assembly GCF_001899705.1. NCBI lineage: Bacteria > Pseudomonadati > Bacteroidota > Sphingobacteriia > Sphingobacteriales > Sphingobacteriaceae > Sphingobacterium > Sphingobacterium sp. 40-24. The sequence goes on along the minus strand of NZ_MKWH01000021.1, from coordinate 16,250 downwards.
ATATCACCATAGAGTGTGCCATATCCGACAGCAGCCTCACTTTTGTTGGATGTATTGAGTAAAATATTGCCGAATTTATTGGAAGCGGCCATCAGAATTACCGCACGCGCACGTGCTTGAATATTCTCTTCAGTCGTATCTGGCTGTAGCCCTTCAAAAAGAGGAGCTAAACTATGTTCGAAGGCATTGGCAATATCTTTTATCGGAACGATATAATGTTTACAGCCGGTATTGTTGACGAGATCCATCGCATCTTTTATCGAATGGTCGGAAGAGTAGACCGATGGCATCAGTATGGCTAACACATTATCGGCGCCCAAAGCCTCACAGGCCAAGGCGGCGACTAAGGCCGAATCGAGCCCCCCGGACAGACCTAAAACCGCCTTTTTGAAACCAGATTTTTGAAAATAATCACGAAGGCCAAGGATCAGTGCATCATGTATAAGAGCCATCTCAGCTATAGACTCCTTTGAAGAAGCCGTGGTGGACGTTATATTTTGTTGATGGTAGGTGACAAATTGAAGGTCTTCTTCAAAGCTTTTTAGTTCTGCAATTTTTGTTCCTTCATTATTCAGGGCGATTGAGCGTCCATCAAAGATAATATCCATGTGAGCGCCAATTTGATTGACATAAATGAGCGGTCTACCAGCCTTTGCTACCTGTTGGCTGAGGACCTTGATCCGTTCATCAAAATGGGTATAGGAAAAAGGGGAGGCCGCAATGTTGATGAGGAGGTCTGGATTTTCATTTCTCAATTCCGCCATGGGATCACCAACGTAAGAATTGCCCCCGTCGTCATCATCCCACAAATCTTCGCAAATGGTTAAGGCGATTTTTACGCCGTTCAACTCGATACAATCAAAACGTCTGCTGGGCTCAAAATAACGATATTCATCAAATACATCATAATCGGGCAAAAGGCCTTTTTTAACAATGTTTCGGACTGCCCCATGCTCAATAAATACAGCAGTATTATAAAGCTCTTTGCCCTCAGGATCACTGTTTTTGACTGGTGCCCCAATGATACAGGCGATATCCTGACAATGGGCTGCGATTTGATGAATAGCTTCATCGCATTGACGTTTAAAGGCCTTACTTCGCAAAAGATCCTTGGCAGGGTAACCACCAATTGCGAGTTCGGCAAAAATAATAAGATCGGCCGTTGCTTCTTTGGCCTGTTGGATCGCGTTAATTATTTTTTTAGTATTTGCTTCAAAATTACCGATATGGTAATTCAATTGTGCTAAAGCTATTTTCATATGCTATTAATCGTCTAACTAAATAGGATACCAATTGATGTTGGATCTTCTCACAAATTTATTTCTTTTTTTTGATACTCTGCCCGCCCTTATGCGAATAAAAGTGCTAAGATTTTATTGCCTCTTTCGGCTCGCAAGCGGAGTGCGTGCACAGTGAGTCCACGTTGGGTCCACCTTTTAAACTGCTGTCATTGTAGATGCACGCTTTTTACAAGTTGGGAGCAAATCGACGTTAGGAATAACTTTTTTATATGCTATTTACAAGGAGCAGTATGGGAAATTGCAAATGAGCACCGATTGGTTATATAGCTCTTTGGCTGAAGATTTTGTTATTGAAAGTCGAAAGGTTAGTAGACTCCCTTTTAAGACACAAGGAGTGCTAAATTGTTTTAACATAATTTTAACAACGTTAAATGCTGTTAAATTTCTTGACATGAAAGCAGATCTGTAGTACCTTTGATATATCAAAAGAAACGAAAGATATTAAAAATAATATATAAAGAACTTTTCATAATTTAGGTTAATAATTGGTTAGGTAAAGCTCGGAGTTCCCCACTTCGAGCTTTTATTTTTTCTAAAATCCTGTTTCGAGTGGTGTTTCAATTTCCTCCTTGGTTTAATTAATTTAAAGTGTTGTTTTCGGATCATACCATTACCGCACAGCAGCGATCCTTTTGTTACTTAAGTATAGCGCCTTTCTTTTTTCTCTTTCATTTTTTCTACAGAAAAATTAGAATTAGATAGTGACGAAATTAACTCTTTAGACAGTGCTTGTTCAGTGATAGTTCAGTGCTTGTTCAGTGAGCACTGAATTGCTAGTGACTGATCACTGTTTAAAAATTGATTAAAAATTATTATTAGGTATAAGTAGGTATCAAGATATATCAGTATTAATATCGATCTTACTTTTGAGTTTTTGGATAATTTTGGAAACACTAAAACTATCGTCCGATAAACAGATCAATCCTTATTTCTTAGTTTGAAGAGATTGTGGGAGCATATTTCCCTGTAGAGAGGGGTCGATATGAGGCAATGATGCTGTGAAGGTTTATGTTGAAAACCTCTTTGAACTAAAAAGCTCCTAAAATGAGATCATTTTAGGAGCTTTTATGCTTTATTACTTCAGAAGGGGCGATAATTATTTGATATCTGTAACTTCAATGACAAAATCCAATGGTGAGTTTGCCGGAATAGTTCCGACAGCCTGGTTTTGGTATCCATAAAGGGAAGGTGCCATGATGTGAATTTTACTGCCTTTTTGTAGACCTTTTTCGGTTAAGCCGCCTAATTTCATGTCGCCGATTTTTTGCGGAGCAAATGCGAAGGTCCAAGCAGGAATAATAGTGCTGTAAAATGGATATTGATACCCCGTGTTTGTGATGATTTCAAATTCTTTTGCAGTATCAGTTTGATCAAATACACTTCCACTCAATAATTTTCCAACGTATTTTACAGTCGGTTTAAATTTTAAGTATTTGCCATTTAATGTGTCAACCACTTTATATTCATAGTTCCCTGTTCCTTCGGCAAGAATTTCATACCAAATTCCCGTTTCGCTGTTGTATTGTGCATTGGGGTAATTTTGGCTAACGTAATTTTTAAGTGTTACAGAATCCGTTTTAAATTGTGCATTCGCATCATAAACCGGCGCATCGTCGCTTTTGTTACAGCTGATAATAAGGAAAGCGATTGCTGCAATTCCCATGAATAGTGGTGATAACAGTTTTTTCATTATATTTTTTATTGGTTTTTCAAGGAAAAGCTATTTTCTTTATGAAAGTAGCTTTGCAAATGTATATTATTTTTTCTTCGTTAAAGGTTTTCGCTATAACAATTAACATTTTGATACATTAATTTACACTTCTGAACGTGTACTTACAAAAAAGCCATTCTCACGAGGAGAACGGCTTCGATGAATGCATTGTTTTTATTTTTTATTTAACAGCACCAACAGCTTTTAGGTCGATGGTGTATACTACTGGTGTATTTTTAGGAACAGTTACCTTTTCGCTTCCTGTTGTATATTCTACTTGATCAAAAGAATAGTAAGAAGGAGCAATAAAGCTTATTTTGTCTCCTTTTTGCAATCCTTTTTGTAATAAACCTTCAAATCTTACATCTTGACCTTGGATATTAATAATGGTAGGAATAAATGCTTGCACCCATGCTTGGCCATAAGTTTTTATGGCAACGCGAATGTCGTCATAAACTTTAGGAACACCATCTGTATTTTTGTCGAACACAGTTCCATCCATCAGTTCGCCTTTGAAGTTTAAGGTTGCAGACCACGCGTTTGCTTGTGGACCATAATAGCCGATACTTCCTGTATAACTATATGGTGTTGAGTTATCTGTTGCAAGCTCTACTTTGTACCAGATTCCTGTAGAGTCGGAAAACCGTGCATTTTCTTTCCATTTGGTTTTGGCGTATTGCTCTAAAAGAGGTGCTTGTATTCTTAATAGGGAATCCCTGCGTGCTTTTTCTTTTCTAGCAGCTTCTATTTGTTGTCTATTCAATGCATCATAATCGATATTATCTTTATTACAAGCCGTAAAAAGAACCCCCAGACACAAAAACGCCATTAATAATTTCGTGATATTTTTCATAATTTCTTAAAGTGTGTATTAATTATAAAATCCAAAACGCAGGAATAATGGAGTTCGCTACACGTAAATGTTAAATTATTCTAAAAAAACGGCTAACTCCTTTGAGTTCAGGTATTTTTGCTGTATACTTTTTAGTCGAAATTCGCTGTCAAAATGTAGGAGAGTTGGGAAAATCATTTTTCTCCCTTGTAGCAATTGCAAAGCTAAAGGATGGAATTGTCCTGTTTTTTTTCTTTTGCTTAAGGGCTTCCATATGCTTCGATCAAAAGCAATCTCATCGATAGATTCTGCGTCGAGCTTCACCGCATAGTAGCGCTTGTTGATTAATTGGACAATCTCTTTTTTTGTAAAGATTTCCTGTTCCATTTTTCGGCAGTAGCTGCACCAATCTGTATGAATAAAGAGCAGTGTTTCGCGTGGTGAAACGGCCAGGAGTGAATCCAATTGCGCAAAATCAATCCAATTTATCCGCTCCTGTCCATAGTGGCAGAGCGGATAAAAGAATAGGATTAAGAGCACATATATTTTTTGGAAATGCTTCATATCCCAAATTTATGTTAATGAAAATGACCAACACGAAGTCCAAACGTGTAAGTACGGGGGCGTGTTGGACCATAGATATAGTCTGAATCACGTAGCGCTCCCTTGTCGAAGTCCTTCTGAAAAGCATTGAACATGTTTTGTACTCCACCAAAAATTTCGATGCTGAAATCCTTATGTATTGGAAAGGTGTAGCCTAAACGGAGATTTAATTCCACAAAGTCCCGGGCATTTTTGAGGGTCATCACATCATTTTGAATGTGTGGAACAATCATTTTTCCCGTATATACTCCAGTCAGATCGATCGCAAATTGTTTGGTTGCTTTCAGGTTGCTATTCAAATAACCATAAATGTTGGGCGTACGGACATATTTTTTGGTGAGGATATCCTGCCCATCTTCTTTTCCTGTATAGATGATTTGGTCTTTCTTGTAACGTGAGCGCTGGATCGTCCCGCCGGTTTGGATAGAAAACCAGGAGGATGGCGCGATATTGATTTCAATATTAGAACCATACACCCGGGCCCCTTCACCATTTTGCATTTCCTGGATAATCAATCCGTCTTTTTCAGACGCCATGACGTTGACAAACTGATTATTTAGATCCGTGTAAAATCCCTCCACGAGCAAACTGGTTTGTACATTTCCGAAATTTTTATTGTAGCTAAAAGAACCTGTATACGCATTGGAGTATTCTGTTTTCAGATTTTCACCGATCAATACAAAGACTTGGTTTCCGCCAATGGAAGTGACATGCATGTCCTCATTAAATGCCTGTGGCGCACGGAAGCCACGTGCATAACCCCCTCTAAATTGGAGGTTTTTTGTGATATCGTATAAGATGGTCAACCGTGGACTAAAGGTGCCGAAGCGCTGATCTGAGTTCCTATTTATACCTGCAAGACTATATTTACCGTCTACATAGGTATAATCATATCGCGCTCCAATTAACGTTTTAAAATTACTTAAAGGTTTCCATTCGTATTGGGCATAACTGCCTAGTCCTTTATTCTGCTGATCGATGGTTCGTTTATACCCCGGTATTTCATCCTGGGTATCATTGTATGAAAACTCCACTCCGGCAGTAAATACATCTCTTTCAAAGTTGTAGGTATATTGTCCCCCGGCAACCAGCGCGATATCATTTGTTTTTCCATAGGCATTTGCGGCTAATGTGCTGTCGGCAAGTGTTGTTCCGCCTCCAAGACCGCCATAGTAGCTGTCGCGAACAGTTTTCTGCACAGAGCCATACAGGGACATTTTTTGCTTATAATCGGTGGAATAATGATCGTAGGTGATTCCGCCAACAAGCGAACTGGTTTCCAATTGCTCGGTGATTTGCGTCAGATGGGGTACTTTATCGAGTTGATCACCACCGCGGCGGAACTCGTTCACGGTGCTAAAGTCAACCGTTATCTTATCCAGGTCACTCGGCTTGTAAAATAATTTTGTGCCGAAAGTGGTGTTACGAAGTTTGGTTATTTCCGAAAAACCATCACCATTCGCATCGTAAGCTTCCCGATTACGGTGCATGCCGTAGAATGTGGCTCCTCTTTTGAGGTCTTCCGAAACGGTTGAGGTATTAAAATCAACGGTATTATCCCAGCTTTTGCCACCAATAAGTGAGTTGGTGGATTTGACCTGCCAGTCGTTCTCTACCGGATCTTTTGTAATAATATTGATGGTCCCTGCAATGGCATTGGCACCAAATAAAGCCGAACCGCCGCTGCGCACAACCTCAATACGGTCGATCATACTGGTTGGAATCTGATCCAAACCGTATACGCTATTTAGTGCGGAAAATACCGCCCTACTATTGATCAATATTTGTGAATAGGGGCCCTCGAGACCATTAAGCCGGACTTGTGAAAAACCGCAATTCTGGCAATTGTTTTCGACCCGTACCCCCGGTTGATAATTCAATGTTTCCGACATAGCGACAGATTGTGTCGCATTAAATAATTTGGGACCAATGACATTGACCACCACAGGAGCGTCCTTACGTTTTACGCCATAGCGTGTAGCTGAAACCACAACCTCATCCAAATTGAGGTTGTCTTCCTCCAGTTGGATTTGCAATGGTGCCTTCAACGTGTCTAAAGAGATGACTTTGCTGAAGGAACGATAGCCCACTGCAGATATATTCAAGGTTACTTTTTGCGTTGATATTGCAGACAGCTTAAAGTAGCCATCGGCATCGGATGTTGTCGCGAGCTTGCTGTTTTTTAAGGTCAGGGTACCGGAAGGAACCGCTTCATGATTTTTATTGAACAAGTAGCCTTCAAGTTTTGACTGGGCGTATATAGTGGATGTACCAGCCAGTAATGTGGCCAATAATGTGTATTGCTTTAGCATCGTAATTTGATAAAAATTTAAAACATTTAAGCCTCGTATAGCGAGGTCTATTCCTATTGCATAAATGGCGCTCGAGGTATTGCAAACTTCTCGAAAACAGGCGAATGGCTCGTTTTTTAGTAAGGTGCTTTATACCAGGCAACGTACTGAACTCCCGCCAAGGTTATTCAGCAAACGTTTTCGCCATTGTGAAAAGACAATGCTCGAAAAGGAGGCAACGAAAAGATGGTATCAAAAGATACTTATCGATAGGTACTACATTCCATAGCAACTGGACCAATCAATTGAGCGCATGGCTAACATATTGTTTTTTGCACAACACGAGTTTGGCCACCCTGGACTGCAGACCTTCGAAATCTTTGATTTTTGATTTATGCTAAGCTGGGGGGACCACGTAAGTGGTAATGATCGACGGTTGTGGTGAATGCTTCCGGACAAAATAAATGATAGCGTTCCTCTTTTACTTCACGCGGAATAGGAAGCTCAAGGACGGTAAATTCAGTTTGTACGTAGGTATTGTGATAGATGACATTGAGGTATTCGATTTGGTCATCTGTTTCTTGCGGCTTTTGTTTCTTGGTAAAATCATAAGGGTGGGTGTGCATGACAATCTCACCGGTTGATTTTACCTCTTTGTGCATAAAAACAACACCCGAAATAATAATCAGCGACATTAATACCAATTGGCAAAATGCGATAAGCTGACGTGGGGATTTCGTTGTTTTTCGGTACATAAAAAAGCGTTACTTTTTAGGGTAACGCTTCAAAAATACGATTTTATTTTGTGAGTATTCGTGATCCACTCATTAAAAAATTATAAAGTTTCTATGTGCTAAGCTTAACTTGCTTCCTGACTATTTAATCAGATGATTGTTGTCGTCTGGAAATACAACGGAAGGTTTAAACTTCTTAGCTTCCTCAAAATCCATGTTTGCGTAGGAAATGATGATGACGATGTCGCCGACCTGAACCAGGCGAGCCGCAGCACCATTCAAACAGATAATGCCTGATCCACGTTGCCCTGGGATGACGTATGTTTCAAGACGGGCTCCATTATTGTTGTTTACGATTTGAACTTTCTCGTTAGCGATGATATTTGCGGCATCCATCAAATCTTCATCTATCGTGATACTACCCACATAATTCAATTCCGCTTGTGTGACTTTAACGCGGTGAATCTTGGATTTCATTACTTCTATTACCATGGCGCAAAGGTAGGGCTTTCTACTGAATTTGAAAGATTTGTCAATTAATTTGACAAATTATTCAGAATCATATTATCAATCAAACGAACACCTTCAACCCAGGCAGCGACAAGTGCGACATGCTGCTTACTGAAATCGATGTGATTGACTTCTTTTAAGGTCGAACTCTCACATAGGGCAAAATATTCAACGGTTAGTCCTTCGGTGTCTGTTAAAATCTGCAAGGCTTTGTCCTTTATTTCCGCTAGCGGGATAGCGTCATGTATATGATCTTTTACATATTGCAGGGAGCGGGAGAGCGCCAAAGCTGTTCTTTTTCCAGCGTCGCTTAAGCGCGCGTTTCTAGAGCTCAGTGCTAGGCCGTCTTGATCTCGAATGATAGGACATATCGCCAATTGAATCGCGAGATCCTTCATGGCTATCATGCGTTTGATGACCATGACCTGTTGAAAATCTTTTTGCCCGAAACAAGCAATATCCGGTTGTACTAAGGTAAATAATTTATAGACCACCTGGGTGACACCTTGGAAATGCCCGGGGCGTTTTTCACCTTCCCAAATCTGATCCAGTTCGCCAAGGTCAAGATGCCAGGCTTCATTTTTATCGGGATACATTTCATCGACACTTGGTAAAAAGAGAATGTCGCAATCGACGGATTCCAGTAATCTAATGTCGTTTTCAATGGGCCGTGGATATTTTTCGAGATCTTTCGGATCGTTAAATTGTGTGGGGTTAACAAAAATGCTGCAAACACGAATATCGCTGATTGGTTTTGCATAATTTAATAGGGATAAATGTCCTTCATGTAAAGCGCCCATCGTAGGAATTAGAGCGATTTTTTGACCTGTTGATCGGGCTTGTTGCAGGTATGCTTGGAGAGATGCTTTCGTTTTGAAAATTTCCACTTTGCTATTTAGTTTTTGTTGGCAAAGTTGCATAATATTTTGGGAATATAAAACGATGATTAATAGTAAATTGCATAGTAAGTATTTTTTTCGTACCTTTGTAGACCGATTTTACTGTTCGAAAATAATAAATAAAAATAACTGGAGATGGCAAAAACGAAGATATTGTTTATTACTCACGAGATGTCGCCTTTCCTCGAATTAACTAAAATTTCTGAAATTACACGTCAACTTCCGCAAGCGATGCAAGAAAAGGGTTTTGAGATCCGGATCTTAATGCCGCGTTTTGGGAATATCAATGAGCGTCGAAATAGATTACATGAGGTTATTCGTCTTTCAGGCTTGAACATTGTTGTGGATAATAATGATAATCCGCTAATTATTAAAGTTGCTTCATTACCTGCGGCCCGTATGCAGGTATATTTCTTGGATAATGAAGACTACTTTCAGCGTAAAAAAGTTTTTAGTGATGAGCATGGCGAATTCTTTGCAGACAATAATGAGCGTTCGGTGTTCTTCTGTAAAGGAGCATTGGAAACTGTGAAGAAATTAGGTTGGTCCCCTGATGTAGTACACTGTCATGGATGGTTCTCTGCTTTGGTACCGGCTTACGTGAAGACAACGTATAAAGACGATCCTACATTCAAGGATGCAAAAGTGATGTACTCTTTGTTCAATGAAGAATTTAAAGGTACATTAGGTACAAAGTATGCTGAAATGGCGCCCGAGGGCTCCTTTAAGGCTGCGGATGCGCAGGTGTACGGCGATGGTAGTTATGAGGCGATCTACAAAGGTGCTTTGCATTTTACCGATATGGTGGTTGTCGCTGACGAAAATGTCAACACGGAAATAGTTGATTTTGCTCGATCAAAAGATATTCAGGTTTTTGAGCCTAATGGCGATCAGGACTACGATGCTTTTGGAGAAGTATATGATCAGTTTGCGCCAGAAGAAGTAGAAGCTTAAGCTTTACCTTTGGAAGCGTTTCGAAAAACAAACAGACAATAATATAGAAAAAGGCTATTCTCAAGGATAGCCTTTTTTTTATGCGACTCTTTTTCATCTGGTCGAACCGTTATTTCAATGATTTTCGTTGCGCTACCTGCCAGAAACCTTTTGTCGCAATAAATATAGCTGCGAATTGCTATCTTCGCAGTAATCTGTCAATGATTTTAGATGTTCATACCAGGGAATCTCAGCGAAGATGAATCGGTTTTGATCTATACCTATGCTAGCTTGTCAAATAGCATGCATTGGCCGATTTAGTGTATATAAACCGCGTGTTTGGGCATATCTTAAGGATGTGAACAGACAGCATAGCTATAATTCGTGTAATGAAAATTAAGGTAGGATTTGGATTTGATGTCCATCAGATGAAAGATGGTCATCCGTTTATTGTTGGTGGAGTGCAACTGGAGCATCATGCTGGAGCCTTCGGGCATTCTGATGCCGATGTGTTGGTTCATGCGATATGTGATGCCATTTTAGGCGCCGCCAATTTGGAAGATATTGGCTACCACTTCCCAAATACAGATATGCGCTGGAAAGGCATTAGCAGTTTATTGTTATTAAAAGAATGTATGGCGCTGATTGCTGCGAAGGGATATACGCTTGGCAATATTGATGCGATGCTGTGCCTGGAAGCTCCTAAGATAAAACCCTACATTCCACAAATGAAGGTTAAACTGGCTGAAGCAACGGGTTTGGATATCGATGACATCTCTATTAAAGCAACAACAAATGAAACAATGGGATTTATCGGTCGTCAGGAAGGGGTGGTTGCCTATGCGGTTTGCTTGATTGAACGCGCGTAGTTCGCCACAATATTTTCACGTTTAAATTCTTGCTTTTGGCCCAATTAGTAATACCTTTGCCAAAGTAGGGATTCTTGGCACACTATCTGATAGAGTGTGCATTAATGTCTTAATTGAAGTCTTTAAAGATCAAAATGATGCCCTATCCAAGTTTGCAAAATGCAACTGCGGTTGGAAAAATGGTCTCTGCATTGCGGTCTTTACAATGAATAATATTTACGTTTGAAATTTAGTAAATAGATGAAACGAGTATCAAAAAAAAATCAACTTACTGAGGCTGATGTCAAGCGGTATACGTTCAATTTTTGGAAAATTATCGTCGGGATTGTCGCGATAGGTTTTCTCTTTATATTGAGTATACGTCTTGGCCTATTTGGAAAATTACCCTCCTTCAGTGATTTGGAAAACCCCAAAAGTAATTTAGCGTCTGAAGTTATCACGGAAGATCATAAGGTATTGGGAACGTATTATGTCCAAAACCGTTCCAATGTAAAGTATAGTGAATTGTCACCTTATTTGGTCAAAGCATTGGTTTCTACAGAGGATAAACGCTTTTATGATCACTCCGGGATAGACTACTCACGGACATTTACAGTTATCTTTCACACCTTGACCGGTAACAAACAGGGGGGAAGTACCATTACACAGCAGCTGGCTCTGAATCTATTTTCGGATGGACGGCAAAAGAATTTTCTAAAGCGTGTCATCCAAAAATTTCAGGAATGGATTACCGCTGTTCGTTTGGAAAGAAATTATACCAAAGATGAGATTATTACCATGTATTTTAATACGGTAGACTTTGGTGCTTATAATACCTACGGAATCAAATCTGCCGCGCGGACTTATTTCAATACGACTCCGGATAAACTGACGGCGGAACAAGCAGCCCTTTTGGTAGGAATGCTTAAAGGCCCGGGAGCATATTCTCCTGTGCGGTACCCCGAAAAATCACGTACGCGCCGTAATACAGTATTGAACAATATGGTTGCCGCTAATTTTATTTCGGCAGAGGAGGCTACCAAAGCGAAGGAGAAACCACTTGGTTTAGAACTGAAGATTGCAAATTACGGTGAAGGTTTGGCACCCTATTTTAGAGCGGTATTAAAGGATGAAATCAAAAAAGAATTTGCAAAATTGTCCATCACCAAACCAGATGGTACGCCGTATGACCTCGATCGTGATGGATTGAAAATCTATACGACGATCAATATGTCGATGCAGCAATATGCAGAGGATTCGCAAAAAGAATGGATGAAGCAATTGCAGTCTAAATTTTCCGCACAATGGAAAAATAGGGATCCTTTTAAAGGCGACAAAGCCAAACTGCTCATGAGTGGAATGAAGCGCTCTGACCGTTACCGTATTTTGAAAGAAGAGGGCTTGAATGAAGACGCAATCAAAAAGGCTTTCAATGTAAAGGTTCCGATGAATATTTTTACGTGGAAGGGAAGTGTTGATACGATGATGACGCCAATGGATTCTATTAAGTACAATAAACTCATGTTGCGCAATGCGATGATGTCTATGGAGCCGAAGACCGGACATATTAAAGCTTGGGTTGGGGGTATTGATTTTGACCACTTCAAATATGATCAGGTAAAAATGGGTACACGTCAGGTCGGATCGACGGCGAAACCATTTACGTACGCGGTGGCGATTGACAACGGTTATTCACCATGTTACAGTATTCCCAATTACCAACAAACCTATAATGGGTGGACGCCAAGAGGAAATGCACAAGGTGGGAACCCGATTACTTTAGCGAAGGCATTGGCTTATTCGCAAAACTATGCGACGGCCTATTTGGTACACGAAGTTGGTGCTGCAGAAGTGGCCGCATTGACTAAACGGATGGGTATAACAAGTGATGTGCCTAATTATCCTTCGATCTCATTAGGTGCTTATGAAGCGTCGGTCTTTGATATGGTGGGTGCTTATTCGGCATTTGTGAATCAAGGAACCTGGATTGAGCCAACTGCGATCTTACGTATTGAAGATAAAAATGGTACACCGATCTACGATAAAGCACCAAAGGTCGTAAAAGCCTTAAATAGTGAATCTGCTTATATTATTGTTGATATGTTGAAAAAAGTGGTATCCCAAGGTACGGCGAGACGTATTCAATGGATGTATAAGCTCACCAATCCAATTGGTGGTAAAACAGGTACAACCAACGATAACTCAGATGCCTGGTTTATTGGTATCACACCGGAACTGGTTACAGGGGTTTGGACCGGTGCAGAAGATCGAGGTATTAGTTTCGACAGGATGGAGTACGGACAGGGGGCCGCAGCAGCGATGCCTGTATTTGCGTACTATATGCAGAAAGTATATAAAGATTCAAATCTGAAGTATACCAAGGGCGATTTTGAGCAACCGCAGGGTGGGCTTACCCGTGTCATTGACTGTAATCAGTATTGGGGCGGTGGTGGCTCAGATGTCGAAGATGGATCTACGGATTCAAGCGGTAAAGATGCGACTAAACTAAAAGATGATCGCTTAGGTTTCTAAGTTATTTTAACGATTACCATTGGGCCAGATAATAAATTTTTTCGAGATTTGTTGTCTGGCCTTTTTGCTGAACATGTTTGATATTGGAACGTAATGGACGTATTTGATTATAGAGAAGAATTAAAAAAGATACCACATCGACCGGGAGTCTATCAGTATTTTGATAAAAATAGTGAGCTGATCTATATCGGTAAAGCGAAGGATCTGCGTAATCGGGTCGGTTCGTATTTCGTGAATGAAAATCAGCTGAATGGCAAAACCCGTGTTTTGGTTCGCAAGATCAACCGTATATCTTTTACTATAGTTGATACAGAGATTGATGCTTGGTTGCTTGAGAATTCATTAATCAAGAAACACAAGCCCAAGTATAATGTTCTGTTGAAGGATGATAAAACCTATCCATGGATTGTCATCAAGAACGAACCTTTTCCGCGGGTTTTTTGGACCAGACAATATATCAAGGATGGGTCTCGTTATTATGGCCCCTATCCTTCGGTGGGGATGATGCATATTGTATTGGATCTGATCCGTGAACTATTTCCCCTCCGTACCTGCAATTTGGCTCTCACACAGGAAAACATACGGAAAGGCAAGTTTAAGATCTGTCTTGAATATCAAATTGGAAATTGTAAGGGGCCCTGCGAAGGGTATCAGTCCGAAGACGACTACGATCAGAACCTGAGTGATATCAAGGATATTCTGAACGGAAAGATTGCTGTGGTGACCAATCGTTTAAAGGAAAGTATTGGTACAGCAGCAGCGGCTTTGGATTTTGAAAGGGCACAGTTAATGAAGGCCAAGTTGGATAAGCTGGACAACTACCAGAGCAAGTCGACGGTGGTCAACTCATCCATTACCAATGTGGATGTATTTAGTATTGCTTCAGACGAGGGTTACGCTTTTGTCAATTACCTGAAAGTCATGAATGGTGTTATTATTCAGACACAGACCCTCGAAATGAAAAGGCGTTTGGACGAGAGTGAACAGGAGCTTTTGGCCTTGGCGATACCGGAGATTCGGGAGCGCTTCAAAAGCCTCTCGCGGGAAATTATCGTACCTTTTGAATTGGATATTGAAGAGAACGAACGGATTCGATTTACGATTCCGAAGTTGGGCGAAAAGAAAAAATTGCTGGAACTTTCCCAAAAGAACGTGGCATTTTTTAGAAAAGAGCGTCTGTTGCAATATGAAAAGCTTAATCCGGATATTCGGACGGAGCGCATCTTAAAGCAGATGCAAAAAGATCTGCGCATGAATGTGCTCCCGCAACATATTGAATGTTTCGATAACTCGAATATTCAGGGGAATTATCCCGTATCGGCTATTGTTGTCTTTAAGGATGCAAAACCTTCGAAGAAAGATTACCGCCACTTTAATGTGAAAACCGTGGAGGGTCCCAATGATTTTGCCACGATGGAGGAGGCTGTTTTTAGACGCTATAGGCGATTATTGGATGAAGATCAGCCTTTGCCGCAATTGATCATTATCGATGGGGGAAAGGGGCAGCTGGGCGCAGCCTTAAAGAGTCTGCGCTTGTTGGGGATAGAACGGAAAGTCACGGTCATCGGCATTGCCAAAAGACTGGAGGAGCTATTCTATCCGGGTGATCAATATCCACTTTATCTGGATAAGAAGTCTGAAACCCTCAAGGTCATTCAACATCTCCGGGATGAAGCACACCGTTTCGGAATCACCTTCCACAGAAATCAACGGAGCCGCAAAACCTTCGTTTCAGAGCTGGAAAATGTTCCGGGTATTGGAAAAACAACGGTTGAGAAAGTGTTAACTGAGTTTAAATCGGTAAAAAAAGTGAAGGAAGCCTCCGATGAAGAGCTAAAAAAAGTGCTTAATCTGAAACAGATTAAAGCACTTCGTGAATATTTTGCAACGTAAAAATTTAAAAGAAGAATAGTTCGTGCAGTAGAGGTCTGTAAAAAAGGTCTCCGTACGAACTTTTCAAAGCGAATTAATCATCGTAACCAAAACGTTTAAGGTAGTTCTTTTTACTTCTCCAGTCAGGAATCACCTTAACAAAAAGTTCGAGGAATACTTTTCCATCGATAAACTCTTCAATATCCTGGCGGGCATAGGTACCGACTTTTTTGATCATGGCACCTGCTTTTCCGATGATAATATTTTTTTGAGAGTCGCGCTCTACAATAATTTCGGCAGCAATACGTGTGATATTTGCTTCTTCTTTGTATGATGTGACGATTACCTCTGTACTGTAGGGGATTTCCTTATCGTATAGTTTGAATACTTTTTCACGGATCATCTCAGAGACGAAGAAACGCATGGATTTATCCGTTAGCTCATCTTTCTCATAATAGGCTTCGTGAATCGGTAACTTGTCCTTGATGTAGTGCATCACGGCGGCGACATTATGATTTAATTTTGCTGAAATCGCAAAAACGGTATCTGGATTTAATTTTTCCTGCCAAAATTCAATCTTAGCCTTGACCTCTTCTTCCGAAGATTTATCAATTTTGTTGATAAGCACGGCAACAGGGGAATTTGTTTTACGCAATTTCTCCAGGACATCGTTCTCATCGTATTTTTCGTGGATATCTGTCACAAATAAAATAATGTCTGCATCGATCAACGATCCTTGGACAAAATTCATCATTGATTCTTGCAAAGAATAGTTTGGTTTGATAACACCAGGGGTGTCCGAAAACACAATTTGGTGGTCTTCATCGTTTACAATACCGATAATGCGGTGTCTTGTCGTTTGCGCTTTGGGTGTAATGATAGACATTTTTTCACCCACTAAAGCGTTCATTAGGGTGGACTTACCAGCATTTGGCTTTCCGATGATACTTACGAATCCTGCTTTGTGTGACATTTTTCTAAATTTTATTAGGATTACAAAGAAACAAAATATATCTTTGTACTCCAATTCGGAAGGATCATAATCTTGTTTTTTCAAAAGAAAAAAGCAATTTTGTTCAAAAATATATTGCGGGGTGGAGCAGTTGGTAGCTCGTCGGGCTCATAACCCGAAGGTCACTAGTTCGAGTCTGGTCCCCGCTACTAAAGAAAGAGCCGATTGCAAT